>JBKQHN010000212.1:0-44303 GCA_052148755.1 Beijerinckiaceae bacterium | reverse complement strand
GTGAGCTGCGATGCGACGGCCGCACGCAACTTGATGCTGGCGATCGAGCGTTGCCACCTCACGATCGAGGCGATGGTTGCGACGCCTTATGCCGCAGGTCTCTCGGCGATCGTCGATGACGAGGCCGAACTCGGGACAGCCGTCATCGACATGGGTGGCGGGACCACGTCGTTCGGGGTTTTTTCCGGCGGCCATCTGGTGCATGTCGATTCGATCGCGCTCGGTGGAAATCACGTGACTTTGGACATAGCACGTGGTTTGAACACTCGGCTCGCCGATGCCGAAAGGCTCAAGACGCTCTACGGCACTTGTTTGGCGGCGGCTTCGGACGAGCGCGAGACCATTGCCGTGTCTTCAGTCGGCGACGATGACGATCATCCGGCGCATTTGCCGAAGTCGCAACTCGTCCGGATCATCAAGCCGCGCGCCGAAGAAATTCTCGAATTGACGCGCGACAAGCTGAGGAATGGGGGATTTGTCATGCATGCCGGTGCGTGTCTCGTTTTGACCGGAGGTGCGAGCCAACTCACCGGCATGGTGGAAGCCGCCAGGCGTGTTTTGTCGGGGCAAATTCGGATCGGCCGTCCGCTCGGGATACATGGCTTGCCGGAATCGGCGAAAAGCCCCAGCTTTTCGGCGGCTGTCGGACTCCTCATCTATCCGCAAGTGGCCGGCATAGAACATTTTCGTCCCGGTCGTGGCGATACCGAGGCAGCTACCGGAACACATGGTTACATCGGGCGGGTAGGGCGATGGTTGCGAGATAGTTTTTAGCGGGGGCGAAAGTTGAGGTGGCGCGGCGGCTGCTTCAACTTTCCTGACGCCGAAGGTTGCAGTAAGCGGCGTAGGTTCCCGCGTCGAAATTTCGCTTCGGTGAAGGCGGCGGAATTCGAGCGCGACCCGACGGTTGGCAAGTGTGACCGTTGGCGATGAGACGAACAAGAGCAGTTGCGGGCGACCTTGAACGGCGCTCCAAAGTCGAGAGGCCAGACCATGTCGATCAATCTCAAGGCTCCCGAACTGAGGGAACTCAAGCCACGCATCATGGTTTGTGGTGTCGGCGGGGCGGGGGGCAATGCTGTCAACAACATGATAGTCTCCGGTCTGATGGGGGTCGACTTCGTCGTCGCCAATACGGACGCGCAGGCGCTGACCTCGTCCCGAGCGGAGCGCATCATTCAAATGGGTATGCAGGTTACCGAGGGCCTCGGTGCCGGGTCGCAGCCCGAAGTCGGTCGTGCCGCAGCGGAAGAAGCGCTCGAAGAGATCCACGATCATCTCGCCGGCGCCCACATGGTCTTCGTGACCGCCGGAATGGGAGGCGGCACGGGCACCGGAGCCGCTCCCGTGATCGCCCGTGCTGCGCGGGACCTGGGCATTTTGACCGTCGGCGTTGTGACCAAGCCGTTTCAGTTCGAAGGCGCACGCCGGATGCGGATTGCCGAGGCGGGCATTACCGAGTTGCAGAAATCGGTCGATACTCTCATCGTCATTCCCAACCAAAATCTGTTTCGGGTGGCCAATGAGCGCACGACTTTTGCGGATGCTTTTGCGATGGCCGATCAAGTGCTCTATTCGGGCGTTGCCTGCATCACCGACCTGATGGTCAAGGAAGGTCTGATCAACCTCGATTTCGCCGATGTTCGCGCCGTCATGCGCGAGATGGGAAAGGCGATGATGGGGACCGGCGAATCGAGCGGCGATCGGCGTGCCATTCTCGCGGCCGAGGCGGCGATTGCCAATCCGCTCATCGACGAAGTCTCGATGAAAGGCGCGCGCGGCCTTCTCATTTCAATCACCGGCGGCAACGATCTCACGCTCTACGAAGTCGACGAGGCCGCAAGCCGTATCCGGCAGGAGGTCGACGAAGACGCCAATATTATCCTTGGCGCGACTTTCGATGAGACACTCGACGGCATCGTGCGCGTCTCGGTGGTGGCCACCGGAATAGACCGCCCCGCCGAAATGCGCGATCTCGACGCTGCCGAACTGCGCCTCGCCGATGCGGCAGAGCGTGTCCGTGCTGCACCCGCGCGTCCTGCCGAGCGGACAGTGCCGCACTCTCATACTGCTGCGACCGGCGGCTCCTATCCGATGCCGCAGTCCAGCGCTTCGCAGTCGCCGACGTCTCTCTCGGAACCACTGGCGGATTATGGCGAGGCGGTCTTGCAGACGCAGCGCACTGCGACGTCCGCCGGCCGCGGCCTGCATGTCCAGCCGGTGATGCCGCAGCCGGCGGCTTTCGTCGAACCGGTGGCATGGGCCGCTGCGGAGCCGGAGCCCTACGATTCGCGTGCATTCATTCCTCCAATCCCCGCGACGCCGACCGGGCGAGCACCGCGGATGCCACAGATCGAAGATCTGCCGCGACCGGCTCAAGCCCAGATTCGGGCGCAGCGCGACGAACCGCCTTCGGAGCTGCAGCACGAAATCAGGCGCCGGACTTTGCTCGAAAGGCTCGCGGCTTTCGGCATGAGCCGCCATGAGGATCCGCATGCTTCGGCTGACGATGCGGAAATGCCGGTTCAGCCGACGGCACCGATTCCGGCGTCGCGCGGCAGCCAGCCCAATTCAATCCACGCCGAATATGCCAAGCGATCGAGCGGGCCGGTCGCAGGGCGATCCGCGCAGCAGCCACTCGATGGGCATGGCCGTATCCAGCCGACTCGCAGCCTGACAGAGGATGATCAGCTCGAGATACCGGCGTTCCTTCGGCGCCAATCGAGCTGAGCGACACGATTCGCCTCGAACCTGCCATCGGAGCGCATGCGTATGCCGAGCGCCGCTCCGAATGGGTTGATTTCGCGAGACGCGTGCTTTTTTCAAGAGTCTTGGAGAAGATCGAATCAGTCAAAAAGCTTGATGCCCGAAACCTGCAATCTCTTAAGAAAGTGTAACATAGCGTAAGAAAGCTTGATTTGGCGCCTGCCAGGACGCGGGCGTAGGGTCCGCGCAATCGAAGAGGCGGTGCTCAATCACGCGATTCGCCGACACTCTCGAGCAGGCTTTGCAAGCGGGCTTTTCGATGATTTTCGGGCGACAGACGACACTTGAGACACGGGTTGTCCTTTCCGGTTCGGGTGTCCATTCAAATGCCCCGGTCACGATCGTTCTCAACCCTGCCGAAGCCAATACGGGAATCGTCTTCCGGCGCAGCGGGATTTCCGGTCAACCGCCACGGCTGATCGAGGCCAATTGGTCGCGCGTGACGATGACCGAACTTTGCACGATGATCGGGGATGGCTCGCGCGCGAGTGTCGCCACGGTCGAACATCTGCTAGCGGCATTTTTGGGCCTTGGCATCGACAATGTTCTCGTCGAGATCGACGGTCCCGAAGTGCCGATTATGGATGGCTCCTCGGCCGAATTCGTCGAGGCGATCGATCAGGCTGGCATTGAAGTGCTCGACGCACCGCGTCGGTATCTGAAAATCATCAAACCTGTACGTGTCGAATCTGGTCGTTCCTATTGCGAGTTGCGGCCAAATGACTCGGGACTGCGGCTCGAGGTCGAAATCGATTTCGAATGTGCGGCGATCGGCCGCCAAAAGAAGGCGCTTAATCTGGCTCCCGCAGTTTTTCGCCGTGAACTCGCACGCGCCCGAACCTTTGGATTCTTGAGCGATGTAGAGCGCCTTTGGAAGGCGGGGTTTGCTCTCGGCGCTTGTCTCGAAAATACAGTCGCGCTCCGCGGTGATCGTGTGCTCAATGCCGAAGGCCTGCGTTTTCCGGATGAATTTGTCCGCCACAAAATGCTCGACGCCGTCGGCGATCTTGCCCTGGCGGGTGTGCGGGTTCTCGGGGTGTTCCGCTCCTATTGTGGCGGCCACAAGTTGAATGTGGCGGTTCTCAAAGCGCTTTTCGCCGATCGTTCGGCTTTCGCCTTCGTCGAACCCACGCCGCCGCGCGTTTTCATCCCGGGCGTCGAACATGGCATCACGGCGCAGCCGGTCTACGCGGCGGATTTTAGCTAAGCGATCTCGCATCGCCGCCTTTCGGAAACGGGCAACAGAAGCCTTTGCCCCGGTGCTGCCACATAAATGCCCATTATCTGGACGACCAAACTCTAGCGCAAAGTTGCGGCTTGCGTTAATAGAGCGAGCATTCGCGGACGGGTTGCGGGGGTGTTTCCCGGAATTGGCGCTAAACTATTTCGCACCCTAGACATCGGATATATCCAATGTTTTGTCGCGGGCAGCGTCCAAGCTGTCGACTTTGAGCCTATTCCGCTCGGATGATTTCATCCGAGCGGAATAGGCTGGGCTTGCGGCCCGGGGTTGAGTTTTTTTAAGCTCATCGGTCTTTCGCGAGAACGAAAGTTGCGATGGCGGTGCGGCGTTGGAAGCCTGAGGGGAAATGTGTCGCATGCGGTTTGCTTCGTTCAACATGCGAAATCTGGATCTTCGCGCCGGTCTGAATATCTTCAGGCTGCAGTCCCGCCTGTTTGCGGCGATCGCCCTGACGCTTCCACTCGCGGCTTGCGGGGGGCTCGATTCGGTAAACCCCACGACTTGGTTCACCGAGAAATACAAGACCACGCTCGATCCCGATGTTCCGCCGGAAATGCTCTACGACCGTGGCCTCGCGCATTTGCACAATAAGGACTACGAAAAAGCTGGCAAGACTTTCACGGATCTCGACAAGAAATTTCCGTTTACCCAGTGGCAGCGCAAAGCCCTATTGATGGCGACCTTCAGCCACTACCAGGAGGGCAAGTACGACGATGCCATCGGCTCGGCGCAGCGCTATAAGAGCTTGTTCCCGAATACGCCCGATTCGCCCTATGTCCATTATATGGAGGCGATGTCCTATTATAATCTGATACCGGACGTGACGCGCGACCAGGATCGAGCACAGAAGGCTCTGCAGCTTTTCACGCAGCTCGTCGAAAAATATCCGAAGTCCGAGTATGCGGAAGATTCGCGCTACAAATTGCAAGTGGCGCGCGATCAACTCGCCGGCCAAGACATGGAGGTCGGCCGCTTTTATCTTCACGAGCGCAATTTTACTGCGGCAATCAATCGGTTCCGCGAAGTCCTGGCGAAATATCAGACGACCCGCCACGCGGAAGAAGCCTTGTTGCGCTTGGTCGAAGCCTATCTTGCACTCGGCATCATCAACGAAGCGCAGACGGCGGCCGCCGTGCTCGGTCACAACTTTCCTGATTCGCCCTGGTACAAGGATGCCTTTGCCCGTCTGAAGGAGAATGGCGTGGCGCCGCAGGAGGATCAAAACTCTTGGATTTCCAAGGCCTTCCACAAGGTCGGGCTGGGCTGACCAGCTTTTGCGGGTGTTAAGCTTGCTTCGCTGCGTCGAATTCACCTAAGGTGGATGTACGCAATTTGTTCAGGGGCATTCAAACCCCATGCTCGTTCAGCTTTCCATCCGGGACATTGTCTTAATCGACCGGCTCGATCTCGAGCTTGGTC
This sequence comes from Beijerinckiaceae bacterium, assembly GCA_052148755.1. GTDB lineage: Bacteria > Pseudomonadota > Alphaproteobacteria > Rhizobiales > Beijerinckiaceae > Methylovirgula. The sequence continues at coordinate 38,875 of JBKQHN010000212.1, read as the reverse complement.
ATGGGCTGACCGTCTTGACCGGCGAGACCGGCGCCGGAAAATCCATACTTCTCGATGCGTTTTCTCTGAGCCTCGGCGCCCGCGGCGACGGTTCGCTCGTGCGCCAAGGCGAGGCGCAAGGCCAAGTGACGGCCGTCTTCGATCTCAAGCCGGATCATCCGGCGCTGGCGGCCGCCGGCGTGCAGGACATCGCGACCGAAGGCGAGCTTATCTTGCGCCGCGTGCAAATGGCAGATGGGCGTACGCGCGCCTTCGTCAACGATCAGCCGGTCAGTGTCCAGGCGCTGCGCATGATTGCGCGCGAACTCGTCGAAATCCACGGCCAGCATGACGATCGTGCGCTGATCGACCCAAGCGTCCATCGGGCCTTGATCGATGCTTATGGCGGCTTGTTTGCGCAGCTCGCGGCGGTGCGCGATGCCTTCGCGGATCTGCGCAAGGCGAAAGCCGAATTCGAAGTGGAGCAGGCCAGGCTCGAGAAGGCCCGCGCCGACGCGGATTATCTGCGCCATGCGCATGCGGAATTGAGCAAACTGGCGGCGAAGCCGGGCGAAGAGACGGTACTCGCCGAGCGTCGGGCGACGATGATGCAGGCCGAAAAAGTCAGCGTCGAATTGCGTGATGCCTGCGAGGCCCTGGCTGGCGATGGCCCGCCGCTCTCGACGCTCTCCTCGCTGCTGCGGCGGCTCGAACGGCGGCAAGCGCAGGCTCCCGGCCTGATCACGCCCTCCGTTCAGGCGCTCGATGCGGCGCTTTCCGCGTTCGATCTCGCCGGCCAGACGCTCGCACAGGCCTTGCGTGACGCCGATTATGATCAGCACGAGCTCGAGCGCGTCGAAGAGCGGCTGTTTGCCTTGCGTGGTGCAAGCCGCAAATATGGTGTCGCCGTCGATGCCCTGCCGACCCTGGCCGAGGAAATCGCCGCCGATCTCGCCGGTCTCGATGCCGGAGAGGCGAGGTTGGCGCGCCTGGAAAAGGCCGTCGGCGCCGCCCAAGCCGCTTATGACACCACCGCCCGCGCGCTTTCGGCCGCGCGCCAACAAGCCGCGAGCGGGCTCGAGGGCGCGGTGAATGCCGAACTCGCGCCGCTGAAACTCGAAGGCGCGCAATTCATCGTGCAATTTCGCCCGGAGCCGAAAGCCGCCGGCCCCGATGGAATCGACCAGATCGAATTTTGGGTTCAGACCAATCCGGGCACGCGGCCGGGACCTTTGATGAAAGTGGCTTCGGGCGGCGAACTCGCGCGCTTCATGCTGGCCTTGAAGGTCGTGCTCGCCGATCGCGGCTCCGCTCCCACCCTCGTCTTCGACGAGATCGACACGGGCGTCGGCGGCGCCGTCGCCGATGCGATCGGCCAGCGGCTCGGGCGCCTGGCCGAGGGCGTTCAGGTTCTCGCGGTCACCCATGCGCCGCAAGTGGCGGCCAAGGCGATGCAACATTTCCGCATCGCCAAAGGGGCGACCGACAAGGGCAAGCGGGTTGCAACCCGCGTCGCCAATCTCGAACAAGAGGCGCGGCGCGAAGAGATCGCCCGCATGCTCGCTGGTGCGACCATCACCGAGGAAGCCCGCGCTGCCGCCGGCCGGCTGATGGAGGGGGCGGGTTAGGGGAGCTATTCGGCGGCCGCGTCGGCTTTACGACGACGAGTCTGGTCGCTGCGACCTGCGAGCAGACCGGCAATCGAAATATCTTCGTCGAGTTCTTCCCAGTGGAGACCACGGGTGCTGATTGTGACGTGTTGCCGTTGCGCCGGCGTTGCATGAAGCAGGCGCGGAAACCACGCCAGAGGGACGCCGAGCACCCGACCGTCGGATAGGTCGATCCAGAAGCTGTCCTCGTCGAAACGGATACTAGTTGCTCTCACCGAAGAACTCATCCCAAGCTCTCGCTATCTCGTTTCTGTGGTCCTCGATCGTTTCTACCAGTTCGCGCACGATCCTGGCGTTGAAACCATCATTGTAAGCTACTGTAATTTGTGGCAAAAGCCAAAATTTCGCGGCAATCCCGTCCTTTACGGCGTGAATATGCATCGGCTCACGCGGGTCGCCCTCGTTGGAATAGAACAGGAAGCGAAAGCCCTTGTGGCGGAAGACGACGGGCATTTGAACACTTAGGTTAGCCATTAAAATGATAACATAGGCCGGTTACTCACGCGAGCGGAGCTGGCGAAAAGTCAGGCCATGGCATGCAGGCGACCCGTTATTTCGAGGAACAGGTGCTGCGAAAACGCGCCTATATCGAACGGGAAATGTGCTCATCGGTCGTTGCCGCACCTTTGCGGCGAGTTGTTCAGGCGGATGGACGAATACGCTACTGGGGCAACGTGATCGATAGGCGCGATGGGAAGCTGAGAATATTGCGGGTCATCACCCTGGAGGACGGTGAGACGATCCACAACGCCTTCTTCGATCGGGATTTTCAAAAGGACGGACCATGAAGCTTCACTATTATCCGGAAACGGACAGCCTCTATATCGAGCTGAAGCCCGAGCCCGGCGCGGAAACCCGCGAGGTCGCGGACGGGCTCAATGTCGATCTCGATGCAAAAGGCGAGGTCGTCGGTTTCGACATAGATCACGCCTCACAGCGCCTCGATCTTTCGACGCTCGAGACCATTGCACTTCCGGTCCGTACCACAAGCGTCGCCTAAGAGAATCCCGTGGCCAGCCAACCGAAGAAAACCAGCCGTCATTGCGAGCCAACGGGTCCGGCCTTCGGCCGACCCGATGACAGGCTCCGCGAAGCAATCCACACAATGACAGCAAAGGCTGGATTGCTTCGTCGGCGATGCCTCCTCGCAAAGACGGCGAAGCTGGCGTGATGGAATTTCACGCGCTCCTCATCCCCATCATTTCGTCAGCACCGCCATGATCCCAGATCTCGCCACCAGGGTTTATGATCATTCGTTTCGCGTCGATCCGATCGTGCGGACGCTGCTCGATACGGATTTTTACAAACTGCTCATGCAGCAGATGATCTGGAAGCGCAATCTGCAAACGCAGGTGACCTTTGCGCTGACCAATCGCACGGGCTCGATCAGAATGGCCGACATCATCGAGAAGCGCGAACTCGTGGCGCAGCTCGATCACGCAAGACAGCTCAAATTTCAGAAGAACGAGCTGATCTGGTTGGCCGGCAATACTTTCTACGGCACAAGCCAAATCTTCGAGCCGGCGTTCCTCGACTATTTGCGCGATTTTCAACTGCCGCCTTATGAGCTCTCGCTGCACGACGGCCAATTCGAATTGCGTTTTTCCGGCCCTTGGGCGCAGACGACCATGTGGGAGGTTCCGGCGCTCGCAATCTTGAGCGAACTGCGGGCCCGCGCGGCAATGGCGGGCATGAGCCGTTTCGAACTCGACGTGCTCTACGCCCGCGCCAAAGCCAAACTCTGGAGCAAGGTCGAGAGGCTGCGCAGCCTGGCGCAGGACGGACCCTTGCGGCTCGCCGATTTCGGCACGCGGCGACGGCATGGATTCTTGTGGCAGCGCTGGTGTATCGAGGCCCTGCAGGAGGGCCTGGGGTCGAGTTTTTTTGGAACCTCGAATGTCAAACATGCCATGGACACGGGCCTCGAAGCGATCGGTACCAATGCGCATGAATTGCCCATGGTCTATGCGGCGCTTGCAAAAGACGACGCGGAATTGCGCGCGGCGCCTTATGCCGTGCTGCAGGAATGGGCCAAATTGTACCATGGCAATCTTCTGGTCCTGCTGCCCGATACGTTCGGCACGACACGCTTCCTGAACACGGCGCCGGACTGGGCGGCGGACTGGACCGGGGCGCGGCCGGATTCGAAACCGCCGATCGAAGCGGCCGAGGAATTGATCGAATGGTGGCGCCATCGCGGCCGTGACCCGCGCGGCAAATTGATTGTGCTCTCCGATGCCATGACGATCGATTCAATCGAGCAGGCGGTGCGGCATCTGCGTGGCCGCGCCCTCCTCTCCTTCGGCTGGGGCACGAATCTCACCAATGACTTTGTCGGCTGTGTGCCGAAAGGTGCCGATAGCAATCTCACCGCGCCCTCGCTCGTCTGCAAGGTCGCCGAAGCAGATGGCCGGCCGGCCGTCAAACTCTCCGACAATCCGGCTAAATATACCGGGCCGGACAGCGAAATCGCCCGTTATGAGCGGGTCTTCGACTACCAGCCCGGCGCATGGCGGCCGGCCTGAAGAGTTCGCGCTTCACTTGCCGGATCACTTGCCGGAAAAATCGAGCGCTTCGGTGAGGTCGCCAAGCTTGCCACTGTTTGCTGCGGCCATCGCCTCGTCGCGTTTTTTCAAGCCCGCAAGCACCGGGAGGTCGAAACGCTTGGTGATGAAACGCAAGATTGAGGTCGTGTCGTAGAGCGTGTGATCGACGGGATCGCGCTTGGTGAAGGGCGAAATGATCACAGCGGGAATACGCGTGCCGGGGCCCCAGCGATCACCCTTCGGCGGCGCGACATGATCCCAAAAGCCACCGTTCTCGTCGAACGTGACGATCACCAGCATATGGCTCCATTGCGGGCTTTTCTCGAGATGGTCGATGATTTCGGCGAGGTGCTCATCGCCGGCGGCAACATCGGCATAACCGGGGTGTTCATTGAGACTGCCTTGCGGCTTGTAGAAAGCCACTTGCGGCAGGTTTCCGGCATCGATCGCCTTGATGAATTCGATTCCTTCCAATCCGCCGTCGCGTAAATGCTCCTTGCGTGCCGCGGTTCCCGGCGCGTAGGCCGAGAAATAGTTGAAAGGCTGATGGTGATATTGGAAGTTCGGCGTCACATAGCCGTTTTTGCCGTCGAGCGCCGCCTGCCAGGCGCCGGCATAATAGGCCCAAGTCACACCCTTGTCGCTCAACAGTTCGCCGATCGTAGGCTGCGTCTGCGGCGGCAAAGTCGTTGGATTGGTGTGATCGGCGGAGGTTTTGTCGCCCCATTCGGGCGGATTGGCGCTCGGTTGGTAAGGCGGCTGCATCGTGTTGACGGCGTAGAAATCCGGCGTGAGACTGCCGTCGTTTTCGAATATGGGCTTGCCGTCGAGCGCCGATATTGGAGACTTGGCCGCGAGTTCCAGATTCACGCCATCGGCGTGCACTTTGGAAATAGAGCCCTTCGCCGGGCTTTTGTCGGCATCCGGATAATACGGCGCACAAGCACAAACCAGCATGAAATGATTGAGAAAGGAACCGCCGAAGCCGCCCATGAAGAAATTGTCGGCGAGCCTGTAGCGCTTGGCGATCGACCAGAGCTTCATATTCTTTCCGTCATAATGGCCCATGACGAGGCCGCCGGAATCGCCATAAGCGACGAAGCGATCATTCTTGCCGCCGTTGATCTGCATCTGGTTTTGATAGAAGCGATGCACGAGATCGCGGGTCGTGACGCTGATCGGGGTGTTGAAGCCATTGGGGTCATCGATGGCAAATGGCGCATTCGGCAGATCGCGATCGCGGGTCTTGGCTTCAGTCACCGCGGGCACGACGCCTTTGCCGGTCAAACCGCCCCAGATCGGCGGCAGTTTCGACAGGACACTGCCGTCGCGGTCGATTTGGCGCGCCATGTCGGGCGAGACATTGGCAAGCCCGTTGGCACCTGGAAAATCGCCGAAGAGATTGTCGAAGCTGCGGTTTTCCGCATAGATGACGACAAAAGTCTGGATTTTTTTCAGCTCGTCGGCACTGATTTCGGCCGCGCAAATCGAGGGCGCAAGAAGCGACGTCAAAAGCGTGCCGGCAAGCGCTGCGGCAGAGAAATGAGCTGCGGCCGAGGAAAGGGCAGCGGCGATAGAAAGCCTGGGGTGCAGCATGATCGTGCTGACTTTCTTCGATGGAGAGGTGTGCAGCAACGGCGCGCGGGGCGTCAGCCGCGCGCGGCCGGCTGGTGATCGAGCCATTGGTCTCGACAGAGTTTAATGCTCCGTCTGTTGCAGAATTTTGACACACCCGTCTCCCCGCCTGGGATGTGCGGCTCCACCCCAACGCGCGTTGCATGATTTTGGATCGATTCAATCCAAAGTCATCGTGATTTAGAGCAGGCCACCGTCGATGATCAGGGTCTGGCCGGTGATCATGGCGGCTCCTGCGCCGAGGAAAAGGATCGCTTCGGCGATGTCCTCCGCGGTGCAGGCGCGCTTCATAGGCGTGCGCGCAATGGCGCCCTCCTTCACCTCGGACGGCCATGCTTCGGTCCAGGGCGTGTCGATAAAGCCAGGAGCTACTGCATTGACGCGTATTTCTGGCGCAAGGGCGCGCGAAAGATATGTGGTAAGCTGGATCAGGCCGGCCTTGCTGACGCCATAGACCATGTTGCTGCCGACGGGGCCGAGGCCGGCAATCGAGGCGACATTGATCACACTGCCGCCTGACGCCTTGAGTGCCGGCGTCGCCGCCCTTATGCAGCGGAATGGGCCGATGAGATTGGTCGAGAGCACTTCCGTCCACCAATCCTCGGAGAGCGCGCCGAGATCACTGTAGCCGATCCGTTTTCCTTTGGCGGGCGCGCCAGGCGTCCCCGCGTTATTGACGAGGATGTCGAGCCGGCCCAGCCGATCGACCGCTTGCCTCACCATGCGCTCGGCTTCCTGCGGCGAGCCGACATCCCCCGGCGCCGCGATCACGCGGTAGCCGAGCGACGCCAGCCGCTCGATCTGGGGCGCAGCGGATGTGTTGCCCAACCGATGGTTGAGAGCGACCTCTGCGCCGCATCTCGCCAGCAGTTCGACAGTGGCGAGCCCGACACCCGATGCGCCGCCGGTAACGAGCGCGGTCTTGCCGTTCAAATCTGCGCTGATCATGCGAAACTTCTCTCCCCGATGCCCGAGACTGACCGAACCAATAACCAAACGCTGCCATGCTAGCGCGGATCGGAAGCGTCGAACAACACGCTCCTTCGTGAGTGATCCGGAGGGCTTAGCAGCCGCCCAGCGGCTTTGACGGTCTGCTATGTGGCCGTCTCATGCATCATGCAACCAGTTTTCACCGGAAAGTTCGCGGCGCGCTTTTTCGAGTTCTTCCGTATAGCGGCGCAGAACATAGGCTTCGGCGAGCAGCCCGACCACCTGCCGCTCGCGGATGTTGTCGGTGACCGCCAGCGCCTCGCTTTCCGTCTGCTCGAATATATCGGCTGCCTCTTTGATGTTCATTTCGGGCAAAAGGACCTGTTCCTTGAATCGTAATAGCGTGGCGATTGTCGCAGTGCCGACGTCGCCATCTGCGGAGCACAGGTGCACGTCGGCGACGGAGACCATTCCGGCATAGGAGCCTGCAGCGTCGACGGCAACGACCCACTGCGTCGATCCGAGCGGGAATTCTTCGGCGAATGCCTTGATAGTCATGTCGGATGTTGCTGTCTTGACATCGCGTCGCATGAGCTTGGCGACGGTCAAGTTGCGCATCCAGCTGACATCATGAGCGCCGCGGATCGATTCGCCACGCAAATGCAGGCGCCATGTCGCAAAAGAATAGCCGAAGGTCCGCCGTACCACGACCGAGACTATGGTGGATGCGGCGAGGATCATGATCGATAGCGGAAAATCGCCGGTCGTTTCAAGGGCGAGAAAGCTCATGGTGAGCGGTCCGCCGACGATGGCGACGGCGAGCGCGGCCATCCCGACGACGGCAAATGCTGCAGGGTCGGGCGCCAGTAGGGGTGCGAACAAGGTGAGGCCGCCGGCAAATGCCTTGCCGATTGCGCCGCCGAGGAACAGCGCAGCGAAAAAAAGGCCGCCGCGAAAGCCCGATCCGATCGAAACGGCCGAGGCGAGCGACTTGAGAACAACAATGATGACGAGGCCTTGAAGGTCTAAACTCGTCTCACGGAACAGTTGAAAAAGCGCACCGTGGCCCGCTGACAGAACCTGCGGCGTCACAAGGGCGAGGCCGCCGACGATAAGCCCGCCGAAAGCCGGCTGAAGCACGGACGGGAGCTGGCTGCGCTTGAACATGTCTTCGACGAAGGTGACGGCGCGCATGATGCCGATTCCGATGGCCGAGCAGAGCATAGCCAGGATGAACAGCGCCAAAAGGTTGTCCTTGGCGAGAGCCGCAGGAGGAATGAGCCGGCCTATGAAACTTTCTTCGAAACCGAAGCTGCGCGCGACGAGCACGCCGCTGATCGAAGCCGCCATGATCGGTGCCAAGCCAAAGGGCGTGTAAGTACCGATGATGAGCTCGAAGGCATAGAATGCCCCGGTGAGAGGCGCTCCAAAGGCCGCACCGATTGCGCCTGCAGAACCGCAGCCGACCAAGGTGCGCATATCGCTGCGGCGCAATTTGAAGGCCGCGCCGATTCGTGACGCGAGGCCGGAGCTGATCTGCGTATAAGCCGCTTCTGTTCCAACCGAGGCGCCGGCGCCGTTCGACACGATGGTTTGCGCCACGATGAGCAGACTATCGATGAGCGACATGCGCCCGCCCTGCAGGGCATTGGCCTCGATCGGATCGACGGGACGGCGCGGTCGCCACTTCTTAATGAGAAGGCCGGTGAGCCCAAGAACAAGACCGCCTGCAACCGGCACCAGGGCTTCGAGCGGCGACCCGAGCGAGATCACATTGCTCAGATGGCCGTTCAGGGGCACGCCGAACAAGATATGATGCAGGAAGCCTACGCTGCCGACGATGGCGGCGACCGCGACGCCGGCCAAGCCGCCGGCAAGAACAGCCAGCAGAATAAGCGCATATTCGCTCCGCCGGACAAGGGCACGCAGACGTATAGGAAAGCTGAACCAGCTGGTTCGCGAAATATGCACGTGTGGAATAGAAACCATCGGATCTTCGGTTTGCTCGGTCGATGGGTCAGATTGGCGCCTAAAATGCCTTCGTCGGCCTTATAACAACCTTTGTCCGCGGGTTATTGGAAAGCGAACGATTTCTCGCCTTTTCCTCCCAATTTTGCGGGTATTTTGGCGTCGTTTCACTTTTGGCCATAAAATAGATCATCTATGTATATCGTATCGACAATTGCTGCGAAGATCGCCGGCTTTCTGGACGGGTGAAATTGCTCTACAGCTGAACGCGCACCAAATGCGCAACGTGACAAGGCGACGAGACATGAGTGGGGAAGATTGGGCAAAGCCGTATGGCGACAATAGTTCCCAGGTCGAATATTGGAACGGCCGCGCCGGAGAAACCTGGGCGCGCAATCAAGCAAGGCTCGATCGCGCCTTCGCACCTTTGACGCATGAGTTTGTCGAAAAGCTGGCGCCTGCAATAGGGGAGAGGATCATCGACGTTGGTTGTGGATGTGGCGATCTCGCCCTCGCACTTGCGTCGCGCGTTGGCCCCGCGGGCCATATCTTGGGAATCGACGTCTCGAAACTCATGCTCGAGCGCGCGCAAGCGCGGGCCTTGGCGGGCGACGATACGACCGTCACTTGGGTCGAAGCCGATGCCGCTGAGCATGAATTCGTCGCCGCATATGATCTTCTCGCGTCCCGCTTCGGCACTATGTTCTTTGCCGATCCGGTCGCGGCTTTTCGCAATCTGCGCAGGGCCTTGAAGCCCGGCGGCCGCTTTGCATTTTTGTGCTGGAGGAGTCTCGAACGCAATCCCTGGCTTGCCGTCCCGCTGGCCCCGCTGCACGACCTTCTCGGGTCGCGGCCGCCGGCAGACCCTTTCGCGCCGGGTCCTTTTGCCTTCTCGGACCCCAATCGGGTCGGAGACATCCTGTCCGCTACCGGATATTCAGATTTCTCGGCGACTTTGGTGGAAGCCTCCCTGCTTCTCGGACGCGCCGAAGCCGCAGCCGAGATGGACTCGAAGGCGAGTGCCATTGCCGATGCGCTGGAACTCACGCTGCGGACAGGACCTGTGGCAGCGTTTTTGCGCGACGCCGACGAAGCAACGAAAATCGAGGCGCGCCGTCGCGTGAGTGCCGCGCTCTCGACCCTCGTTACCGATGGCGAAATAAGGCTGCCTGGTTCCTGCTGGCTGTATACGGGCCGCAGACCGGCCGGTTGATCTAGATTTCTTCCCATTCGTCGGCCGCGGGTTTGGGAGCAGCGCCCCCGCGCGATGCGACTGTCTTCAAAACAGGGCGGGCGGCCGCCGCGGGTTTTGCCGGCGCGCGGCGCGGCGGGTCGCCTTGTGCAACGGCCTCTGTCCGGCCGACTCGGAAGCGGCCGATGAGCCGGGTCAATTCTTCCGTTTCCTTTGCCAGCGTGTGGCTTGCGGCAGTCGATTCCTCGACCATGCTGGCGTTCTGCTGAGTCACCTGATCCATTTGGTTGACTGCGGAGTTCACCTCTTGCAGGCCGGTCGCTTCTTCTTGCGCGCTCGCGGCAATGTCCGTGACAACCTTGTCTATCTCAGCCACTTGCGTGAAGATCCGGTCGAGCGCCTTGCCCGTCTCGGCGACGAGATCGACGCCTTGGTCGACTTGGCCGCGCGAGGCCATGATGAGAGCTTTGATCTCTTTGGCTGCTTCCGCGGAGCGCTGGGCGAGGGCACGCACTTCCGAGGCGACGACGGCAAAGCCGCGCCCGGCGTCGCCGGCGCGTGCCGCTTCGACTCCGGCGTTCAGTGCGAGAAGATTGGTCTGGAAGGCGATTTCATCGATGACGCCGATGATCTGGCCGATCTGCTGCGAGGACTTTTCGATTCCGTTCATGGCCTCGATCGCTTGCCGCACCACCGTGCCGCCGCGTTCCGCGTCGGATTTGGCCGTCGAAACGACCTCACGCGCATGGGTCGCGCCCTGGGCGGTCTTGCGCACAGTGGCGGTGATTTCATCGAGCGCGGCGGCGGTCTCTTCGAGGCTTGCGGCCTGTTGCTCCGTGCGCCGCGACAGATCATCGGCTGCGGACGTGATTTCGCCCGTGCCGGCGCGGATCGCCGAAGTGTTGGCGCTCACGTGCAGCATCGTCTGCTGCAGTTTCTCGACCGATGTATTGAAATCGCCACGGATCTTCTCGTATTCCGCTGCAAATGCCGTGTTGAGGCGGTAGGTGAGATCGCCCTCCGAGAGTTGTTCGAGCGCTTTTGTGAACGCCGTCATGAATTGCTCGAATTCAGCGATATATTTGCGATCGAGTTCGGCTTTGCGCTGCAATTCTTCCTGATCGCTCTTGCGGCGCGCTTCGGCTTCGGATTCGAGCGTCTTGCGCTGGATGGCGGAGTCTTTGGCCGCGACGACACCGCGGGCGATTCGGCCGATTTCATCGGCGCGATCGGCGTCCGGCATGTCGAAGTGTAAATCGTCTGCGATCAGGCGCTCCTGCGCGGCGACCACGCGGTTGAGCGGCCCTACGATCCCGCGCGCCAGAAGATAGGCCACCAAGGCAACCAGGAGGGCTATGCTCAGGCCAATGCCGGCCGTCTGCAGGAAAGCCGAATTGACCTTGGCATCGATGTTGTCGATGAAGATTCCCGTGCCGACGATCCATTCCCAGGGTTTGAAGCTCGCGATATAGGAGAGTTTTGGTTTCGGTTCGGTCTCGCCCGGCTTTGCGACGTCGTAATGGACGAAGCCCGCGCCCTGCTTATTGGCCGTCTCGAGAATCTCAGCTGTCACTTTGGATAAAGTCGTCGCCTGGGCCACTTTGTTGTGTTCCAAGGCCGCATTGGCACCATGCATGAGGGTGGTGCCCTCGAAACTCGTCACGAAGAAATAATTTCCGTTGTCGTAACGCATGGCCCGCAGTGCCGCGAAGGCCGCTGCCTGTGCCTGCTCCTTCGTCAGATGGCCGGCCTGCGCTTCGTCATAATAATGCTTGACGATGCCCTCTGCCGTCTCGACGAGATGTTGCGTGCGCGACTCAGCCTCGATTCCGAGCTTGTCGCGCAATTGTACCGCTAACAGTAAAGCGAGCGAGATGACGCCGATCAAAGCCACCAAGGTGATGGCGTGAATGCGAATGATGACAGGGATATTCTTCAAGGTCGAACTGAGAAGAGTCGGCATTGGGCCAATCCGGGTTGCGATGATGGTTAATGGAGACATGAAATACTTACGAATTAGCTAATCGCAATCGCGTAAGATTTTGGCGTTCTTCATTTTTTGGTTGCAGGAGATGCCCAGTTCGCTGCGCGATTTCGTGCCTCTTCACGACCGCGCGGCAATCGACAAAGAATGGTTTCAGATCGTCTTGCCAATAGCCCAGCCGGCGGAATTCTCACACGCGACACGGCCTTGGGCCGGCGAATCGGGCCATGCCCCCGGACGGCCATATGCATTATGCAATGAGGCCGCAGGTCGCGAGGTGCCCAAAATCGGCATGGTGGACGGCAGAAATGCGTGAGACATCAGCCTTTCAGGTCTCGTTCGTCCTGCGAGAACAAGGCCCTTGTTCCGGCACTCCGGCAGCCGGCAGTTGCGAAGGCGCCCAGGGGCTGATGCTTCGCAGGCACCTCGAAACCACGCCGCCGTGCATGACCCGTTCGGGCCTCGGACCATCGCCGGTCCGGCAGACTGGACTGGGCGAGACGGGGCGTGTTCGCTCGGCCAACTCTCTGAGTTTAATGGGGATTGGTGCCGCCATACGCAACTAATAAGTGTGAATCGATATTGATAAAAATTAGAACCTGCGGTAAGCATCTTCGCGAGCAGCGGAGGGTGGTTCATGGCTCGACCGCAAAACCTCCGTGGCTTTAGGCACAGGGGCAGGCCTGCGGGCCGCGGGTCCGGTTCCCTTTTTCACGCATCTATGGGGCACATTTAAATGAAGCCAACGTTGATTATGATCGGGGCAGACAAGGGCGGTGTCGGGAAGACGACCTTTGCGCGCGCGCTGTTGGATTATTTCGCCGAAAACAAAGTTCTTGCCCGCGCCTTCGACACTGAATATCCGCATGGAACATTGAACCGCTTTCATGGTCCGGAAACTCAAATCGTCGACATTACGCAGTCGTCAGATCAGATGAAGATCATCGATACGCTGACGACCCATCAGGTCAAAGTCACAGTGATCGACACGCGCGCCGGTGCACTGACGTCGAGCCTGAATGCGCTCCGCGACGTGGGATTTTTCGATGCGATACGGGCTGGCGACTACAATTTCATCCTGTTCCATGTTCTCGGCCCATCCCTTTCTTCGCTGTCCGAGATCGCCATGACGGCGCCATTCGTCGTCGACTCCGATTATTTCATCGTCAAGAATTACGTCAACGAAACGACCTTCTTCGATTGGGATCCGGCCATATTCCAGACCTATTTCGGCAAGGTCAAAAGCGCCGGTGAAGTGGCGATCCCCAAGCTCGACGCGATGGCTTATGAGCAGGTCGAAATCGCCGGCACACCCTTCTCGACATTTGCGGCGAACAAGACGGTGAGCGGCGCCGCCGCCGATCATTCCTTCGTCTTGCGCGGATATGTGCGGACATGGCAAGCCAAAAACGCTCAAGAATTCAATCGAATTCGTCTGCTCGACATGATTACCGGCAATACCTGACCGGTGAATTGCATAGCCGCTGCGACATGGCGGTTCGGGCAAGACGAAGGATCGCGAGCGGCTTCCGCGCGCATTTGCGCGGGTGCAGCTTTGCGGCTTCGTCCTGCTGTTATAGATTTGACGGGCGCGCCGCCCGGATCCTTCCGCCATGAAGAACCGCACACCCGTCTATATTATCTGTTCACCCAGCGGTCGCGTCGGCAAGACCACGACGGCGCGGTTGCTCGCCGATTATTTCCTTTTGAGCGGACGCAGTTTCGTCGGTTTCGACACAGATCCGCATGAACCTGTCTTCGCGACCCGGTTCCCGCAGCAGGTCGTCGTTGCCGATCTGAACACGGTCCAAGGCAACATGGCCCTGTTCGATCCTCTCCTCGTCAATGACGAGGTGCCGAAAGTCGTGGATCTTTGGCATAGATCCATGGAGGGATTCTTCGCCCTGCTTGAAGATACCGAATTCGTCGCCGAGGCACGTCGTGCGTCGGTCGAACCTGTCCTGCTCTTCATGGCGGACGGTTCGGTTCATTCCGCAGAGGTCGCCGAAGGGCTCGCCCGCCGCTACCCGGAAGTCTCGATGGTGACGGTTATAAACGAAGGGGCTGCACCGCTCGGCGAGGTGAGTTTAGACCTGCTCGCCCGCTATCCCGCAAGCCGGATATTCAAGATCGCCGCGCTCGATCCCATCCTGCGACAAACGATCGAAGCCCCAGGTTTTTCTTTGTCGCGATTCATACTTGCCCCGCCGACCGGCATGTCGATTGTCGTGCGGAGCGGCCTGAAGTCATGGTTGGCGCGTATCCTCGCGCAGTTCCAAAGCTTCGAGTTCAGCATGACCCTCGAGCAGACCGAGCATCTCGGCTAGACGCATCTCGCGGATCGCAAGCATCGCTTTGGCAGGATTTTATCGGCGATCGCGAGAGATTCATGCTAATTGTACTTTAGCAGAATGGACGAACCCCCAAATTTGTCTCTATGATCAGCCTGCGAATCACACTGAGCGGCGCATGGGTTGGGTTCTCTCGGCGCCTTGGACGATCGTCGATGGGAACGTGGCCGCAGCTGCGGGATCAACGCGCGAAAATCAAGATCGGCCGCAAGACTTGCATGACTGGTGGATATTGCGATCGGACCGCTCGGCTGATCGCTCACGACACATCCTGCCCCGATAGTCGGAACATGCTACGGAAAAGTGAGGTTCTGCTCCGGGGTATGCTCTAAAAGTTCACGAACCAGCGATAGGCGTCGCATGACCGCCGCTGCCTTGCCGGTGGAACCGGCACAAGAGGAAACGAATCCTGCCCTCGCGGAGATCGGCGAGAGAGCGGGCCGGCTGGGTGTCGAAATTGCCGACATAGCGGGAATCATCGGCGATCTTTCCGCCCTCGGTGAAGAACAATCCGCGCATGTGCAGGACGTCGGGGCTGCGGCGCGCCAAATGGGCAAGGCGAATCGCCTGCTCGCGACCGCCATGACGGAAACCCGCGCCACTGCGGACAACACCCGGCTGACTTTGGGCGAGACCGCGGAAGTCGTGGCGACGACCCTCGACAAATCGGTGCAGAAAACCCAGGTACTGGGTGCGCGCACGATAGAATTCAGGGATGCGCTCGTCTCGGTCGGGGAGACGATCATCAAAGTCACGCAAGCGAGTGCCGCCATTCAATCGATCGCCCGTGAAACTCAGCTTCTCGCGCTCAACGCCGGTATAGAAGCGGCGCGGGCGGGCGCCGCGGGGCGTGGGTTCGGCGTCATTGCCGATGCGGTCAAGGCGCTCGCCGACCAGATTCGCGTCTTCGCCGGAGACAACGAGCAGCAGCTCAATGCGCTCACCCGCACCCTCGCCGGCCTGCAAGCGCAAGCCGAAACGAGCGCGGAGGTTGCCGCGGCCGCCATCGCCGATTCGAGTGCGGCTCAGGAGAAAGTCGCGCGCATCGCGACGCTCGCCGACTCGGTGCAAAAGCTCATCGGCGACATAGCCGACATGGCGCGGCCGATCGACGAGAATATTCTGCATTGCACAGCCGTGATGCGCGCCCTCAAGACGCTCGTTTCAACCATCAAACAGGGGGAGGACAAACTCTCGGCGGCAAAAGCAAGAGCTGACGCTATTCTCGAAATCGGCGAAGATTTCATGCGCTTCCTTGCCGAAAGCGGAATCGAAACGGCCGATACGCCGGTCATTTTGGCTTGCAAACATGCCGCCGAGCAGATTTCGGCCCGCTTCGAACAGGCGGTCGAGTCCGGCGAGATCGGCATGGAGGCGCTGTTTGACGAGACCTATGTCGAGATTCCCCGCACGAACCCGCAGCAATTTATGACGCACTTCGTCGCCCTCACCGATCGCCTGTTGCCGCCTATTCAGGAGCCGCTCCGCGAAAGCGATTCGCGCATCGTTTTTTGTGCGGCCGTCGATCGTAACGGCTATCTGCCGACGCATAATCGCGTCTATTCGCAACCGCAGGGCCAAGATCCGGTCTGGAATGCGGCCAATTGCCGGAACCGGCGCATGTTCAATGATCGTACCGGTCTGGCCGCCGGCCGCAACACGAAGGCCATGCTGCTGCAGACCTATCGGCGCGACATGGGCGGCGGCGAATTTGCCTTGATGAAAGACGTGTCGGTGCCGATTTATGTCCGCGGCCGCCATTGGGGCGGGCTCCGTATCGGCATTCGGGCGTGATTTGCGGCGAAGGCGAGCCGATGGCCAGGATCGAGCTTGATTGCCGCGCGGCTGGCGATTTCCACAAGAGTTCAGCAGGGTAATTGTGTGAAGCCTTGCACTCAACGCTCGCATGCCGAGGAGACCCAGCCAAATCGTGCTTGCCCAATTTTGCCGTAGATGCTGATCTCCACAAATCGAGCTTGGCTGATTCGAAACACGCCGCGGAAAAGTGGGTTTCCATTCTGGGCTATGCTCTAAAAGTCATGATCCAACGATAGGCGTCATATGGCCGCCGTTGCCTTGCCGGTGGAACCGGCACAAGAAGCACGAGAAGACGCGAACAGCGCCGTCGCGGAAATCGGCCAGAGGGCGGGCAGGCTCGGTGTGGAAATCGCCGATGTCGTGGGATTGATCGGCGAGCTTTCCAAGCTCGGCGCGGAACAATCCGACCACGTTCAAGACGTCGCATCTGCAGCACGGCAAATGGGCAAGGCCAATCGCCTGCTCGCCGGCGCCATGGAGGAGACACGCGAGACTGCGGACAAGACCCGCCTCACTTTGGGCGAGACCGCGGAAGTCGTCGCGGCAACCCTCGCTAAATCCGTGCAGAAGACCGAGGTCTTGAGCGGGCGCACGATTGAGTTTCGCGACACGCTTACCTCGGTCGGAGAGACGGTCGTCCGCGTGACGCAGGCGAGCGCTGCCATTCAGTCGATCGCCCGTGAAACCCAGCTTCTCGCGCTCAACGCCGGGATCGAGGCGGCGCGCGCCGGCAACGCCGGCCGTGGCTTCGGCGTCATTGCCGATGCGGTGAAGGCTTTGGCCGATCAGATCCGCGTCTTCGCTGGAGACAACGAACAGCAGCTCAGCGCGCTCACCGGGACATTGACGGGTTTGCGCACGCAAGCCGAAACGAGCGCGGAAGTCGCCGCCGCGGCCATGGCCGATTCGAGCGCTGCGCAAGACAAGGTTGCGCGCGTCGCCACGCTCGCCGATTCGGTACAGAAACTTATTCACGATATCGACGGCATGGCAACGCCGATCGACGAGAACATCCTGCATTGCAAGGCGGTGATGCGCGCTCTGAAGACCCTGGTCGCGACGATCAATCAGGGCGGCGACAAGCTCACCGCCGCCAAGACGAGAGCCGACGCCATTCTCGAATTCGGCGAGGATTTCATGCTCTTCGTCGCCCAGAGCGGCATCATGACGGCCGAGACGCCCATCATGCTCTTGTGCAGGGAAGGCGCCGGCGCAGTCATGGATCTTTACGAACGCGCCGTCGCAACAGGCGAGATAGGCATGGACGCACTCTTCGACGAGAATTACGCGCCGATCGCGGGCACAGACCCGCAGCAATTCATGACGCGCTACATCGCCTTCACCGACCGCATTCTGCCGGCGATCCAGGAACCCATGCTGACGCGCGATCCGCGGATCATGTTTTGTGCTTGTGTCGACCGCAATTCCTATCTGCCGACGCATAACCGCGTCTATTCGCAGCCGCAGCGCGACGATCCGGTGTGGAACGCGGCCAATTGCCGGAACCGGCGCATCTACAATGAACGCCCGCCATCCGAGACCTACCATTCCAAGCCTTTGCGCCTGCAGACCTTCCGCCGGGACATGGGCGGCGGCAAGATCCTCTTCATCAAGATCATGTCCGTACCGATTATGGTCCGTGGCCAATATTGGGGCGGTTTCACCATCGGCTATCAGGCTTGATTTGCAGCGGCGCTCAATCGGCTGCCCCGATCTTGCGGGAGCACGGGAACTTCGCATTGCTGAATCGGCGCAAGGTGGGCCGCTTTAGAGCATGATTCCGAAAATTGCAGACTTTTCGGATAAACTCATGCGTCAAAACAAAGACTTGAAGCGTGATTACGGTTCAATTTGGTGCAATCACGCTTCAAGGCCCAGACGGCGCGCCGGCCTCGACATAGGGACGGAATTTATCCTTGTCCGTGCCGCAATCGGGACAACGCCAATCGGAGGGGATTTCAGCGAAGGATGTTCCGGCCGGGATGTTCAGTCGCGGCACGCCCTGCATTTCTTCGTAAATGAAATAGCAGCCGCGGCAGATGAAACGTCGTGCGCCGTTGGTCGGCATGTGCGCGCGCGGCAAATGATTTTCGTGAGTGAGTTCGCTTCTCGGTGCTTTCAAATCATCTCCGACCGCTACCGTGCCAGCCTTGCGCGTGACGAGATAAACGCCGAGATCCTTGTGACCGAGCGTCGCACGCAACGAACCTGGAATGTCGAGATCGCGATTGCCGGTTAGCGGATTGACATTGGTCGCACCGCAGCGGCCATTGCGGCGATCGACGCGGAACAGCGCATCACCCAGCACGATGTCACTGCCGATCCAGTCGAATTCTTCCCAGGGCCTTGCGCCGTCGATATAGAAATTGGCACGGAAGCGCAAAGGGTCAATCTCGAAGCCCCATTGTTCTTCGAGGCTGCGCACGGTCGCGAGGTTGATCAGCGAGAGGACATTGTCGGGTTTGTCCATGAAATGCCCGCCCGGCGCATGGACAAGGCGGGGCGGCGCTTTCAACGAAGGCACCAGGGCTTGGAAGAATTCCTCGACCTCCGTCCGGTGCTTCGCGTCGCGCAGATTGGCCGTCAGGAGCTGCTCGCTGCCGCGCAGAATTGTGAAATCATACGTCTCGACATCGAGTTGCGTGGTCACGCGGGCGAGCGCTTCATCGAGCATGAGCATGACGAAGGAGCCCTTCTTCGCCCATTTCGGTGCCATGGGGTCGATCGGCGTTTCTGGCCGGGCGAGAGCGAATATGCGGTCCTGTGGAAAGGGTTGCCCGGCCTGCAGAACAACAGTCGAGACGCGCTGGGCGCTCAGTCCCTTGACGGGGTAACGGCAGATGTTGGTGACCACGGGCATGGGCGGCCGTCATGTTCGATTGAATGGGCCTCGGCTTACCCTAGTCCCGGCGGTCATGAAGAAGGGCCGCCTGGGTCCATGCAAGACAGCCGCCGGCTCTCCAGAGCGCAACTTCGCGAACAGACTTCCGAGGCCGCTCAGATCACATAGGCTTTGAGCGGCGCGAAGCCGTTGAAACCGACCGAGGAATAGGTCGTCGTATAGGCGCCCGTCCCTTCGATCAGGACTTTTGCGCCGATCTCGAGGCTGACGGGAAGCAGATAGGGCTCTTTCTCGTAGAGCACATCGACAGAATCGCAGGAAGGACCCGCAATCACGCAGGGTTCCATCGGATCGCCGTCGAAAGGCGTGCGAATCGGATAGCGAATCATCTCGTCCATCGTCTCGGCGAGGCCGTTGAATTTGCCGATGTCGAGGTAGACCCAACGGACATCGTCCTCGTCCGATTTCTTGGAAATCAGCACGACCTCCGCCTCGATGACGCCGGCATTGCCGACGAGGCCGCGGCCCGGCTCGATGATCGTCTCCGGAATCCGGTTGCCGAAATGCTTGCGCAAGGCGCGGAAGATCGTCTGACCGTAGGTTTTCACGGGCAGGACGGCTTTTAGATATTTGGTCGGAAAACCGCCGCCGAGATTGAGCATCTGCAGGGAGATGCCGCGTTCGGCGAGATCACGGAAAATCACCGCTGCGGTCTTCAGCGCGGTGTCCCAGCTTTTCGGGTTGCGCTGCTGCGATCCGACATGAAAGGAAAGGCCGAACGCGACGAGACCGAGACTATGGGCGTGTTCGAGAACGCGCCCGGCAATCGCCGGAACACAGCCGAATTTACGCGACAAGGGCCATTCGGCACCACGGCCGTCGCACAAAATCCGGCAGAACACTTTTGAGCCCGGCGCGGCGCGGGCGATCTTCTCGACTTCGGCTTCGCAGTCCACGGCAAAGAGGCGTACGCCGAGCGCATAGGCCCTCGCAATGTCGCGCTCTTTCTTGATCGTGTTGCCGTAGCTGATTCGGTCGGCCGGCGCGCCGGCGTTCAGCACCTGTTCGATCTCCGTGACCGAGGCTGTGTCGAAACACGAGCCGAGACGCACGAGGAGGTCGAGAACCTGCGGGTCGGGATTGGCCTTCACGGCATAATAGACGCGCGTATCCGGCAGCGCCTCGGCAAAGGACAAGTAGTTGTCGCGCACGACGTCGAGATCGAGCACCATGCAGGGCCCGTCCTCGCGCCGGTCGCGCAGGAAATCGCGGATACGATGGTTGTTCATCGCGGCATCCCTTCGAAGGCGCGGCGGGCCGCGCGAAAGATCGAACTTCGGGGTAGATGGCGGCGACCGGCGTTCACGCGTTGTGGAGACGCGTGACTCGGTTGACCCGCCATCCGCGACGCCTCACGCCGTGAAGCAGAGCTTCACGAGCAGCAAGGGTCAGATGCTGCGCCGTTGGACACAAGGCTTCGTCCGGCACGGAATGCCGTCGGATCCATTATGGCCTTCGCTTGGAATGGGACGATTTCCCGTTCCGCACGCCCGGCAAGAAAGACAAGCCTCTTCGGTACGCCAGATTTGGAGGCTGGCAGAGACGAAAAAGCCCGGTCCGTCGTTGCTTTAAGTCGCGTCCCCCGTTTGGCGGGGTTCGCCGGTTCGCCTCCGGCTGCCGGTTTTTCCAGGCGGTTAACCGGCCTCTTGTCCGGATCCCCGCCAACCGACACACGACCACAGGCACGTGCGAAATTGGGCAAGGCGGAAGATATGAAGTTCCGCGCACATTACAAGCATTATTTTCGTGAAAGGCTTCCTGCGGCGCAAGTTAGCCGGCAGCGGCCCGCCGATCGCGCCGGCGCAAGGGCACTTCGGGCTGCCACACTTGCAGCCAATACGCGGCAGCGCATTCCCCCGGCGAACATCGGCTCGGTTGGCGTATCTGAAAGAGCGCAAGGCCCGGCTGGTTTTGCCGTCCGCTCAGGACGCATGTTGCGTCGCTGAGACGACTTGCCGGTCGTGCCAAACCCGGTTACCCCTCGTCTCGCTCGTCAGTCTCGCGCTATCGCGCGGGTCGCGTTTCTCTTGGTCTAGCGCGTCACAACCATGCTCGAAATCACCCGTCGTACGCTTGCAAAATATTTAGTGGCCCGATCTCTTTTCGCAGCAGGGTCTCTGGGCTTCGGCGTCGAAGCGGCCGTGGCGCAGGATCCGCCCCGCCCCACAAAGCCGATGACCAAATTCGATTTCGATGATGTGATCCGCCGGGCGCGCGACCTGGCGGGGGCGCCTTTCGAGGCCGTACCGCCGTCCCTGCCGCACGCCGTAGCCAAGCTCGATTTCGACGCTTGGCGCGATATAAGGTTTCGGCCGGAGAGATCGTTTCTGAACGGGCCTGGCAGTCTCTTCCACCTGCAATTGTTCCATCTTGGCCATCTCTATCGTTGGCCGGTGACGATCAACACGATCCGCGACGGAATTACGACACCTATTCCCTATTCCGCCGGTCTTTTCGATTATGGCCACACCAAGCTCGACCAGCCACTGCCCGTCAATCTCGGCTTCGCGGGATTTCGCCTGCATTTTCCGCTGAACGCGCCGCGGGTTTTCGATGAAGTGATCGCCTTTCTTGGCGCCAGCTATTTCCGTCTCCTCGGGCGAAACCAACGCTATGGGATTTCGGCGCGCGGGCTCGCTGTCGGCGCCGGCACGGACGCGGAAGAATTCCCGGTGTTTCGGGAATTCTGGATCGATACGCCCGGTCCCGACGCCGACCATGCGACGATCTATGCCCTTCTCGACGGCGCTGCGGCAACCGGCGCCTATCGTTTCGATCTCTATCCGGGCGTCGATTCCGTACTCGAAGTCTCGGCAACACTGTTTCCTCGTAAGGCAGGAATAAAATTCGGCATCGCGCCGCTGAGTTCGATGTTTTTCATCGGCGAGAACGATCATCGCTTCAATGAGGATTTCCGCCGCGAACTGCATGACTCGGACGGGCTCCTCATTCATTCGGGGACAGGTGAGTGGATCTGGCGGCCTTTGCGCAATCCGTCGCATGCCGAGGTCTCGGCCTTTCTCGATCGTGACGTACGCGGTTTTGGCCTCTTGCAACGTGACCGCAATTTTGACGACTACCAGGATCTCGATCTCGCCTATGAGCTGCGGCCGAGCTACTGGATCGAGCCGCGCGATCCT
Source organism: Beijerinckiaceae bacterium (assembly GCA_052148755.1). Lineage (GTDB taxonomy): Bacteria > Pseudomonadota > Alphaproteobacteria > Rhizobiales > Beijerinckiaceae > Methylovirgula. Next base: position 16,760 of record JBKQHN010000212.1, on the reverse strand, counting down.
TGGGGGGAAGGGCGCGTCGAACTCGTCGAGCTGCCGACGTCAGACGAAGCCAACGACAACATCGTCGTTTCTTTCGTCCCGAAAGACCCGCCCGAGCCCGGCCGGCCGTTCAACTTTGGTTACCGCATAACCTCGAGCTTTTCGCTGGCGCGGCTTTCGCCTAATGGCCGTGTCGTCAATACATTTCAAACGGCGCCGCGCGCGCTCGGCTCGGCCGAACCAGTGGCGCCCGGATCACGCCGGTTCATCGTCGATTTCAGCGGCGGCGACCTCGCCTATTACCTGCCGGCCCCACAATTGGTCGAAGTCGTGCCGACCACGACTCAAGGCAAGATCACAGGGTCTTTCGTGGTCCCGAATAGCCACACGAATGGTTTTCGCGCGGCAATCGACGTTCAGCTCGAGGCCGGCCAGTCGACGGATCTGCGCGCTTTTTTACGGACCGGCACGCGGGCGCTGACGGAGACCTGGACCTTTCCCTGGCGGGCGGATTGACCGCATGCCGATAAGGCCGGCCGAACTCGCCGATTTGCCGGCGCTCTTGGCGCTTGAAAACGACGCTTTTGCGAGCGACCGGCTGTCACGACGCAGCCTGCGTTATTATATTTCCGCCCCCAGTGCCGCGCTGATCGTCTGCGAACGTCGCGGCGCATTGGCAGGCTATAGTCTCGTCGCCTTCCGCAAACGCTCGCGCATCGCACGGCTCTATTCCATCGCAGTCGGTCGGCCCTCGCGCGGCCTCGAACTGGGCGTGGTTCTCCTCATAGCGAGCGAGAAAGCCGCTCGCGCCCGCGGCGCCGCAGTGCTGCACCTCGAGGTGGCCATCCGCAACCGTCGCGCCGTCGCCCTTTACGAAAAAAATGGCTATCGCCGCTACGACCGAATCGAAAATTATTATGAAAGTGGTGCGACGGCGCTTTGCTACGAAAAGCAACTCCGGCGTTCTTGGAGGTAACCCGGATTTCTCACACTCGACGCGGCCGGCGCGGATCGTGTCCAGTTTGAGAAAGCCAGGTTAACGCGCCGCGCCGGGGCAGCGCTGCGGACTCCGGCGCGGCTCAAATTCCGTCAATGAAAGGCAATCTTCAGGATCTCGTAGCTTTTGCCGCCGCCGGGCGTATTCACTTCGACGGTATCGCCGACCTTCTTGCCGATCAATGCGCGAGCCGTCGGCGAGGTGATCGAAACACGGCCGGCCTTCACGTCGGCCTCGGATTCCCCAACGATCTTGTAGACTTTTTCTTCGTCCGTATCTTCATCGACGAGGGTGACGGTCGCGCCGAACATGACCGTCGAGCCGGAGAGTTTGGAAACGTCGATCACCTCGGCTCGGGACAATTTGTCCTCGAGTTCGGCAATCCGTCCTTCGTTCAAGGACTGAGCCTCTTTGGCGGCATGGTATTCGGCATTCTCCGAGAGATCTCCATGCGAACGGGCCTCGGCGATCGCCTGAATGATACGCTGCCGCTCGATCTGCTGGCGCCGCTTCAACTCCTCTTCGAGGGAAGCATAGCCGCTCACCGTCATGGGAACCTTGTCCATTATCCAATCTCTTTCACGTCTTTCGGGCGGTAATTCTACCCAGCCGATGGAGTGTCGTCAGGCAAAGAGGCAACCAGCTGCGTCAGCCCCTCGCCTTCGAATCACCTTCAAAATCACCTGCAAATAAGTGGATGTCCTTGCAACTCGTCGGTATCCACTCGTCTGAAAGCGCTTTTTCGTCAGCCACCGGGGATGTAGCGACGACCGCTGCAGACCGCCGGCGAGAAAAGCCGGCGCGACCTGTCCGCGGCGAAAGATACGCCGCCCCGGCAAGCCATTGCCTCGAATCAGGCAAAATAATCCTGCAGGGCACGCACTTCCAGATCGCCTGCCACATAGGCTCGGATGCCCTGCGACGCGGCGACGGCCCCCGCTAGAGTGGTGTAGTAAGGGACCTTATGCAAGAGGGCAGCGCGGCGCAGTGAACGCGAATCTGCGAGCGCCTGAGCCCCCTCGGTGGTGTTGAAAACGAGCTGAATTCCACCATTTTTGATGGCGTCGACCACATGCGGGCGCCCTTCCGAGACTTTGTTGACCTTTTGCGCCGGGATTCCCTCGTTTTCGAGGAAACGCGAGGTGCCGCCCGTCGCCCTTATCTTGAACCCTAAGCTCAACAGTAGTTTCATCGTCTGGAGAACGCGCGGCTTGTCGACGTCGCGGACCGATACGAAGACCGTGCCGCTCCTCGGCACTTTAGTGCCGCCGCCGAGTTGGCTCTTGGCGAAGGCGATTTCGAACGAGCGATCGAGGCCGATGACTTCGCCGGTCGAGCGCATTTCGGGGCCGAGGACCGTGTCCACACCCGGAAACCGGGCGAAGGGAAACACCGATTCCTTGACGCCGACATGGTCGAGCCGCATCGGCTTCAGGGCGAAACTCGCCAGCGATTCGCCGGCCATGATCCGCGCCGCGATCTTGGCGAGCGGCGTGCCGACGACCTTGGCGACGAAGGGAACCGTCCGAGAGGCGCGCGGATTGACTTCGAGCACGTAGATCGCGTCGCCCTTCAAGGCGAATTGCACATTCATCAGCCCGCCCACTTCGAGGGCGAGCGCAAGCTTACGCGTCTGGTCCTCGAGCCGCGCGATGATGTCCGGGGAAAGCGAGCGCGGCGGTAGCGAACAAGCGCTGTCGCCCGAATGAATTCCGGCCTCCTCGATATGTTCCATGATGCCGCAGATGAACACGTCTTTGCCGTCACACAGAGCATCGACGTCGACTTCGACGGCGTCTGAAAGATAGCGGTCAAAGAGCAGGGGGTTCTTGCCCAGGACCGTATTGATCTGGCCGGTCTTGTCGTTTGGATAACGCGCCTTCACGTCGCTCGGAACGAGGCCCGGCAGTGTGCCGAGCAAGTAGTCGTCGAACGCGCTGTTGTCGTGGATGATCGCCATGGCGCGGCCGCCGAGTACATAGGAGGGCCGGACGACGAGCGGCAGTCCGAGTTCGACGGCGATGAGCCGCGATTGCTCGACCGAATAGGCGATGCCGTTCTTCGGCTGTTTCAGACCGAGCTTGTCGAGCAGTCGCTTGAACCGGTCTCGGTCTTCGGCCAGATCAATCGAATCGACCGATGTGCCGAGGATGCGGATCTCAGCTTGTTCGAGGACATGGGCGAGCTTCAGCGGCGTCTGGCCGCCGAATTGGACGATTGCGCCCTTCAAGCTGCCGGCTTGCTTTTCCGTGGCGAGGATCTCGAGCACGTCTTCGGCCGTCAAAGGCTCGAAATAAAGCCGGTCAGACGTATCATAGTCAGTCGAGACGGTTTCCGGATTGCAGTTGATCATGATGGTTTCGTAGCCGACTTCGCGCAAAGCGAAACAGGCATGACAGCAGCAATAGTCGAATTCTATGCCCTGGCCGATCCGGTTCGGCCCGCCGCCCAAGATAACGACCTTGTCGCGCGACGTAGGGCGCGCCTCGCAGACAGGCGCGCCGGCGAAAGGCGCCTCGTAAGTGGAATACATGTATGCCGTTGGCGAAGCGAATTCGGCCGCACACGTATCGATGCGTTTGAACACCGGGCGCACGCCAAGCCTGTGGCGAAGCTGCGTGACCTCAGTTTCAGTGAGTCCCACGAGGGCCGCAAGCCGCATATCGGAGAAACCCATAGCCTTCAGCATGCGCAAATTTGCTGCATCCTGCGGCAGGCCGCAGGCGCGGACTTTCTCTTCGATCTCGACGATCTCCTGGATTCGGGAGATGAACCAAGGGTCGAACCGGCAGGCGGCGTGGATCTCCTCGGCTGTGAGCCCGTGTCGGAGCGCCTGGGCGACGACGAGGAGCCGATCCGGCGTCGGCTTGCCCAAGGCGGCGCGCAAGGCATTTTTGTCATCGCCGAGGCCAAGGCCATCGATCTCGATTTCGTCTAATCCGTTGAGGCCGGTTTCAAGCGAGCGCAGGCCCTTCTGCAGGCTCTCGGCGAATGTGCGTCCGATCGCCATGACCTCGCCGACGGATTTCATCGCGGTGGTGAGGATCGGCTCGGCGCCGGGAAATTTCTCGAAAGCAAAACGCGGGATCTTCGTCACCACATAGTCGATCGCCGGCTCGAAGGAGGCCGGCGTGGCGCCGCCGGTAATATCGTTGGCGATCTCGTCGAGCGTATAACCGACGGCGAGTTTAGCGGCAACTTTGGCGATCGGAAAACCCGTCGCCTTGGAGGCGAGCGCAGAGGAACGCGATACGCGCGGGTTCATCTCGATGACGACCATGCGGCCGTCTTCGGGGTTGACCGCGAATTGCACATTGGAGCCGCCGGTCTCGACGCCGATCTCGCGCAGGACCGCCAAAGACGCATCTCGCATCACCTGATATTCTTTGTCGGTCAGCGTCAGAGCCGGCGCGACGGTGATCGAATCGCCGGTGTGCACGCCCATCGGATCGATGTTCTCGATCGAGCAAATGACGATGCAATTGTCTGCCTTGTCGCGGATCACCTCCATTTCATATTCCTTCCAGCCGAGGACGCTTTCCTCGACCAGAACTTCATTGGTCGGCGAGGCGTCTATGCCTCGCTCGATGATCTCGATGAATTCCTCTTTGTTGTAGGCAATGCCGCCGCCGGTTCCGCCCATTGTGAAGGACGGTCGGATGATGGCGGGAAGACCGATGTCGTCGAGAACGCTCAGCGCCTGCGGCAGGGTCTTCACCTGGTGCGAGCGCGGAGTTTCGAGGCCGATCCGCGCCATCGCCGCGCTGAACAGTGAGCGATCCTCGGCCTTGTCGATCGCCTGCGCCGTCGCACCGATCATTTCAATGTCGTATTTTTCGAGTGTCCCCATTTTCTTCAGGGAAAGGGCGCAATTGAGTGCCGTCTGCCCGCCCATCGTCGGCAGCAGCGCGAAGCCGCCGGGGACGGCATAGCGCTCCTTGGCGATGATCTTGGTCAGCACCTCCGGAGTGATCGGCTCGACATAAGTGCGATCCGCCATGTCGGGGTCCGTCATGATCGTCGCCGGATTGGAATTGACCAGCACGATGCGGTAGCCCTCGGCGCGCAACGCTTTGCAAGCCTGGGTTCCGGAATAGTCGAACTCGCAGGCCTGGCCGATGATGATCGGGCCGGCGCCGATGATGAGGATCGTCTTGATATCTGTCCGCTTGGGCATGCGTTCGGTCCAGCTCCGTTTCGGTGCGGAGTTAATCAAAAAGAGACAGCTTGGGACAAAAAGGGCCGCCCGGCCCGCAGAACAAGTACCGGAAAAGTTCTTGGGACTTTTCGCTCTTCAAGCCATCGAAGACCTCCGACGCCCAAGCGAGGACATGCTCTAATTTATTGATTTTTATCCAATTCAGATCAGAAGATCCGATCTGATCGGAAAAAGACATCCGATATATAGGATGTCCAAATAGCGAAAAAGTGCAGCCACTATTCCGGGCCATGCTCTAGACGAAAATTGCAATTGTGTGAACCCCACCGCAATGGGCCGCAAAATCGGGCTTTTTCGCGTATTGCGGGAAACGTCGGCAACCTGTTCGGGAATTCGGCAAACCCGACGACTTTGCCTCGAACTAGCCAAGCTGCCGCTACGACAGATCGATGGCGTAGCGCTTGAGATCGTCCAATTTGCAATGATCGAGTGCGCCCTCGTGCGTGGCGCGCAGCACGACGCGCGGCATCATGCCGGCTTCGAAGGCTTCCTGCCAGCGCGGCGCACACAAGCACCAGCGATCCCCCGGCGTCAGCCCTGGAAAGCCATATTGCGGCGCCGGCGTCGACAAATCGTTGCCGCGCGCTTTGGCAAACGCGAGGAATTCAGCCGTCGCGACGATACACACGGTGTGGCTGCCGACGTCTTCGCGTCCCGTATCGCAGCAGCCGTTGCGAAAGAAGCCCGTGACCGGATCATGCGAACATGGTTCGAGCGGCAGGCCGAGCACATTGCGTGAGGGTCTGCGGCCGCCACCGCCGGGTAAGTCCCTGAACATGTCCCGTACCACCGAATAGGTTGAAGCTGCGGGGCGCCGCACTGAGGCGTCATGCCCCAGATGTCAGAAAATTCATCTGTTCTAGGCGCTCGGGGGGCCCGCCCCCCGAAACGCATCCATGAGGCGCAGCGACGCTTCAGGCTTGCCAAGAACGCCAACCTACGGAAAAGTCGGGCTGGACCACTCGGCTATCTGGGCGATGCCTGCTAACAACTCTACCAGCAGTGACGATGAACCCAGCAGTTTCCATGCTCGCACCACCGATGGACCCGGCAATACGCTTTAGTAATAGGCGACGTCACGCTGGCGTGCTGGCCAATCATGGAAGCACTCGCCGGTGCTGCCGATGCTCCTGACATTCCCGCAAATCCGATGGCCATCGCAGTCGCAACGGCCAATAAGGTCACTCGCATCTTCATCTCCCTTTTATATGCACGCGATCCATTCCGCGCAGTGACGAAACTAGAGCGAAGCTCGCGGCAATGGAAGAACTATCTAGGCGGAATGAGGAAAAGTGTGACGCTGCGCGGTTTTTCCGGCGCGAATAAGTTTACGCAGATTATGTAAACTGATCCGCGCATCCCACTCTAAATTGTGAGAATCGATCACGATAATTTTGGATTGATTCAATCCAAAATTATCGTGATCTACGACGTCAGCTCGCAAATTGCTGCTGCACAGGAGTGCCGGCAGATTTCCGCCAGATATGCCTTAGAGAAATAATAGCACGTTATTTCCCGGCCATGGTCGATAGGCCGCAGCGGCAGTTCTCAGGCGGCCTTTTCGGCTCGAATCTGCGTGCAGAATTCGCGCGAACGCATCAGCAGCCGTTCCGCCTGCTGCGACAGAGAATCCGTCGCAACGAGCATTTCCGCAGCGATCCTCTGGCTTTCGCTGGTCGACAGCGCGACTGCGTTGAGGGTCGTAGCCAGGCTTTGCGCCTCATCGCCGGCTGCGGAAACGCATTGCGTGATTTTTCGTGTTGCCGTTTCCCTTTTTTCGACGGCGGACCCGATCGTGTCGGTAATGGCGCCGATGCGACCAATGCGCTGCACTGTTACGCCAATCGCGGAAACGACCTGTTCCGTCGCCGCTTTCACGGTGCCGATTCGCGTCGCGATGTCAGCCGCGGCGCGCGACGTTTCCTGCGCCAGGCTCTTGACCTCGGCCGCAACAACCGCGAAGCCGCGTCCGGCTTCGCCGCAGCGAGCAGCCTCGATCGTCGCATTCAAGGAGAGAAGGTTGGTCTGGTAGGCGACACCGCCGATGAAGTCCGCGATCTGGCCGATCGTTTCGACTGCTTCGGTAAGATCGGCGGCGCGGGCGGACGTGATATCCCCATCCTCAGCCGCACGTGAGGCGATTTGCGCAGCCACATAAAAATCCCCGTTCATCCGGTCGAGCAGCGCGGCAAGTTCGTTCGCCACAGCAGAAAGCGCCTCGACGGTTTGAACCGCATCCTGCGAGGACGCCGCGACAGACTTGGTCCGCGTATCCGTCTCTTTGGCCATATCGCGCATGGAGGCGGCGTTGCGCTGCAGTTCCGAACTCGCCGCGGATAGGGCAGCGATGACTTGCATGACATCTTCTCGGAACACTTCGACGACGCGCTGGCGTTCGGCGACGAGCGCCTCTTGAGCGCGCGCCTCGGCAGCGCTGGATTCTTCTTCCAGTCTTTTGACCGCGAGCCCCGTGTCGCGAAACACCTCGACCGCTCTGGCTATTTCGCCGACCTCGTCGGTGCGGCCGGTATTGCCGATCTCGACGTCGAACCGGCCGGCCGTGATGGCCCGCATGGCCTCGGCGAGCTGGAGTATCGGCCGCGCGATGGCCAAGGATGCCCAAATGAGGGCGCCGGCAAAAAAGATGACATACCCTGCAGTGAAGAATGAACTCGAAACGCGGAATTCTCGAACAAGATCGGCATCGAGATGTTCGACGCTGTCCTGGGCACTGCCGCCGATCTCGTTCGAGAGATGATTGAGAGCGGCTTCGAGGTCGTCGCGCAGAGGGCCGAACCGAAATTCGAGCTGGAACTCACGCGTCTCTTTAATGGGTTCAAATCGCGCGAAGCTGTCGAGGAAGCCGAGCATCTTGTCGAAACGGCTGGAAATGCCGCTCGTGTCGCTTCGTGCCTCAGGCAGAAGATCACGTGTCGTCGCGATCCAATTGCGGAATCGCTTGGCCTCTTCGCGGAGGGCGCGGGCTAGTTCCCGGGCCTGGTCCGGGTCGGCATGCAGCAGCTGCTGTGCCAATGTGGTGAACACAGCTTCCGAGGCTTTGGCTTCGACGATTGCGAGACGAGCCGGATATTGCCGGTGAATGATATCCGTTTGCACAGCGCGCAATTCGTTGACTTGCTTCCATAGGATGCTTGCGCTGACCGCCGTTAGAATCGCAAAGGTCGCGATAATCGCGGCAAACCTGTAAGTCAGCCGCAGCCGCGGGATGAGTTTGGGAAAGGACATCTCGAACCGAACCGGGCGTTACGAATCATTTTCGCATCTGCGAGATAGCGGTTCATTGTTAAGTTTTCATGAGAACTGGGGTTTTGCTTAAACAGCGCGTATCTTTTCGCCGCAAGCATGAGCAAATGTCCGGAATATAGATTTTTTGGTGCCACGCTGTTGCTCGAGAACAACAGACCATTGAGCGGCATTTTGCTATAAACGCCGTGCTGACGACCCATATGGCCGGCCGGGGGGCTACGGCTCGGTTTGCAAAAGGCGAACTGAAGGGGAAGCAAGAGCCCGGTTCCATTGATTGGAACCGGGCTCTTTTTGTCGATCGCGAGCCAGTATTTTTTAGACGAGCGAAGCGCAGAAGCGCTGGATCTTGGCGCAGGCGTCTTCGAGAACGGTCGTCGAGGCAGCGTAGGAGACGCGGAAATTCGGTGCCGATCCGAAGGCCGAACCTTGTACGACCGCTACGCCTTCCGTCTCGAGCAGGGCTGACACGAAATCCTCGTCGCTCTCGATGACCTTGCCATCTTGCGTCTTCTTGCCGAGCGCCTCGGCGCAGGAAGGATAGACGTAGAAAGCGCCTTCCGGCGACGGACATTTGAGATATTTCGCCTGGCTGAGCATCGCCACGACGAGGTCGCGGCGGTCCTCGAACACTTTGCGCCTCGCCTCGATGAAGTCCTGCGGGCCGGTCAGGGCCTCGACGGACGCCCATTGGGCTATCGAACAAGCGCCTGATGTTTGCTGGCCCTGCAGCATATCCATCGCCTTGATGAGTTGGTCGGGGCCGGCTGCGTAGCCGATGCGCCAGCCGGTCATAGCGTAGGATTTCGAGACGCCGTTCATCGTCAGCGTCCGATCGATCAAGTTGGGCTCGACTTGCGCCGGAGTGACGAAGGTGAAACCGCCGTAAGTGAGGTGTTCGTAGATATCGTCGGTCAAGACCCAGACGTGCGGATGGCGCACCAGAACGTCCGTCAGCGCCTTCATCTCGTCGCGCGAATAGGCTGCGCCGGACGGGTTCGACGGCGAATTCAAAATGAGCCATTTTGTCTTGGCCGTGATGGCGCGGTCGAGGTCTGCTGCCTGCAGCTTGAATCCGTGTGTCATCTTGGTCGGCACCGCCACCGACGTGCCGCCGGCGATTGCCACCATTTCGGGATAACTCACCCAATAAGGCGCCGGGATGATGACCTCATCGCCGGGATTGACGGTGGCGAGGAGGGCGTTGAACAAAATATGCTTGCCGCCGGTCCCGACGATCGTCTGCGATGGCTTGTAATCGAGACCGTTCTCGCGCTTGAACTTTTGTACGATCGCCTCGCGCAAGGGTTGAATGCCGCAGACCGGCGTATATTTCGTCTCGCCGCGTTCAATCGCCGCGATCGCCGCCTTCTTGATGTTGTCGGGCGTGTCGAAATCGGGTTCGCCGATTGACAGAGAAATGATGTCTCGCCCGGCGTTTTTCAGATCGCGCGCCTTCTGCGTCATCGCAATAGTGGCGGATGGCTTTACGCGCAGCAGGGCGTCGGCGATGAAAGGCATGAAATGATCTCCGATCCGAAGAGGATGGCCGTAGCAGAGAAGTTCGGGCGAAGCAAAGATCAGGCGGTCGGACTGGAAAGGTTCAGTTCACCGCAACAGCATGTCCCGAAAGGCGGCCCCATTTTCCCAATAATTGGACTTCCGACCTATCGGACATCTCGTCACAGACCTGCTCTAGCTTGTTGAAGCTGATTGACTTGGCACGTCCTTCCATTGACCGGATCAGTCCATCCGATCGGACCACGCGCTAAGCGCCGGTTCCACTCACGCCGAACACACTTGCTGGGGGCGGCGCGGACCATAGGTTCGGGGCGCCGGCCGGGCAACAAGAAAATGCTTCGGGTAGGCAACATACCTGAAATTAAGCTGCCGCGATCAAAACTCGTCCAGTCGAGGAGGGAATACGGGTTTGATGCGCGATCAGCTCGAGACCGGCGTGTGGCTCACGCCCGAACGTCTGCGCCGCTATCCGGCGCTCCTGCTGGCTTTCCTGCTCGCCGCAGCCGTACTGCTCCTGATCACCGCGAAAGGCGATCTCGATGCTTTCGGGCGGCCGCTCGGTACGGACTTCAGCGAAATCTGGATCGCCGGTATCGAAGTCGACCAGGGTCATCCGGAGCAGCCCTATGACATGGCGGCGCATTTCGCCGAACAGCGGAGCCATTTCGGCGCCCTCGATGCTGTCTACGTCTGGCCCTATCCGCCCTATTTCCTAGCGCTTGCAGCGCTTTTCGGGCTGATGCCTTATCTTGCGGCTCTGGCGCTTTGGCAATTTGCGACGCTCGCCGTGTATGTCGTTTGCGTCTTCGGCGCCTTGCGGCCGCTGCGGCTTCCGATTGGTCCTACGCTCGTCGCCGCACTCGGCTTTCCCGCCGTATTCATCAATCTGGCACACGGGCACAACGGGTTTCTTACGGCGGCACTGCTCAGCGGCGGCCTGCTGCTGCTCGAGCGCCGGCCGCTTGTCGCCGGAATGCTGTTCGCGCTCCTCGCCTATAAACCGCATCTTGGTCTCGTCGTTCCGGCGGCGCTCCTCGCTGCGAGCCATTGGCGGGCCATTGCCGCAGCCGTGCTCGGCGTTGCCACGATGACATGCGCCACGATCGCCGCCTTCGGAACCGCCACCTGGCAAGGATTTTTCGCCGGCACAAGCTTCACCCGTACAATTATCCTTGAGCAAGGCGCTCTCGGCTACGACAAGGTGCAGAGCCTGTTTGCCGCCGTGCGGCTGCTCGGCGGCCCGGTGCCGCTCGCCTATGCGGTCCAGGCGGCGGCGACCGCCGCAACGATTGCCGCGCTCGTCTGGCTTTGGCGCAGCCGCGCCGACAGCCGCCTAAAGGCGGCAGCGCTGCTCGTCGCGTGCCTGCTCGCGACCCCTTATGGACTCGACTACGATATGGTGGTTCTCGCCCCGGCGCTTGCCTTTGCGATCTCCTTTGGCGTGGAAAAAGGCTTCGGCCCGTTTGAAAAGTCAGGTCTGGCCCTCGTCTGGGTCGCGCCACTCTTTGCCCGCCTGCTCGCCGGTTCAATATGTCTTCCGTTGGGCGTCGTTGTGATGCTCATGTTCTTCGCCGGCCTCATCCATCGTGCCTTGCGCGAAACCACGAAGCTCGAGCCTATGCCTCTCGCGGCAAGCTTACGTTCACCACGATGAAGCGAGTCAGGGCATCTTCTTGGCGTGCTTAACGCCCGGTTCCTGGCTTTGCAGCCTGAAAACTCGCCCAGATCCGCGGAACGCTCAGCCGACACGGGCAGAATGCGCCGATAAAACACGATTGCGTGAGGAAGAGGGCGATTCGCGTAGCATTATCGGCGCAGTCAATAAAAAAAACGAATCCCGTGAAACTTTCCCACATGGTGTGACGTTAAAAACACAGCGAGGATTTTTACTCGAACGAAGGAGTGAGTGAGGCATTTATCACCCCGAGAAGCCGCAATGACGGCTGTGTGCCGAAACGCACAGGCAAGCGAGGGCGAGCCTCATATCGTCGTTTTGTCTCGAGTTGGGTATAGCGAGGGAGTTTCCGATGTCGGTCGCGGACCATTTCGACCATTCGCCGGACGCCGGGTTTGTTCGGTCCTACGATTCACAAGCAGCTCGCCGCCAATTTCAGGTGTCTGTGGTGCTTATTCTGGTTTTGACCTTCGCGGCCTTCGCGCTCGGGCTTCTCGTTCGTTTCGATAGGCCGATGAGCGAGCCGGTCAAGCCTTCGCCGGCGACAGCGCATCAGGTCCATTTCGCTGGAAGTTTGACGAATGTCCGGCTGTGACGGATGCGGCCGATAGAATCGGTACGCTGGCGTATCAAGAGTCTCACGGTTTCCCATTTGCCCCCCGAGGAAACCGTGCAGCAGGCCGCGCTCCGCAAGGGCGCGGCCTTTTTTTTTCGCAAAGCTGGCAGCGCCGGCTCTGCCGACCGGAGGTCCGCGGTCCGGTGCGCACAAAACTCAGGTGTCTTTATGCTCAATTCCAATGACTTGAGCCACTAGACAATCAATCCTTGCATCGGCTTGAGATCGCCGGAATGCGGGAAGACCTGTTCGCCGAGTGCGACGCGCGAGAGGCCGAGCTGATCGGCAAGCAGGCCTTTCAGCACGCCGCGCAAATCCATGGTCGGCAGAAGATCGCGATTCTGGTAGAGCTGAGCCGGCTTCAGGCCGGGCCAATCGGCGATGACCCGCCCGCCGGCGATGGCTCCGCCGGCGAGAAACGCGACGCTTGCCGTACCATGGTCGGTGCCGGTCGTACCGTTGATCTTGGCGGTGCGGCCGAATTCAGTCACGGCGACGACCGCGGTAGCGTTCCACTTTGCGCCGAGGCCTTTTTCCAGCTCTTCGAAGGCACCGTCGAGCCCGCCGAGCAATTGGGCGAGCCGGCCCGTCGCGCCGCCCTCGTTGGCATGCGTATCCCAGCCGTCGAAAGACAAGGCGGCAATACGCGGACCGTCGTCGGCGGCAATGAGGCGCGCTGCCCCCTGTGCCGTCTGGCGCATCACGACGTCGGGTCCGCCTCCCCGCCGCTTCATGTCGGCGCCCATCTCGCGCGTTGCGATCCGGTCGAGATCAAGACCTTGGGCAAGGATGCGGCCAAGGTGCGGGTCGCGATGCTCATAAAGATCGAGCACGCGCTTGGCGAGATCCTCGCTTGCATAGGGCAGGGTTTGCGGCGCCCAGCCGAACACGGGCGCATTGCCACGCAACACGAGCGGCGTCGCCGGGCCGACGGCCAAAGCGCCCTTGCCACACACTTTTTCGCCCCTCGGCAAGAGATCGACGGCCCGGTAGAGCCAGCCGGACTGGACGAATCCGGGTCCGGGCATGCCGCTTTCCAGCACGTCCTGGCCGTCGAAATGCGAGCGTTCGCGATAGCCCGTTGCCGCTGCGTGCACGACGGCAGCCTGTCTGGCTTTGAACAACCGCGCAAACACCGGCATGGCCGGATTGAGCGCAAAGAAGGAATCGAGCGGCAGCGCCGGATGCTCGCCGGAAAGGCTGAGCGCAATGGCTCCATGCAAGCCGGCATAATCGGGATCGCCGATGGGCGCGACGGCGGACAGGCCGTCGAGCGCGCCGCGCAGGATGATGACGACCAGGCGAGGATCGCGCGCGCCTGCGGCCGAGGCGAGGCGCGGCAGGAAGGCGCTGGCGAAGACCGCGCCGCCGGCGCCAAGCAGAGTGCGGCGGGAGCAGGCGAGGTATTCTTGACGCGGCATGGCGCTCATCTCCTCTGAAATTCGGGGCTCATGAACAAGAGTGCGAGGCCTTGCGGCTTGCTCTCCGCCCGCGCCACGGCTTGCCGCGTCTCGGCCGATGCGGCCGGCCCGCAAAGCGCATCGAGCAGGTCGGAAGGATTGGGCGGATCCTTGAGTTTGCTCGCGAGATCTGCGGCGAAGTCGAGGCGCAGCTTCATGCCCTCCGGCGCGGCCCAAGCGGCGACCGTGTCGGGGTAGCCGTTCGGCCCCGGCGGCGCCCACAAAGGCACCCCCATATTATTAAGTGGACCGAGGATCTGTCCGGGATCGTCCGGCACGTGCCCAAGCGCCCGGTTGATCGCGACGAGAAATTCATAAGGCGACCGCATCTTGGTTGTCGGCGCGCTCCAGGCGGCATCCGATTCGATCAAGGCGACGGTCAGCGCCTTCAGATCCCCATCGGTCGTGCGGAATATTTTGACGAGGTCGCCGACAAGCCCGGCTTGCGGTTCGTCGGCGACGAAATGGCGGACGAATTTACCGACGACGAAACTCGCTGTCGCGGGCTGCCGCGCCAGGTCTTCGAGTGCCGTTTCACCTTGTTCGAAGCCGCCTTCGGGATAAAGCTTGCCGAGCAGCGAATGGGCGCCGGGTTCATGCGCATTGGCGTTGAAGATGAAGGCGCCCGGCTCGCCGTCGCGGCCATCGGCGCCGACCGATGTCCAGCCGGTCAGGATATGGGCGAGGCTCGTCACATCGGCCTGGCTATAGCCGCCATGCACGCCGAGCGTATGCAGTTCCATGATCTCGCGCGCGAGATTCTCATTGAGACCACGCTTGCCATGCTGTCCGGCTCTGGAATTCGGCCCGATCGATTGCGCATTGTCGAGAAAATGCAGCATCGCAGGATGGCTTTCGACGGCTTTCAGCATGTCGACGAAGCGGCCGAGGACGAAGGGCCGGATGGCTTCGCGCTCGAAGGCGCCGGCGGTGACGCGCCCGAACCCGCTCTTGTTGGCGGAAATGCAGAAATGATTGGACCAGAAGGCGACAAGGCGCTCGACAATGCCGCTGCGCGCTTCGATCGTACGCCGCAGACGCGCCAGGGCCTCGGCGCGAAAGATCACTTGTTCGGGGGACGGCGGCGCTGCGGGCTTTGGCGGTGCAGGCTGCATCATATTGGCGTCAGCGACGCCGTCGGCGCGCGCCATCGCCATCTGGCTGGTTTGGAGAGGTGGCGGCATAGTCGCAGCTGTGGCCGCTTTGGCGGCCATTTCTTTTTCGAGCCGCTCTTTTTCAGCCCTCTTTTTGGCCTGGTCGGCAAACAAGACTTGCAAAGCCGCGCGGGTCGCCGGCATGCCGGCGCCGGACAGCAAAGCGATGCCCGGCTGCATAAGCTCGGCTTTCAAAAAGCCGCGCGGATCTGCTGCTGCGATCGCAATATCGCCATCGCCATGCGGCCCAAAGCCGAAGCGTGTCAGGGCAAGGAACCCGGCTTATGGATCGGATAAGGAGGTCATGGGCAATCTCTTGCTAGGTTCCAGTGTCGCGCAATGAGCATGTCCGGGGAATGAACGAATCAAGGAGACTTCGCGGCGAGGGACCTGCCGCGTTTGGGGGAGGGTAATGGTTTGAATTGCTGCGATGGGGTGGAGAGTGGCCCTTCAGGCAGCGGCCCTAATGTGCGCGCCTTGCAAAAATGTGGTTGCGCGCGCATTTTCGGCGCCCTGGACCTAAGACATGCCAAAGCCCGAGCATCAACTAATTATCAAG
Organism: Beijerinckiaceae bacterium; assembly: GCA_052148755.1. Lineage (GTDB taxonomy): Bacteria > Pseudomonadota > Alphaproteobacteria > Rhizobiales > Beijerinckiaceae > Methylovirgula. The sequence continues at coordinate 1,316 of JBKQHN010000212.1, read as the reverse complement.
TCAATGACGAACCGAGCGGAGATTCCGCCAGGAAAGTTAGGCGCACCTGGTGCGCCAAAGGCGATTTCCATTGTCGCGATTATGGAAAACGAGTCGCGTGACGATAACGTGCGGCTTCAGGATAAATCGTTGCGTTTGTTCGACGTCGAGTTGCTGCTAACGAAGGAACTGACGTTGCCAAATGCCTTCAATGGCGCTTTCACGAAGGAAGATGGCGCCTCCTTTATCAAATTCGCGGCCGACGGGGCGAAGATGAGGGTCGACACATCTTTCGGGACTTTTTATGCCGAACCTAACAGCCGGAACGAGATGGCGCTGATCCAGATGAGGGTTGAGGCACGCCTGCCCGCGGAGGCGCGGAACAAGGTGTACGACGCGACTGCAGCCTTCCTCGACCACCTCTCATATCAAGCGAAGGCACCAATCCTAACCGGTCTGATGAAAATCTACGACGACAAGAATCAAGTCACCACAATCGACATCGTCGGCCCTGAGCAAGAGGTGGTCCTCAACCCCGGCGCACAACATCTGTTCCTCGATCTCTCGCCAATCTACGCCCTTTATCGCGAGTTTAAGAATTCAAGCAGCGCCTACTATCGGCTCCTTTGCCTGTTCAAGGTCATGGAAGGCATTCTCGGCGTTCTGCGCAAGAAGGGACGCGAGCAGGCAAAGACTCTTGGTATCCCGTTCTCGATCCCGAAGGAGAGGGTCCCAGATCATCCGGACATCTCCAACGACCTGCGCTATCTCGTCGGCAAGCCAATCAAGGCGTTCTATGACAATTTGCTGGAGAAGCGCTACCGCGATGCCGCCTCTCACTTCCTCGTACAGGAGAACGTGATCCTCCAAGTGAGTTCGGCCGAGGAACGCAACAAGTTCGCCGAGATGGCCTTCGTGTGCGATCTGTGCGCCCACGTTCTTATCTCCAATCACGAGGCGCTGCTGCGGCGCATAGACGAAGCCCGCGGGGCGCAAGTCGTCTAAGGGACGTTGGAGGCGAGCGCCCAACAGACGCGCGAACGCCCGCAACGGCTCGACCCCGAAAACCCAACCCCAGACTCCTCCCGCACTTATCGATCGAATCAATCTTTGGGGAGCATTTGCTGCACAGATTTCGCGGCCTGATCGCCGAACCCGCCCAACCCTTCGGCAAAAGCGGCCGGGCCGCGATGGCGCCGGCTCGTCTATATCGCATCGGCCGTTTGGCCGGCCCTAGGGTCAGGCCCCGATTAGTGCATCGCGATCTTGTGCGCCAAAGGTCGGGCGCGACTCCTTCTCCCTGTGGGAGAAGGTGCCCCGCCATAGGGCGTCGCAAG
>JBKQHN010000211.1:0-64625 GCA_052148755.1 Beijerinckiaceae bacterium | reverse complement strand
GCGGCTTTCAGCGCTTCTCCGACGCCCTGACGACGGCCATAGACATGGCCGCGAAGGCGTTCGAACGCGACGGCCGGCTCTCCGGCATAGCCACGGGCCTCACCGACCTCGACCGCATGCTTGGCGGCCTGCAATCCTCCGATCTCGTCATCATTGCCGGCCGTCCCGGCATGGGCAAGACGGCGCTCGCCACCAATATCGCCTACAATATTGCAAAGGCCTATGAATTCATGCCGCGGCCCGATGGGACGCATGAAACGGTGAACGGCGGGATCGTCGGCTTCTTTTCGCTCGAAATGTCGTCCGAACAATTGGCGACCCGCGTCATATCCGAGCAGGCGGGAATTCCCTCCTACAAGATCCGGCGCGGCGATATTTCCGAAGACGAGTTCCACCGCCTCGCCGAAGCCGCACGCGAAATGCAGACGCTCCCCTTCTACATCGATCAGACCGGCGGCATTTCGATTGCCCAGTTGGTCGCGCGGGCGCGGCGGCTGAAGCGTCAGCGCGGCCTCGATCTGCTCGTCGTCGATTATCTGCAGCTCCTGTCGGCGTCGAAGACGCGCAGCGACAGCCGCGTGCAGGAAGTGACCGAGATCACCACCGGTCTGAAGGCCTTGGCGAAGGAACTCAACGTACCGATCGTCGCCCTTTCGCAGCTGTCGCGGCAGGTCGAGAGCCGCGACGATAAACGCCCGCAGCTCTCGGATCTGCGCGAATCCGGTTCGATCGAGCAGGACGCCGACGTCGTCATGTTCGTCTACCGCGAAGAATATTATCTGAAGAACAAGCAGCCGCGGGAAGGCACCGAAGAACACCTCGCCTGGCAAACTGAAATGGAACGCGTGCTCGGCCTCGCCGAGGTGATCATCGGCAAGCAGAGGCATGGGCCGACCGGCATGGTGCCGCTCACTTTCGAAGCGGAAGTGACGCGTTTCTCCAACCGCGCGGATAACGAGATGCTGCCGGCGAGGTTGTAGTTTAAAACCGCGCAGGCGACCTGACGTCGTGCCTCGCCGCTTCAGCGCACGACCACCGATTGGCTCGCCGTCGCCATGAGCTCGCCGCTCTCCGCGAAGAGACGCATGTCGCCATGCGCGAAACCGTCGTGCATCCCGGTAATGGCGATATCGCACAGGACCCAGCGCGTCGGCACGATCCGGCGAACACGCAATGTGTTGTCGAGACTGCTGCTGCTGGCGTTGCTTTTTCCGAGGGCGGGACCAATCGCTGCGGGCACATAATCGGCAAAGACCGCAAGCATGCTGGCGTCGACCGCGTAGTCCTCAACCGTCCGGGCCCAGACAACCAACTTGCCGTCGTCGCTCGGGCGCCCGGTTGTTGCGTGCAGGGCCTCCTTCGGCATGCGCAATTCGATGCGGCGGTTGAAGTTGTGGCCCATGTCAGGCCACAATTGAACAACCTCGCATGCGTCCGGCTTCGCAACGTCCGGCATCCGCACCCATTGGTGCGAAAAGCTATGGGGGCGGCTGCCGAGCGCAGCGTTGATCGTGATGATTTCCTTGTCGCCGACATGACCTGCGACGCGAGCCTGCGTCGTGTGGTGCCCCTTGTAAAACACCCGGACGTCGAGGTCGAGGATTGACGGCGGACGCGCGAACGAAAGGTATTGCGCGGTCGCCCAAACGATCGGTCGTTCACAGGTCTGCTCGAGCGCGCCGATCGCGGCCGCGAGACCAATGCCGCCGTACATGAAAAGGGCGTCCGGCGGTCCGACGCAGACATCCGCCGTCAGCGGCAGGTGCCAGCGATGCGGATTGTGGGAGGCGCGCAAGTCGAAGAAGCGGTCACTCATTGAGGTGCTTTCTGATGAAGTCGGACGTCCGCTTGGTTGAGCCGGTGTCTTGAACCATAGATCAAGATGATTTTGGATTGAATCAATCCAAAATCGTGAACGTGATCGATTCCAAAGATTTAGAGCGGGATAGGCAGATAAGTTCATGCAATCTGCGTAAACTTGCCTGCGCCGGAAAAGCCGCGCAGCGTCCCACTTTTCCTCATCCCGCTCTAGCCGCCGCTTTTAGAAGCCCTCGGTCTCGCACCGGTCCGTACCGAAGGGAAGTTTTGCCAAGCGGCCCAGGAATCGGCTAAAGAGACATTCGTTCCACACTTGTTCTCGATCGGCCGCCCTTCCGCCATGGCAAAACCCCGCACCTCGTTCATCTGCCAAAGCTGCGGCGCAGTGACCCCGCGCTGGCAGGGCCGCTGCGAGTCCTGCGGGGCATGGAATTCGATCCTTGAGGAAGGCGCAGCCTCGGGCATCGGCGCGCAAAGCGCCCGCACCGCCCGCAAGGGCCGGATCTTTACCCTCTCCGATCTTGCAGAGCCGAGCCCGCAAGCGCCGCGCGTCAAGACCGGCATCGGCGAATTGGACCGCGTGACGGGCGGCGGCTTCGTCCCCGGTTCGGTTCTGCTTCTTGGCGGCGAGCCGGGGATCGGCAAGTCGACGCTGGTCATTCAGGCCTGCGCGACGCTCGCCGCGCAAAACCACCGTGTCGTCTATATTTCCGGCGAGGAAGCCGTCGACCAGGTGCGGCTGCGCGCCGAACGCCTGGGCCTCGCCAAGGCCGGCGTCGAACTCGCCGCCGAAACCAATGTCGAGGACATTATCGCGACGCTCGGCGAAGGCCGGCGCCCTGCCCTTCTCGTCATCGACTCCATTCAAACCATGTGGAGCGACCTCACCGAATCGACGCCGGGCACCGTGACCCAAGTGCGCGGCGCAGCCCAAGTTCTGATTCGATTCGCGAAAATGACCGGGGCCAGCGTCATCCTCGTCGGCCATGTGACCAAAGACGGCCAGATTGCCGGGCCGCGGGTCGTCGAACATATGGTCGATGCCGTCATTTCCTTCGAAGGCGACGGCGGGCGGGATTTTCGCATTCTGCGCGCCGTGAAAAACCGCTTTGGCCCGAGCAACGAGATCGGTGTCTTCGAAATGACCGGCCGCGGCCTCGCCGAAGTCGCCAATCCTTCTGCGCTTTTTCTCTCCGGCCGCGACGTCGCAGCCGCCGGCACCGCGGTCTTTGCCGGAATCGAAGGCACCCGGCCCCTGCTCGTCGAAATTCAAGCGCTGGTTGCACCAACGACGCTAGGAACGCCGCGGCGCGCCGTGGTCGGCTGGGATCAGAACCGGCTCGCCATGGTGATTGCCGTGCTGGAAGCGCGCGCTGGCGTAAGGCTCGGACAGCACGACGTTTATCTCAACGTCGCCGGCGGCCTGCGGGTGAGCGAACCGGCGGCCGATCTTGCCGCGGCTGCGGCCCTCGTCTCGTCCCTGACGGGGCACAGCTTGCCGCATGACCGCGTCTTTTTCGGGGAAATCGGGCTATCCGGTGCCATCCGGCCGGTCGCGCTGGCCGTGGCGCGTCTGAAGGAAGCCGCCAAGCTCGGTTTCACCAGCGCCACGATGCCGCCGGCTGCACTTGATGCGGCCGATGCTCTCGTGGGCAATGTCACGCGGCACTTTTGCCCTCATATTGCGGATCTCATCACCGAGACGGCTGCGCCGCGCCAGAAGAATGCAGCGCGCACCGCCGCGCGGTCCAATCAGATGGGGTGACGACAGGTGTCGGCTTGGTTATAAGTTGGGCGAAGCGGCGCAAGAGGCCCCATATGCCATCTTATCTCGATCTCGGTTTAATCGTCATCATCTTCATCTCGGCGCTGCTTGCGATGTTGCGCGGCTTTACGCGCGAAGTGCTTGCCATCGCCTCCTGGGGAGCAGCCGCGGTCGCGGCAATCTATCTCTACCCGCTCGTCCTGCCCTACGTGCCCAAGTCGGTCAGCAAGGAGATCATCAGGGAAGCCATTTCCGCCGCACTCGTCTTTTTCGTGGTTTTGATCATCGCCTCACTGATCACCGCAAGAATTTCCGATGCGATCCTCGACTCAAAGGTCGGTCCGCTCGACCGGTCGCTCGGCTTTGTATTCGGCGCGGCACGAGGACTCCTGCTTTGCGTGATCGCCTTCGTTTTCTTTTCCTGGCTCGTCCCCGAAAAGACACAGCCGGAATGGGTCAAGAGCGCCCGCATGAAGCCCCTTCTCCAGGCGACCGGCGATCAGCTCATCGCGATGCTGCCTGACGACCCCGAAGGCATTCTCGCCAAGCTGAAAAAGCCCAAGGCAGCCGGTACAGAGGAAGCCGTGCCCGACAGCGACATCGAACAAAAACCCAATCCGCCTGCACAAAAGCCGGAGGGCGGCAACAAAACCTAGCCGTTTTGGGCGTGGCGGGGATTTTCCACGACTTCCCCCTTCCGTACGGAAGAAAGTCCTGGATTTTTGCCCCCGGGAAATTATGTATTTTTTACGAAGGCGAGATGTTGCGGATGCTCGCTTGAAAATGGTCTCGGTGGTCGCCCGTCGTGCCACACCGCCTGATGTGTGAGCGGCGGCCTGAAATTCGGCCGGATTCAAGCTTTCGCAAGTGTTCGGATCTACACCGCAAGGCACAAGGCAAGGCTTCGGCGGCGGACCGAGGCAAGCGAGCGCGGCTCCTCGCGCCGTTTCGGAGAGAATTCATGGGTGAACCCGAGGAATTCGACCTCGATGCCGATCGGCTGCGGGAGGAATGCGGCGTTTTCGGCATTTTCGATCACCCTGACGCCGCGGCGATCACGGCGCTCGGGCTGCATGCCCTGCAGCATCGCGGCCAAGAAGCCGCCGGGATCGTCACCTTCGATGGCCATCGGTTCAATTCGGAACGCCGGCTGGGTCTCGTCAGCGAACATTTCTCCAATACCGCCACGATCGAACGCCTTCCTGGCCGCTCGGCCATAGGCCACGTCCGCTATTCGACGACGGGCGAGACCATCCTGCGCAACGTCCAGCCGCTGTTTGCAGAACTCAATTCAGGCGGATTCGCAGTCGCGCATAATGGCAATCTCACCAATGGTCTCACCTTGCGGCGCGATCTCGTGCGCCAAGGCGCGATCTTTCAATCGACGACGGATACCGAGGCGGTTCTTCATCTCGTCGCACGGAGCCGCCACACGCGCATCATCGAACGCTTCATCGAAGCGCTACGGCAGATCGAAGGTGCCTATGCGCTCGTCGCCTTGTCCAACAAGAAGCTGATCGGCGCGCGCGATCCGCTCGGCATAAGGCCGCTTGTTCTCGGCGAACTCGACGGCCGCTACATTCTCGCCTCCGAGACTTGTGCGCTCGACATCATCGGTGCGCATTTCATTCGCGACATCGAGAACGGCGAAATCGTCGTGATTTCGGAGAAAGGCATTGAAAGTCTGCGGCCTTTTCCCAAGCGGCCCGCACGGCCGTGCATCTTCGAATATATCTATTTCGCGCGGCCGGATTCGATCGTGCACGGCCGTTCCGTCTATAATGTACGCAAAGCGATGGGTGCCGAGCTCGCCCGGGAATCGGCGGTCGATGCCGATGTCGTCATCCCCGTGCCCGATTCCGGCGTTCCCGCCGCACTCGGCTTTGCGCAAGAATCCGGTCTTCCTTTCGAACTCGGCATTATCCGCAATCATTATATCGGACGCACCTTCATCCAACCCACTCAGACCGTCCGTGAACTTGGTGTGCGGCTCAAACACAGCGCCAATCGCGCCGCCGTCGCCGGCAAACGCATCGTGCTCATCGATGATTCCATCGTGCGCGGGACGACGTCGGTCAAAATCGTGCGGATGATGCGGGAGGCCGGTGCACGCGAAGTTCACTTCCGCATTTCTTCGCCGCCCATCTCGCATCCCGATTATTACGGCATCGATACCCCCGAGCGCGAAAAACTCCTCGCCGCGACCCATTCGCTCGAAGAGATGCGCACCTACATAGGCTCGGATTCGCTTGCCTTCCTGTCGATCGAGGGACTTTATAGAGCCATGGGCGAGACGGCGCGTGATGCTTTGCGGCCGCAATTCACCGATCATTGTTTCACCGGCGATTACCCGACGAGTCTCACCGACGTCAGCGGCGAAGCCAAGACGCAATTGTCGCTGCTTGCGGAAGTCGGGTAATCAATCGTTCACCATTGATTGCATTCCCGGCTAGCGAAGCGAGACCGGGAATCCAGAAGAAGAGCGCCGGATGCTCTGCGCCCTCGCTTTCGCGAAGACGACGGGAAAGCAGCCTTTTGAACGGCGACCAAAGCCTCTATAGCTCGTGGTCATGGTCCGTTCGATCGAGTCGTTCTAAATGTCCCCTTCCCTTGCCGGCCGTATTGCCCTCGTCACCGGCGCATCGCGCGGCATAGGCCGTGCTGTGGCGCTGGAACTCGCCGGCGCCGGCGCCCACGTCATTGCGCTCGCACGAACCCAAGGAGCGCTCGAAGAATTGGACGATGCGATCCGCAACATCGCTGGCGAAGCAACCTTGGTGCCTTGCGACCTGAAGGATTTCGAGGCCCTCGATCGTCTCGGCGCGGCGCTTTACGAGCGCTGGGGCAAACTCGATATTCTCATCGCCAATGCCGGCCTGCTCGGGCCTTTGTCGCCACTCAGCCACGTCGATCCGCCGAAATGGGACGACGTCCTGGCCGTGAATGTCACCGCCAATTGGCGATTGATCCGCTCGCTCGACCTCCTCTTGAGAAGGTCGGATGCAGGACGCGCAATTTTCATGACGTCAGGTGTTGCACATAGGGCCGAGTTCAAGCCCTATTGGGGCCCTTACGCAGTGTCCAAAGCAGCGCTGGAAGCCCTTGCACGAACTTATGCTGCCGAGACCGCGACGACTTCCAAAGTCAAGGTCATGCTCGTTGATCCGGGACCGCTGCGCACACGCATGCGCGCGACGGCAATGCCCGGCGAAGATCCTCTCACGCTCAAGACACCGGAGGATTTGGCGCCGCATCTTCTGCCGCTCTGCAGTCCTGACTGGACAGAGACCGGCAAGCTCTACGATTTCCCGCAGAACCGCCTGACGTCCTTCCAAGCCCCCGGCTGACATCGAAGATGTCTTGCGCGGGCGACCTCGCCCTTTCAGGCCATGCACAAGAGCGGGATGAGGAAAAGTGGGACGCTGCGCGGGTTTTCCGGCGCAATCAAGTTTACGCAGATTGCGTAAACTTATCTGCCTATCCCGCTCTCATTTATTAGAATCGATCACGTTCATGATTTTGGATTGAATCAATCCAAAATCATCGTGATCTAGCCTCGACAGTCAGCCAGCTCAATTGGTCTTGTCGGCACTGTGGGCCTTGTCGGAACTTCGGGTCGTTTTTGTCTTCTGCGCTGCCGGAGTTGCACCGACCTTCTTTTTCCCGCTGACGGCCCGCGAATTATGCGATGCAGCCTCCTCCATTTCGGATTGCAGAGACTTGAGCTCGTCCTTCGAGCGGGTTTTCGGACGTTCCGGATCGGTGCCGACCGTCGGCTGATACTTCAATTCATCGACAGGCTGGCGGTTTTGCCGAACGAAATCCTTGGGCTCCGGCGCCTCCGTCCACAAGCGATTGTTCAAAATGACGTCGAGCGGCGTGCCGCCGCCATAGGGTTTGACCGGCTTTGCCGCGGGCTTTACGTCGGACTTTTGCTGCACCGTTTCTTTTGGCGCGTCTTGCGCATTGTCCTCGGGTTGGCTTTGCGCCAGCGCCGGCGAGGCGGCAATGAGCGCCACAGCAATTATGGCAATACAGGAATATTGAAAACGCAGCATTTGACGTCACATCAAGGTAGAGCGAAGAAATCCAGGATTGGCCCTTATATCGAGTTCATGCCGAACGAAAATATCCGTATCGTGGCACGAAAAGGACAAGAATCGGAATATCCTCGCGGAACTTTCGTGATTATATCAAAGAATGGCGGGAATTTTCTCCAGGTTTCGATGCCGGACTCTTAGCAGCTATTCCGATCGGATGGCCTCATCCGATCGGAAAGGACGCCAAGGTGAAGGCTTGGAGCATGTCCGTTATGAGACATCGGCTCTATCGATGTCTAAATATCGGAAAAGTTGCCCTTTTCGGGGGTATACTCTGGGTGCGGCTCAAACGATAGCCGGCTGACGTCGTCTTGCGACGGCGCCGACACAGAGGCGGGAGGCACGACATGGACGTGGGGGAAGACAAGGATGAAGGTCCCAGCGCTCTGCGTCCGAGCACCCCGGGCAAAATCAGTGCGCAAAGCCGGACGGTTTATCGCCAGAGCCGGGCGCTGAGCAGCGAAGTATCTGAGGAAGCGCTCGTCGCGGCCGCGCGATCCGAAGAGAGTCCCGGCGAAGTCTGGCCCGTGGCGGTCGAGGCACGCGAGGCTCCAGCCGACGCATCGAAGCCGATGATCTTGCTGGCCAAGCCCGTCCTCCAGCCGCAGGAGCCCGCAGCCGCAGCGAAGTCCAGCCCGGACGTCAGCGAGGAGAGCGCGTCGCCGAAACCCGATTTCGATCTTCTATCGAAGAATGTCGCCCGCGTCGTCAACGAAGGGGCCAGGGCCTTGAGCGCGGCTCTCGAGCCTTTGAAAAAAGGCGAGGCGAGCAACAACCTTTCCGAAGGCGTGGCCAGCGTTCTCCAATCCTTCGGTCGCATTGCGGAATTCTGGCTCGCCGACCCAACCCGCACGATCGAAGCGCAAAAGTCGCTGCAGACGAATTTTCTCAATTTATGGGCACATACTCTGCGTCGCATGACCGGCACAGTCGACCAGCCGGTCGTTCCCTATGATCCAACAGATAAGCGTTTTGCTGCGCCGCAATGGCAGGAAAGTCCGATCTTCGATTTCCTCCGCCAAGCGCACGCGATTGCCACCAATTGGGCCGATGACCTCGTCACCCGGGCAGAGACGACCGACCCTCACACCCGCGCGAAAGCTCATTTCTACCTGCGGCAAATTTCGAGCGCTCTATCGCCCTCGAACTTCATTGCGACGAATCCCGAGCTTCTCCGCGAGACTTTGGCGTCGAGTGCGGAGAATCTCGCGCGCGGTGCCGCGCTTCTCACCGAAGATATCGAGACCGGCCACGGAACCTTGAAGATCAGGCAAAGCGATTCGTCGAAATTCGAACTCGGCGTCAACATGGCCGCGACGCCGGGCAAGGTGATCTTCCGCAACGAGCTCATCGAACTTATCCAATATGCGCCCGCAACCGAAGCCGTCTACAGACGGCCTCTGCTCATTGTTCCGCCCTGGATCAATAAATTCTACATACTCGATCTCAATCATGAAAAAAGCTTCGTCCGCTATATGGTGGAACAAGGGCTCACGGTATTCCTGATCTCTTGGGTCAATCCCGACGGAAGTCTGCGCGACAAGAGTTTCGAAGACTATATGCGCGAAGGCATCCTCGCTGCGCACGACGTGATCGAAGACGTGACAGGTGAAAAGGAAGTGGCCGCGATGGGCTATTGCGTCGGTGGGACGCTTCTCGCCGTCACCCTCGCCTATTTGGCGCGGATCGGAGATACGCGGATTACCAGCGCAACGTTTCTTGCGACGCAAACCGACTTCGCCGATGCCGGCGACCTCAAGGTTTTCGTCGATGAGGCGCAGATCCGTTCGGTCGAAGAAATCATGGTCGAGAAAGGCTATCTCGAAGGATCGAAAATGGCGACGGCCTTCAATATGTTGCGGCCAAACGACCTGATCTGGTCCTTCGTCGTGAATAATTACGTGCGCGGCAGAACGCCATTGCCCTTCGACCTTTTGACGTGGAATTCCGACTCGCCGCGGTTGCCCGCCGCCAATCATTCCTTCTACATGCGCAATTGCTATCTTGAGAATAATCTAACCAAGGGCGAGATGATGATCGCCGGTCAAAAGCTCGATCTCTCGCAAGTGAGGATCCCGACCTACAATCTCGCCACGCGAGAAGATCACATTGCGCCAGCGAAGTCGGTGTTCACCGGAGCTCAATTTTTCGGCGGCGAAATACGCTATGTTCTCGCCGGCTCCGGCCATATTGCCGGCGTCATCAACCCGGCGGGGAAACCGAAATATCAATATTGGACCGGCCCGCGCCCACAAGGCGAGTTCGAGGACTGGGTGCGCGAGACGACTGAGACCAAAGGCAGCTGGTGGCCCGATTGGTTGGCGTGGCTGACCCATCAAGCCCCCGAAAAAGTCGCTGCGCGCGTACCGGGCGGCGGCAAGCGCGAACCACTCTGCGACGCGCCGGGCGAATATGTGCGCGTCAAGAGCTGAAAGATGTGAGGCCATCGCCGCGGCCGCGAATCGCCGAAGGGCGCCGCTCTTGAGATGATCGACACCGTGCTTGTTTCACGCAGCCCTCTCGATGGCACTGATCGAGTCGCCATGTTTGAGGCGTCGTATGAACAGGCTTTTGCCCCCGTCTCTTATATTTAGCTCCGCAGAGCGTTGACGAAACTCGCAAATCCGGCCAACGATGAGTCTTGAGGATCGGCGGCACGCGAAAATTCGCATTGACCGTTCGGCCGCGCTCCGCGGAGCGTATGCGAGAGAGGAGAAAAGAAATGAAACTCGTCCGTTACGGACAGGCTGGCAAAGAAAAGCCAGGTCTCATCGATGCCGCCGGCAAGATCCGCGATTTGAGCAAAGTCGTTCCCGATCTCGTGGGAGATTACTTGTCGCCTCAATCCTTCGCCAAAATCGCGCGGGTCAAACCGGCGAGCCTGCCCCAGGTTCGCGGTCGGCCGCGGCTCGGCGCCTGCGTCGGCAAGCCGGGCAATTTTATCGCCGTCGGCCTCAATTATGCAGATCATGCTGCCGAATCGGGGCATCAGATTCCGACCGATCCTGTGCTTTTCAACAAGGCGCCGACTTGCGTCGTCGGCCCGAATGATGACGTCGTCATTCCGAAAGGCGCTGAAAAACTCGATTTCGAAGTCGAGCTCGGCGTCGTGATCGGCCAACGCGCCTCTTATGTCGCCGAGCGCAATGCGCTCGATTACGTGGCGGGCTATTGCCTCGCCAATGACGTCTCCGAGCGCAGTTTTCAATTGGAGCGCGGCGGTAATTGGATGAAGGGCAAGAGCGCACCGACTTTCGGACCGCTCGGCCCCTGGCTCGTGACGCCGGATGAAATTCCAAATGTGCAAAGGCTTGCCTTGTGGCTCGACGTGAACGGCAAGCGCATGCAGGACGGCAATACAAAGAACATGATCTTCAACGTGAAGAAGCTCGTGTCCTATATCTCGCATTTCATGGTGCTCTCACCCGGCGATGTGATCATTACCGGCACGCCAGCCGGCGTCGGCGTCGGCCGCAAGCCGCCGCGTTTTCTCAACCCCGGCGACGTCGTCACTTTGGGTGCTGACTACCTCGGCGAACAGAACCAGACGATCATAGCCTGGAAGAGAGGCCTTTGATCAGCCGCGGGCGCGTCGTCTCATCGATCGAATGCGGCCCTCAGGTCCGAATTGGCGAGCCTCGAGCATGCTCTGCTCGAGGCCGTTGCTCCGCGTTCGCGGCCTTGTCTTGTGCGTCGAGCCCGAGCATCAGTTTCAGGTTCTGCACCGCAGCACCCGAAGCGCCTTTGCCGAGATTGTCGAGTTTGGCGATCAGCACGGCCTGACGGCGCGCCTCATTGGCATAGGCGCGCAATTCGAGATCATTGCTGCCATTGAGCGATTCCGGCTCGAGTCTTTCATTTGGGCCTGCCGGAACAATGCGTATAGCACCCCCCTCACCATAACGGTCACGCCAAGCGGATTCGATATCTGCGCCTTTCGGCTTTGCCGGCAATTCATCAAGGTGCAAGGGAATGCAGACGAGCATGCCTTGCGCGAAATTGCCAACGGAAGGCACGAAAATCGGCCGGCGCGTAAGCCCGCCATAGGTCATGATCTCCGGCACATGCTTATGTTCGAGACCGAGGTCGTAAATTTCGAAAGCCGGCGCTTTGCCGGATTCGAAATCCGCGATCATCGTTTTGCCGCCGCCTGAATAGCCGGAGACCGCATTGATCGTGATCGGATAATCCGAAGGCACGAGGCCCGCGTCGACAAGCGGCCGCAAAATCGCGATGGCACCGGTCGCATAGCAACCCGGATTGGCGACGCGCGCGGCGGCTTTGATCGACGCACCCTGCTCCGGCGTGAGTTCCGGCAGGCCATAGACCCATCCAGGCGCGACGCGGTGCGCGGTCGACGCGTCGAGAATGCGCGGCGACTTCTCCCCCAAGGATGCGACGAGCGCCGCAGTTTCACGAGCCGCGGCATCCGGCAAGCACAGAATGACGACATCGACCTCGCGCAGGAGTGCGACTTTGGCGTCCGGGTTCTTGCGTTCTTGCGGCGCAAGGCCCGCGAGCATAACTCCCGGCAGTGCGGAAAGCCGCTCCCGAATGCCAAGCCCCGTGGTGCCGGACTCGCCGTCGATAAAAATGCGTGCGCTCATTGGCAGCCATCCTGAAGCCGAAATAATCAGCGGACATTCACAATTGCTGTCAACGTGAACGTGGTCATCGATGTCAGCCTGGATATCTCACAGCGGAGATGATCTGCGCCTGTTTAAAAGCATGTCCCGGAAACCGGATCCACGTTTCGGATAAAGTGACATCGGACGAATCCGATGTCACATAGCGACAAGCCGCAACGCATTGACTTGGCGCTGCGGATGAATGACCCTAGCCGCCATCGCACACCCAGCGACGAATGGTGCAATTGTTACCGCCATAGTTTACGCAAGCTTCGATTGCAAGTCGTTCCGCGGTCCCGCGATCGGAGGCCCGAGACCAGCCGCGCGCCCCGCAGGAGCCGGAAACGGCAAAAGCCGCGCATTGGCCGACAAATGAATAGACCACATGGCAGCTGGTGTCGCCATTTTCTGCGCAATGCATGACAGCCTGTCCGCGCGCCTCCGACATCGAGCCATAGCCATAGCTCCACCCGTTGCGATCGCATCGTCCAATCGCCAGCGCGCCGGCCGCCTGTGCAGCGGAACCGACTAAGAGCAGCAGCCAAGCAGCTGCCGACAATAACGTGAGTTTGCGTAACGCCGTCATCTCTTCCCTCCACGCTTATGTGCGCCGCCCAACTCGACGGAATTATCCGGTCGAACGAACCGCGCTCGCGACAAGCGGCTTTCGGCCTATCCTCGCGGGAACAAAATGAAAGTTCCTCGGATTCTCGGGGACATGCCATTGCCGCTGCATCTTTGTATACCACATTCCGCGATCCTCGGTAATCGCCAATATGGGTTTAGGGGCGACGGCCCGCGAACGGCCCATGAGTAGCATTTGGCGAAGGATCAGCGCTTCAAGAACTGGAAGCTGCGGCGGGCTTTCCGCTTGCCGTGTTTCTTGCGTTCGACGACGCGCGAATCCCGCGTCAAGAACCACTCTTTCTTGACGACATTGCGCAAGTCGGGCTCATGTTTAGTGAGCGCTTTGGCAAGCAAGACTTTATTGGCCGTCGCACACCCAGCGACGAATGCTGCAATCCGTACCGCCATAGGATTGGCAAGCCTCGATTGCAGCCTCTTCGGCTGCTCCACGACTGCCGGCCACTGCCCAGCCCCGCGCACCGCAGTTGCCGGAGACGGCGAATGCCGCGCAATTACCTTCGAGTGCATAGACCAAGTGGCAGCTGGAGTCGCCATTTTCTGCGCAATGCATGACGGCCTGGGAGGTCGCCTCAGCCACAGAGCCGTAGCCATAACTCCAGCCGTTGCGGTCACACTTGCCGATTGCCAGAGCCCCGGCTGCCTGCGCAGCGGAACCGGCTGAGAGCAGCAGCCCCACAGTGGCTGACAAGAACATGAGTTTGCCTATCGCCGTCATCTCTTTCCTCCACGCTTATCTGCGCCGCCCAACTCGACGGAATTATCCGGTCGAACAAACCGCGCCCGAGACCAGCGGGTTACGCCTATCCTCGCGGGAAGAAAAGGAAAGCCCTTCGGCTTCTGAAGGATATGCCATGGCCGCCGCAGCCTTGCATACCACACTCCGCGATCCTCGGTAATCGCCAAAATGGGTTTGGGGGCGGCGGCCCATGAGCGGCCCATGAGCTGCTCATGACACGCGTTTGGCGAAGGATCAGCGCTTCGAGAACTGGAAGCTGCGGCGGGCTTTCCGCTTGCCGTATTTCTTGCGTTCGACGACGCGCGAATCCCGCGTCAGGAACCCCTCTTTCTTGAGGACGCTGCGCAAGTCGGGCTCATATTTGGTGAGCGCCTTGGCAAGCCCATGCCGCACGGCGCCGGCCTGCCCTGAAAGCCCGCCGCCCGCCACCGTGACCGTCAGATCATATTGATCGACCCGTTTGGCGACACCGAGGGGCTGCTGCAGGATCATCCGCAGAACCGGACGCGCAAAATAGACATCGAGCGCCCGGCCATTGACCATGACCTTGCCGCTGCCGGGTTTGATCCACACGCGGGCCACCGCGTTCTTGCGCTTGCCGGTCGCGTAGGCGCGCCCTTGCTTGTCGAGCTTTTGGACATAAACCGGTGCCTCAGGTTGCGGCGTCGCCGCAGCGGACTTGAGATCTTGGAGCGAAGAAAGAGTCTCGGCCATGTTCAGGCGTTCCTGACATTCTTGGAATTGAAGCTACCGACATCGACGAGGGTCGGGTTCTGAGCTGCATGCGGATGTTCGGCACCCTTGTAGACACGCAAATTGCCGAGCTGCATGCGGCCGAGCGGGCCGCGCGGCAACATGCGCTCCACCGCCTTTTCGAGAATGCGCTCCGGAAAACGTCCTTCGAGGATGAACTTCGCCGAGCGCTCTTTGATGCCGCCCTGAAAGCCGGTGTAATGATAATAAATTTTCTGGATGCGCTTGCGGCCGGTAAAAACGACCTTGTCGGCGTTGATGACGACGACATTGTCGCCGTCGTCCATATGCGGCGTGAACGTCGCCTTGTGTTTGCCACGCAACCGCAGAGCGATGATCGATGCCAGCCGGCCTACGACCAGGCCCTTGGCGTCAATCAAAATCCATTTCTTTTCAACATCCGACGCTTTGGCCGAATAGGTCTTGCCATACATGGACGAGATCCGTTGTCTTGAATCAGTTGTCTTGGGATGGAGGCCGGCGAGGACAAGACCGGCAGCCGCTGGCACATCCGAGCTTGCCCGATGTGCCTTGGAAGTCGCCGTTTCTAAGCACAACGGACCAAAACGTCAAGGCTTCGTCAGCCACAAATTCACAGAATCAATATCTTACCATATCTGGTATACAGATACCTCATTTGGCCGCACTAGGACGGAAGCGAATAAGTGCCCGTCGCATGCGCGACGAGGTCGTCGCCCGCCTCTGAGAAGATCAAGACTTCGCCGACAGCCAGGCGTTTGCCCAGTTTCAGCAAGCGCGCCTCGCCGATGAGATCGCGCGGCTCGGGTTTGCGCAGAAAGTTGATGTTGAGGTTGGTCGTCACGGCGAGCGCCACCGGCCCTATTTGCGCAAGGACCGCCGCGTAAAGCGCAACATCCGCCAAAGCGAACATGGCGGGACCCGAAATCGTGCCGCCCGGCCGCAAATGACGCGGATGGTAGACAAGGCGCATGCGCGCCGTCATCGGGCCGACTGCATCGAGGAAAAAGGTCGGCTCGCCATTGCCTTGCAGTTCGGGAAATTCGCGATCGAGCATGGCGGTGACTTCTTCCGCGCTCATCATTGGCTGCACTGCGCGCTCCCCATCCTTCGCCGTCAAGTCCAAATACCCCGTTCACGCGAGTCACCGCGCGCCCCAACCGAAAGGTAAACAATAAATCAATAATTTAGGCCATTCCCAGAAAACTTGGGCGACAGTCCCGCAGGCAGCTCTAGCGACGATCGGCAGAGCTGCCAATTCGACTTTTTGCAGCTTGCGCCGGCCGCTAGAACCCACGACAATCGAAACACTAACTTTTTGATCTGGTCGGCCGACCTGACCTGACGCTTGCGGACCAAGCGTAAGGGTCGGACCACCAGTAAGCTCGAACGGGCGGACCATGCAACAAGCTCAAGCCAGTCTCGATCACACTCCGCCTCTCATCAGTCGGGCGGATCATGACCGGATCACAATCCTGACACTCGAGCGGCCGGCAAATCGCAACGCCTTGTCGCGAGCGATGCTGCTTGCCCTACAAGATCAGCTTTCCGCAATCGCAGCCGACGGCCGCCTCCGCGCCGTCGTGCTTGCCGGCAACGGCCCGGTCTTCAGCGCCGGCCACGACCTGAAGGAATTGACCTCCGCCCGCGCCGCACCCGACAAGGGCCGCGCCTTCTTCGAAGAGACGATGAGGCTTTGCGCCGACGTGATGCAAGCCATCGTCCATTTGCCGCAGCCGGTCATCGCGGCCGTCGAAGGCACGGCGACGGCGGCCGGTTGCCAACTCGTCGCCACCTGCGACCTCGCGGTCGCCGGCGAAGAAGCGCATTTTTGCACGCCGGGCGTCAACCTGGGTCTCTTCTGCTCGACGCCCATGGTGGCTCTGTCACGCAATTTATCGCATAAGCATGCGATGGAAATGTTGCTCTTGGGCGAGGTGATGTCCGCCGAGGAGGCGCATCGGATGGGCCTCGTCAACCGCCTCGTCGCGCCCGGTTCGGCCTTGGCCGAAGCCGAAAAACTGGCTCGCAGGATCGCCGAAAAATCGAGCTATACGGTGAAGATCGGCAAGCGCGCCTTTTACGAACAGATCGAAATGGGATTGGCTGCGGCCTATGCCCATGCGAGCGCCGTCATGGTCGAAAACATGCTGGCGCGCGATGCCGAAGAGGGCATCGGCGCCTTCATCGACAAACGCAAGCCGCAGTGGCCGTGAAAAATCCGCAAGAGGCGGCACGCTCGGCTCTGAATGCGCGCCTGCGCGCGCATGACAAGGGCTCCGATGAATCACGATTCCTATCCTGACGCCTATATCCGCGAGATTTTGCAGAGCGTAAACACCATTGCGATGGTGGGCGTTTCCGCCAATGCGGTGCGGCCGTCCTATATTGTCTTCAAATTTCTCCTGGGGCGCGGCTACAAGATGCTCGGCATTAATCCGGGCCTGGCCGGCAAAACGCTGCTCGGCGCCCCCATTTTCGCAACGCTCGCCGAGTGTCCCGAGCCCATCGACATGGTCGATATTTTCCGCAATTCGGAAGCAGCCAGTGCCATCGTCGACGAGGCCCTCGCCCTCACGCCGAAGCCGCAGGTGATCTGGATGCAGTTAAGCGTGCGCAACGACGAAGCCGCCGCCCGCGCCGAGGCGCAAGGCGTCAAAGTCGTCATGAACCGCTGCCCGAAGATCGAATATGGACGTTTGTCGGGCGAAATCGGCTGGACCGGCGTCAATTCCCGTATTCTCTCGTCGAAAAAACCGCAATTGCTGCGCGGCTTCCAGAAATTCGGGATCGACCGGAAATAAGGCGCCTCGCCTATCGTTCAGCCGCGGCGGGATCGCCAACGAACACTATGTGCAATGCGCCGCGCGGCGGAGCCCGCAGACGTTGCAATATTTTCGAACTCGCTTCATACCCGCCCTAATCCGCGCGCGAGGAGCAGATCATGACCGACCAGCCCGCAGGCCCCGGCTTTTCGACTTTGGCCATTCATGCCGGCGCCCAGCCCGATCCGGCCACAGGGGCGCGGGCGACGCCGATCTATCAGACAACGTCCTTTGTCTTCGACGACGTCGATCATGCCGCTTCGCTGTTCGGTCTTCAAGCTTTCGGCAATATTTATACGCGCATCACCAATCCGACCAATGCGGTGCTCGAAGAAAGGGTCGCCGCGCTCGAAGGCGGCACGGCGGCGCTCGCCGTCGCTTCCGGTCATGCGGCAGAATTCTTATGCTTTCACACGCTGCTGCAGCCGGGCGACGAATTCGTTTCGGCGAACAAGCTTTATGGCGGCTCGATCAATCAATTCAATCATTCCTACAAGAATTTCGATTGGCGGGTGAAATGGGCCGATCCCGACGATATTGCGAGCTTCGAAGCTGCGATCACGCCGAAGACCAAAGCGATCTTCATCGAATCGATCGCCAATCCGGGCGGTGTCATCGTCGACATCGAAGCGATCGCCGCAATCGCCAAAAAGGCGCGCGTGCCGCTCATCGTCGACAATACTTTGGCCTCGCCCTACCTCGTCAAGCCATTTGACCATGGTGCCGACATCATCGTCCATTCAGCGACGAAATTTTTGGGCGGCCACGGCAATTCGATCGGCGGCGTCATCGTCGACGGCGGCTCCTTCGATTGGCTGAAGGACGGCCGCTACCCAATGCTTTCGGCGCCGCGCCCCGAATATGGCGGCATGGTGCTCGGCGAGACGTTCGGCAATTTCGGCTTTGCCATCGCCTGCCGGGTGCTCGGTCTGCGCGATCTCGGCCCCGCTCTGTCCCCGTTCAATGCGTTTTTGATCCTCACCGGCATCGAAACTCTGGGCTTGCGCATGCAGCGCCATTCCGACAATGCGCTCATCGTCGCAGAACATCTCAGCCGGCACAAAGCGGTGAAATGGGTGAGCTATCCGGGGCTCGCCGGCGACCGCTACCACGATCTCGCAAAGCGCTATTGCCCCAAGGGCGCCGGCGCCGTCTTCACCTTCGGTCTCGCCGGCGGCTATCAGGCCGGCATCGCGCTGGTCAGCAACTTGCGGCTCTTCTCACATCTCGCCAATGTCGGCGATACGCGCTCGCTCGTCATCCATCCGGCCTCGACGACGCACCGGCAATTGAGCGATGAGCAAAAGATCATCGCCGGTGCCGGTCCCGACGTGGTGCGCCTCTCCGTCGGCCTCGAAGACGTCGCCGACATCATCGCCGATCTCGACCAGGCGCTGGCGGCATAGATCACGATGATTTTGGATTGAATCAATCCAAAATCATGAACGTGATCGATTCCAATAAATTAGAGCGGGATAGGCAGATAAGTTCATGCAATCTGCGTAAACTTGATTGCACCGGAAAAGCCGCGCAGCGTCCCACTTTTCCTCATCCAGCTCCAGGGCCAGCAAAAGCGCAATGCAAACGACCACGCCCGACGACTGCGGGATAGCGCGCTATCGCGCCAAGGCGAGAGTGGTTTGCCGCGCCAATGCGGCGCGGTGCCTGACGATCGCGGCCAGCACCAGCATGGCGAAGGCCTGATGCAGCAAAGCCGCCCACAGCGGTACGACCAGGACGAGCGTCGCAACACCGAGTCCGGCCTGGATCAGAACCAGGCCAGCGAAATGCATCGCGCGGCGGAATATTCGGCTCCTCGGCTCCCACAAGAAGGTGCAAAACACCTGCACGAGCGCCAGGCCGACAAGGACATAGGCGACGAAGCGGTGCTGGAACTGCACCAAGACCAAATTATCGGAAAAGTTCCGCCACAAGGGCTCGAGCGCGAAGAGGCCGGGCGGGAAAAAATGTCCGTCCATCAAGGGCCATGTATTGAATGCCTTGCCGGCACGCAGACCTGCGACGAGGCCGCCCAAGAAGATCTCGAGGAGGGTCAGGCCGATCAGCCCGTTGGCGAGCCGGCGCAAGCCGAAATTGGCAGCAGGTTTTGGCGCCGCATCGGGCTCGGCGCGCAAGTTCGTCGCGAGATAGACCAGAGCCGCAAAAGTGATCGAAGCCAAGAGGAGATGAATGGCGAGCCTTTCCTGCGCGACTTCGATGCGTCCGACGAGGCCCGATGCCACCATCCACCAGCCGACGAAACCTTGTAATCCGCCAAGCGCCAAGACACCGATCAACTTGAGGGTCCAGCCTCGCGGGATCATCCTCTTCATCCAAAAGATTAAGAAGGGAACGATGAAGACGAGGCCGATCAGCCGGCCGAGCAACCTGTGGCCGAACTCCCAAAAATAGATCACTTTGAATCCGCTTAGATCCAAATCTGAGAAAATTGCGTTATATTGCGGAATTTGCTTGAATTTTTCGAATTCGTCAAGCCATGCCTGAAGGCTGAGCGGCGGGATGATGCCGGAAATAGGCTTCCACTCCGTGATGGAAAGACCGGATTCGGTGAGCCGCGTGGCGCCGCCAACGATAACTATGGCAAACACCATGGCAGCCAGTGTCCAAAGCCAGACGCGCAAGGCCGTATGGTGCGATTGGCTGCGCGGCTGCGAGACTGTGGCAGACGTTTCGGATACAAGGGAAATCTGGGTCATGTGCACGCGGACCTGGCTGATGCCGGAGGTTTCAGTTACACATAGCAGTGGCTGCTGTGCATCGTCCATGCGCGGCCTGTCGCACCCGATCAGGGAAGATTTCATGCCGAAACGCCTGCGCAAATTCATCGGCGCCATCGTGATGATCTCTTTCGTCATGATCTATGCGCTGATGGCCATGGCGCTCGCCCAATCGCGCCTGGTGCAGGACGCCTCGGGCGTGCTTCAAGCCATCTATTATGCGCTTTTGGGCCTCGCCTGGGTCCTGCCAATGATGCCGCTCATCCGATGGATGGAACGGCCCGATCGCCCCTGATCACGCGACCCGCCGCCCGAGATTCCATAACGCAAAAGGTGCGCCGGAGACGAGAATCTCGACCATCTCGAGACTTTGCCAATTGCCGTTGATCGACAGGCGCGGCAGGGCGCAGGTGCGCCCGAGATGATCCTCAAAGATCATGCCGGGCCGCGTCGTCACGGCGCTTGCGAAGCCGAGTTCGCGGGCGATGGCGAATTCGCGCGGGCCGGCAGAACTCGCATCGCCGACCGGATAAGCGAGATGACGGGCGGGCTTGCTGATATGCGCCTCGATGAGGTCACGGCTTTCGCTCAATTCGCGCCGCACGAAATCTGCATCATGTTTGGCAAGCCGCGGATGCGTCAATGTGTGAACGCCGATCGTGCAGAGCGGATGGCGGGCGAGCGCTTCGACACCGGCCCAGTCGAGGCAGAGGCCTTCCGTCAGCTCGGCCGATACGATTCCCGCGTCCGAGCAAAGCTGCGCGATGACGTCGAGGAGCTTGTCTTCCGGCCCATCGCGCAATATGCGGTAGAGGGTTTCAAAAGCGGCCTGTTTCTGCACCGCCGTCGCACTCGGCAAGCGCAGGCGCGTCCCGGCGATGCCGATGTCGATCTGCGGCAAAGCGCGGATCGCCTCTTCGAGCTCAACCCACCAAAGCCGCGCGCTTCGCTCGGCAAAGCCCGTCGTTACATAAAGCGTGAAGGGCGCCGCATGCTTTTCGAGCACCGGCAGCGCGTGGTCGCGCGTGTCCTTATAGCCGTCGTCGAACGTCAGGACCGCAAAGGGCCGCTGAGCTGC
Organism: Beijerinckiaceae bacterium; assembly: GCA_052148755.1. Taxonomy (GTDB): domain Bacteria; phylum Pseudomonadota; class Alphaproteobacteria; order Rhizobiales; family Beijerinckiaceae; genus Methylovirgula. The sequence continues at coordinate 43,557 of JBKQHN010000211.1, read as the reverse complement.
CGCGTCAAGTCTAGAGCCTTTTCCGTTTCGATAGAATCGAAACGGGGCTCCAGGTCTTTGTTTGGACGCATTTTCTTCACGCGAACCGGTGTCCACTTCGCTTGAAAATGCTCTTGCCGAACCAAGCCGCTCCAGCGCCGCGTCGAGGCTGATGATGTCGAAGCCCAAGCTTTGCAAGCGGGTCAGCACGGCGTCGAGGAATTCGGGTGTGATTTCCAGCAGCCGGTTAGGCGTGAAGGGGCGCGCGACCCAAGGGCGGACCTGGTGGAACATCAAGATCGCGCCCGCCCCGCGCGTCCAAGGCGCCGCCAGACGATGCAATCGCGTCAACCCGAATAACGCGAATCCAGCCGAAATGATCTTATTCTTGGCTTCGCCCATGCCACAGCACCCGGTAAACGAGGTTCCATCTTGGCAATGTCTCGTTGATCTTTCCTTGCTATGCCCAGAGGATCATATGTTTTTGTGGAGGCGATCCAACCGGTGCCGAGGATGACCGACGCAAGCTTGCCCTCAATTTTGCCTGCCGCGCTACGCTCCGGCCGCATCGCGCCATTCGCGAGCGTCGAAGTTCATGCAACCGCGGCCGAGATCCTGGCGGCTTGGAGCGAGCTCGAGCGGGTCGCGCCCTGTTCGGCCTACCAGACCCAGGCTTTTGTTCTGGCTTGGCTCGCAACGCTCGGCATGGCCGGCGGACTCGCGCCTTTGTTCATTACGGCCAAAGATGTGCAGGGTCGCGTCGTCGCGCTCTTCTGCCTCGGCATCGAGGAGTGCGGGGGGCTTCGCCGCGCGGTGTTTCTCGGCGGCAAAGACTCGAACTTCAATCTCGGGCTGTTCGGCGCCCCCGAAATGTTCACGCGCACCGATGTCGAAGCCGTCCTGCGCACGGCTGCAAAGGTGCTCGGCCGCAACGCCCCGGATATCTTCTTGCTGGTCAACCAGCCGCACATTTGGGCCGGTATGAAGAATCCTTTTGCGCTGCTGCCGCATCAGCCGAGCCCAAGCTTCGCCTTTGGCACCACCCTGCCCCGCGACGCGGAACATTTTTTCTCGGCTAAACAATCCAAGGACCGACGCAAGAAGCTGCGCAAGAAAGAAGCCCGCCTCGCCGAAATGGGGCCGCTCCGCCATATCACCAATTCCGATCCGGACGCGGCGCGCGCCATTCTCGCCGCTTTTTTCGCGCAAAAGGCGGCCCGTTGCGAGGCGCAGGCGATCGACGTCGATTTCGCCGATCCCTGTCGGCAGAGCTTTTACGAAGACCTGAGCTTGCCGCGCCCCGACCGGGCGCCAGCACTCGAACTTCACGCGCTCGCTTGCGGATCACGGATCGTCGCAGTTTTCGGCGGCATGCCGCACCGCGAGTGTTTCAATGGCATGATCATGTCATTCGACTCCGATCCGGACATCGCCAGATCGAGCCCCGGCGAACTTCTCTTGCTCAGAGCCATTGCCGCGCAATGCCAAAGAGGCATTATCAGCTTCGATCTCGGCATCGGCGAAGCCGATTACAAAGCGACTTATTGCGACACGCCGATCGCGCTCTTCGACGTCCTGTTCCCGATCACGTTGAAAGGCAAGCTCTACGCGGTCTTCGAATCCCTGCGGCTTCGCTTCAAACGCGCCATCAAACAAGAGCCGAGGCTTTTCGCGATCTTCCAGCGCGTCAAACGCGCGCTGCATCGCGCACGACATGCCTGAAGCATAACTCAGGCGACTTCCCACGCAGGCGCAGCTTCGTCTTCGAGCCTGCCGTCGAGCAGGATGACTTCGGCAGCACCCGCCGCATAAAGGTCCTGCGAGGCGGCTTCGAGCGCCGCCATATCCGGCTCAACAGACGCCGCCAGCGCTACGAGATCCGCATGCGCCGCGAGCTCCATCGCCAATCCGTCCGTTTCCATTGCCGGCGCAACGATGATGAGAAATTCATAAGTCTGCGACAGTGCGTCGAGCACGAGGTCGAGTTCCGCAGGCTCGCAAATTGGCGCCATCCCGAACGAAACGAAATGAAGGCGCGAAGCGTGGTCGCGATGAATGACCTCGGCGAACGAGGCTTGCCCGTTCAAGAGGTCGGTCAGGCCGAGGCTTGCCTGCGGTCGCGCGCCGAGGAGCGCCGAGAGCCTCGTCGAATGGGCATCGAGGTCGACGATGATCGGACGACCTTCGCGCGCCAATTCGCGCGCAAAGCTGACCAACCGCGCCGTGGCCGCGCTGTCGTCGGCGAGCGAGGTCGCGACGATGCGCACGCCTTTTCCCTCGTCGCGCGGTAGCCGAGCCCATTGCCGGTGGCTGGCCAGGCTCTCGTCCAATTCTGCAATGGGTTTGTCCGGCACATCCTCTTCTTGCAAGCGCGCCAAATTTTTGGAATCGATCACGTTCATGACTTTGGAATGTTTTAATCCAAAGTCATCGTGATCTGAGGCCGCGGCGCGCGGGTCCGCCGCGGAACGCCCGAAAGTCTCGCGCGGCTCGAGAATTTGGCGCGGCATCGTCTGGCGCGGCCGAGCGGATATCGCATCGGATTTCCCATTGCGTCCCGATAGCAGCTGGCCTGAGACGACGCCGCCCAGGGAAAGGATGAAACCGGCGATCCCTGCGAAGAGCAATGTCGGCAGCTTTTTCGGAAAGGTAGGCTCCTGCGGCACGCTCGCTCTCGCGAAGATACGCGCATCGGCCGGCGTCGCAGGCGAGTTTTCGCGCGCCACCGCCTCTTGATATTTCGTCATGCTGCTTTGCAGCTGATCACGGTAGCCTTGCGCAATGCGCTCGAGCTCGCGCAAATGGACATCGTCCGCATTGGCCAGCGTGACGCTCTGTTTTTGCTGCTCGATTGCAGCTTCCATATTGGCAACGCGGCTGGAAGCGATCCGCGCCTCGTTTTCGAGCGCACGCACGGTCTTTTCGGCGGCTGCGCGCAATTCGGCATCGAGACCGGCGATTTGCGCCGTCAATTCCTTGATCCGCGGATGCCCCGGAAGCAAGGTGCGTGACTCGAGTGCAAGCTGTGACTTTGCAGTGACGCGTTGCTCGGCGATCCGCCGCACGAGGTCATTGTTGGCGACATCCGGTACGTCGCCGATACGGCCTTGCCGAAGCATGTCGCGAATGAGCGAGGCTTTTGCTTGCGCGTCGGCTTGCGCCGTGCGTGCTTTCGACAGGTCGGAATTGAGTTCGACAAACTGCTGACCGGTGATCGACATATTATTGCTTCCGGCAAGCAGCCCGGCGCCGGCGCGGAATTGCTCCGATTCCGCTTCGGCGCGGGCGAGCTTCACGCGCAAGTCGGAGATTTCTGCGGTGAGCGACGTTGCGGCCGCTTTCGCCGCATCGCGCTTCACCTCCGATTGCATCTCGATATAAAGTGTTGCGATCACATTGGCGGCGCGCGCGGCAAGTTCAGGATCGGTTGACCGAAATTGGATCGTCAACACGCGCGTCTTGGGCGGCGAGAAAACCGTGAGCCTGTCGAGATAGGCGTCAAGAACACGATCCTCCGGGGGGATCCGGGTGGGATCCCGCATCACTCCGAAAAGCACCAGAACACGCGAGATGGGACCAAGCCCATGCACAAGCGGATCGAATTCGGCATCGCCGAAGAGGTTCAAGGCGACGATGACGCGCCGGCCGAGATCTCGTGAAGTTACGAGCTGCACCTGGCTTGCGACGTTCTCGGGATCGGGGCCGCTCGTGAATTCGTGCGCGGCTTCGCTACGCTCGGGTCGGGTGAAAAAACTTTCCTGATTCTCGAGCAGTACTTGCGCTTCGGCCGTGTAGCGCGGCTTAACGAACGTGATGAAGGCGCCGGCTGCGAGCAGTGCCGCCAGCGTCGGGACAAGGATCCAGGCTTTCTTCAGACGCACCGCGGCCCAAAGCGTACGCATATCGAGATCGTCGACATACGCTTCTTGATCCGCCTCGGCCTCGGCCGTCCTGATCATCCGCCGCTCCATTCGGCCGCGACTTTACCGCGGATTCGCGGGAAAACACAGAGCCGCACTCGCAAGCCACCTTCTCGCCACGCAATTTGCGCAAAGGGGATTTTGGCTTCGTCGCGAAGCCAGTTTCATCAAGCAGGGGTAAAGTTGAAACGAGGTTAATGTCCTATCGAATTTGTCGCCAAGGAGTTAAGTTTCATTAACCATACCCACCTATGATCGCCGCAGTCGATGCAATCTCTTGATCAGACTTAAACCTTCGGCAGCGATCATGCGGCAGTTCTTGGTTCCGGTTATTTTCTTCGCGGTGTCGCTTTGTCTGTCGGGATGCGCTTCTTCCCGTTACACGGCCTCATTCGATGCGGCGCCGAACGGACCTTATACGCTCGCCAGCGGCGACCGGTTGCGCATCATCGTGTTCGGACAAGAATCCTTAAGCAATTCTTACGCAGTCGACGGGTCTGGCCATATAGCAATGCCCTTGATCGGTGCGGTTCCTGCCCAAGGGCTAACGACAACCGACCTCGAACATGCCATCGAAGCCAAATTGCGCAATGGCTTCTTGCGGGAACCGCGTGTTTCGGTCGAGGTCGAAGCTTATCGGCCCTTCTTCGTCCTGGGCGAGGTCACGACGCCCGGCCAATATCCATTCATCAGCGGCATGACCGTGCAGACGGCCGTCGCGGTGGCTGGAGGATTTACACCTCGTGCCTACAAAGACGATGCCGACCTGACGCGTAGCGTCGATGGGCGCCCGATGACCGGGCGTGTGCCGATCACACAGTCCGTCCATCCGGGCGACACGATCGTGGTACGCGAGCGCTTATTTTGAAGGAGCCATTGCCATGGCCGCAGTGCCTCGGGATCACGATGAGTTTGGATTGCATCAATCCAAACTCATGCATGAGACATCGGATATATCCGGTGTCTTTATAAACGTGGTCGATTCCAAGAGTTTAGAGCGGGATACGCAGACAAGTTCAGGCAATCTGCGCAAACTTGATTGCGCCGGAAAAGCCGCGCAGCGTCCGACTTTTCCGCATCCCGCTCTTGCCGATGCGGCGGAAGATCGCAAGCTGCGCATTCTGCATGTATTGCGTGCGCCGCTCGGCGGTCTGTTCCGGCATGTCCTCGATTTGACACGCGAACAGATCGCGCGCGGCCATAGCGTCGGGCTGGTGACCGATTCCATGACCGGCGGTGAGCGCGCAGATGCGGTCCTCGCCGATCTCGAACCTTCGCTGGCGCTCGGGCTTCTGCGCCTGCCCATGCGGCGGCATCCGCATCCGCTCGATCTTTTCAACGCCATCCGAATCGCCGCACATATTCGCTCTCTCGAACTCGATGTCGTGCATGGGCATGGTTCGAAAGGCGGCCTCTATGCGCGTCTGCCCGGCTTCGTCGGAGGGCTCGTCCCGCAGCTCAATTCAGCGGTCAGAGCCTACACGCCGCATGGCGGCAGCTTCAATTACCGCTCGTACGTTTTGATCGAGAAGCTCTACATGTGGGCCGAGCGTCAGCTAGCGAGAACGACGGACATTTTCCTGTTCGAGAGCGGCTACATCGCCAAATGCTGCGCCGAGCGCGTCGGCGAGGTTCGCGGGCTCACCCGCATCGTAACAAACGGCATCGGACCGGCCGAATTCGTCGCGGTCGAGCCCGCCCAGAATGCAGCAGACCTCCTCTATGTCGGCGAACTGCGCGCCGCCAAGGGAATCGACACACTCATCGATGCGCTCGCGATGCTCAAGCGCAAACTCGGCCCATTACCACGTCTGGTTCTTGTCGGTTCGGGGCCGGACGGAGACAAATTGACGGCGCAAGCCGCGGCCCGGGGAGTCGGGACGGCTGTGACTTTTGCCGGCGTTCTGCCCGCACGCGAGGCCTTTACGCTCGGCCGCATCCTCGTCGTCCCAAGCCGCGCCGAGTCGCTGCCCTATATCGTTATTGAAGCGGCTGGCGCGCGCATACCGATGATTGCAACCAATGTCGGCGGCATTGGCGAAATATTCGGTCCTTACAAGGATCGGCTGATTGGCCCCGACGATCCCGAGCACCTCGCCGAGGCGCTGAGCTCGATTTTGGCGCGCGATCCCGCCGAACTGCAGCGCGAGGCTGAAATGCTCGCTGCTTTCGTCGCGAGCAAATTCAAGATTACCGATATGGCCAATGCTGTGCTTGCCGGCTATCGCGACGCAATTGCTCGCAAGGCGCGCGCGCACCCCGCCCCTGTCCAGTCTCTCGCCCGATCCGGATGAAGTTTGCACGGAGTTGACGCAATGGCTGCCTTCTCAGCCCAGGATCTCAGAGACCTCGATGCATCTCAGCCGGCACGCGCCAATCCGCATGCCGCGCGGCTGGCGGCGCTGGCGCAGGCGATCGCGAGCGAGCCCAAGCCTTCCGCCGTATCGCGCATCGTCTTCGCGGGCCTCGTGCGCATCGGCGAATTCGCGCTGGTGACGGCCGCCGGATTTTTGGTGTACTGGCTCCATCTTGCGCCATCGCGCGGCTATGATGCTGCCTATGCCGTCGCCATTTCGCTCGTCGCCGTTCTGGTCGTCTTGGTGCACCAGGCCCTGGGCCTCTATACGATCGACGCGTTCCGCAAATTCAAAGTTGATATTGCGCGCCTCGTCGGCGGCCTCACGCTCGTCTTCCTCGCTACACTGTCTGTTCTGTTTTTCCTCAAGCTCGACGAAACCTATTCGCGCCTCTTCATCCTGCTTTGGTATGGCTGCGGACTTGGCTTCCTCATCATCGAACGAGCCCTGCTTGCGCGTGCCGTCCGGTACATGATCCGCACCGAAGCGCTCGTTCGGCGCACCGTGATCGTGGGCGGCGGCCCGGCCGCCGATCAGCTGATCGGGCAACTCGCCAGCGCCCCGCCCGCGGATCTGCATATCCTCGGCATTTTCGACGATCGCACGGATGAGCGATCGCCCGACATCGTCGCGGGCTTCCCTAAGCTCGGTACGGTCGAAGACCTCGTCGAATTTGCCCGCGACACTCGCATCGATCTCGTCATTTTCACGCTGCCGATCACGGCCGAGCAGCGTCTCTTGCAGATGCTCCGCAAGCTCTGGATTCTGCCCGTCGACATCCGGCTAGCCGCCCATATGAGCAAGCTGCGGTTTCGGCCGCGCTCCTACTCCTATATTGGTTCCGTTCCGGTCTTCGACGTCTTCGACAAGCCATTGGCCGATTGGGACGTCGTCGTCAAAACCCTGTTCGACAAGATCGTCGGCAGCTTGTGCCTCATACTGCTGGCGCCACTCATGGCAATCGTTGCGCTTGCCATCAAGCTCGATTCCAAAGGCCCGATTTTGTTCAAGCAGAAGCGTTACGGCTTCAATAATGAACTGGTCGAGATCTACAAGTTTCGATCCATGCGTGCCGACAATTTGGACTACGATGCGTCAAAGCTCGTGACGAAAGCAGATCCTCGCGTCACCCGCGTCGGGCGCTTCATCCGCAAAACGTCGCTCGACGAGTTGCCGCAGCTCTTCAACGTCGTTTTCAAAGGCAATCTCTCACTCGTCGGCCCGCGGCCGCATGCTGCAAATGCGAAGGCCGCCGAACGCCAATATGACGAAGTCGTCGATGGCTATTTCGCCCGCCATCGCGTGCGCCCAGGGATCACCGGCTGGGCCCAGATCCACGGCTGGCGCGGTGAAACCGATACGCCGGAAAAAATCCAGAATCGCGTCGAGCACGACCTTTACTACATAGAAAACTGGTCGATATTTCTCGATATCCGCATCCTCCTCGCCACGCCCTTTGCCTTGCTGAACACGGAGAATGCTTATTGATAGGGAGCCGCACTGGCCGCGTGCGACGTCTGCTCCTGCGCGCGCGAGAAGCTCGCCCGGCTTGCAATGCGCCTTTACGTGCCCGTACCCATTGCAGGAGCTCGCGCGCTGCAGGCTCCCGCTGCGGTTCGACTGGAAGACGGCAGAAAGCACCGGGCCCTTCCCTGCGCCTCATTCTGCTTTCAGCCCTTCTGGCGTTTGCGCCTGAGGCCCATCTGCCAGGGGCCTTTGCGCAGGAAGCCCGGCTCACGATCAGCGGCCGGCCGGAAATCCTCTTCGATTCGCTGCGCGATGGTTGTGAGCCGATCGATATGCCGGACATCAATCCGCGCGCTTTTCGCGACGACAAGGGGCAAGTCGTGTTTTTTGCCCTTCACTTCGTCAACCGGAACTTGCGCGGCGCCGATCTCGATCATTTGAAGCTCGACTGCCACGTCGTCTTGCCGAGCCACTTCGATCCCGAACCCGCCCATTACGATGATCGCAGCTATATTACCGCAACCTGGACGATCGACGGACGCAATATCGCGGCGCTCGTTCATCACGAATATCATGCCGACGACCATGACCGATGCGCCGCCAAGACCAGCCTCGCCTGCTGGTACAATTCGATCCTCGCCTATCGGTCGAACGACGGCGGCACAAGCTTCGGCAAGGAAAAGCCGCTCGTCGTTGCATCCGCACCTTTCGGCCAAGACGTCGAACAAGGGCGGCACCGCGGTTTTTTCAATCCGTCGAATATTTTCTCCGACGGCACTCATGAATATTTCTTTGCCGCCACAACCGGCTGGCAAGGCCAGCCCTACGGCGCCTGCCTATTTCGCACCGACAATCCCATGAACCCCTCGTCCTGGCGCGCTTTCGACGGGCATGGGTTCAACATCCGCTATGCCGATCCCTATGCGACGAAGGCCGCGGCGCCGAACTCCTGCGCGCCGATCGATCCCTTCGTCTTCCCGGTCGGCGCCGTCGTGCGCGATCGCAAGTCGAGCCTCTGGATCGCCGTCTTCCAGGCGGCACCGAACAAGGAGTCCTTCCCGGTTGAAGGCTTCTATTATGCGAGCTCCAGCGACCTCCTGCACTGGAGCCAAGCCAGACTTCTGCTTGCCGGCAAAACGCTGTTTTCCGATCTTTGCACCGCCGGGCGCTCGGTCATTGCCTATCCATCACTTCTTGACGCTCATGCCAACAGCCGCAATTTTGACGATGTCGCAGACGACGTCTATCTCTATTTCACGACGATCAAGATCAATCATTGCGAAACCGGCCAACGTTGGCTCGTGCGTGAAAAGATTTCGATTGGCCCAGATGCGACGAGACGGCCATGACGATTGTATCCGATACGGCCGGCGCACGCCGAAAGTCGGCGATCTCCTATCAGAGCCTCGTCAACGCCGCGTTCGCCATTTTCATTTTTTTCGGCATGATGTCGCTCATCGAGCCTTCGCCTTACGACTTCATGTCGCTCATCGCGATTCCTTTGTGGGCACTGGGCGGCTTTTCAATCCATCGTTCGCAAATTCTGATCCTATTTCTTTGGTGCATTTTCGAAGCCGCCGGCTTTGCGGCACTCATGCCTTATTGGGACGAGGCCGATCCAAGGCTCTACCAGTTCCAATCGCTCTATCTTTTCGTCACCGTCATCTTTTTCACATTGTTCTTCGCGCAGCGGACCGAGCAGCGAGCGGAACTCTGTCTGCGCGCCTACACGGCCGGCGCCGTCCTTTCCGCAATCATCGGGATCTTGGGCTATTTCGACGTCGGCGGACTTGCGGCGTCCTTGACCACGGTCGAGGGTCGTGTTTCGGGCACCTTCAAGGATCCGAATGTTTTGGGGTCCTATTTGATCCTCTCTTCAACGTTCCTGCTGCAGCGGCTGCTCGTTGGCGCCACGAAATGGCGTCTCACGACGTTCGCGGCTCTGCTGCTGTCCCTCATCGGAACGTTCGTGTCCTATTCGCGTGGCTCTTGGGGCGGCACAATCCTGTCGCTCAGCCTCATGACCATAGCCACTTACGTGACGAGCGAGACACGGCGCACGCGGCGGCGGATTGTCTTGATGACCTGTCTTGCCGTGGGTTTATGCCTGCTCGCGCTGCTGGCCATTTTGTCGCAGCAGGAGACCCGTGATTTCTTCCTGCAACGTGCAACGCTGACGCAAGACTATGATGAAGGCGTCACCGGCCGCTTCGGCAATCAAATTCGCTCATTGCCTCTGCTGCTTGAACACCCCGAAGGCTTAGGCCCCTTGCGATTCCGACTCATCTTCGGGCTCGAGCCGCATAATTCCTATATCGGCGCTTTCGCCAACGACGGTTGGATCGGCGGATTTGCCTGGATCTTGCTTGTCGCAACCAGCGTCTTCGTCGGATTCCGTCTGATGTTCGCGCAATCGCCATACCGCGGCTTCGCGCAAATATTTTTTCCGACGCTTTTCGCTTTGTTGCTGCAGGGATTTCAAATCGACGTCGATCACTGGCGCCAGGCCTTTCTCTGCTTCGGCGCCGTTTGGGGCCTCGAGGCGGCCCGGCAGCGGTGGATGGCGCGCGAACGTGCCGCACATAGTCGCTACCAAGCGATTTCAGACTAGATCACGATGATTTTGGATTGATTCAATCCAAAATCATGAACGTGATCAATTCTAATAAATTGGAGCGGGATAGACAGATAAGTTTACGCAATCTGCATAAGCTTGATTGCGCCGGAAAAGCCGCGCAGCGTCCCGCTTTTCCTCATCCCGCTCTAGGCGAAACCGCCTTGTTCCCCGGATGAGCGGGTCCAAACCCACGAATCGCGATGGTCTCGATCTTCAACCAATATGGAGGCCCTGCTGCTTTGCCCCAAAAACCCTTGACAGAGAGAGAGAGTTACAAATGAGGCGATGGGCTAATGTTCTGACTGCTCTTGCCGCCTTTTCCGGCGCGGCAGGCGTGATGGAAGCCGCAACCGCAGCGCACGGGATGACCGAACCGCTGTTGCAGACCTCCGCAAACTTCTTGATGCTCGTGGCGGCTGCGGCTATCGCCATCAATGCTTTCGCACTTTCTGCGCAACGCCATGGCGGCTGGTTTCTCATCGCCGCGAGCATACTTCTCGGCGGCTGTCTGCTGTTTTGCGGCGACCTCACGGTGCGCGTATTTTTGGCGCATAAGCTCTTTGCTTTTGCGGCGCCCCTCGGCGGCAGCTTGATGATCGTCGGCTGGATCGCGGCGGCTTTCGTCGCGCTTTCGTCATGCTTCGGCGGTTCAAGAAGCTGAGCTCATGTGGCTGCAGTAGGCGCCGCGCATTGCCGCTTGCCGCACGCAAATGTTGCGGAAAAGTGGATCAATTCAAGGACATCGGATATAAGTGCTGGATTGCCAATCGAACCTAGCCTGCAGCCCGCTCCGACTGGCTGATCCGGCCGGAATGCGCGCCAAGTCGAAAAGTTGCGGCATGTGCTCTATGATACATCGGATATGTAAGATGCCTGTATATCTGCGGGATATCCTATCTATCGGGTTTCCATATGCCGGAAAAGTGGAGCTAATTTTCGAATATTGGACTACGAATTATCCGACGACTCGGAACTGATATGCTGCAAACGATGACAGACGGGGCTAAGCAATCTTGGGACCGGATGGTGGCGGGACATGGAGCTGAGTGACAAGGACAGACCGCGCATTCTGGTCGTTGAGGACGAACCCATCATCGCCTTGATGCTCGACGAAATGCTGCAGGAGCTCGGGTTCAACGTCGTCGCCTCGGTGTCGCACGTTGCGGCAGCTCTCGACGTCATAGCTCAAGAGACTATCGACGTCGCCTTGCTCGACGTGAACCTCGGCACTGAGCAGATCGACCCGGTCGCCGATCTCTTGGCGCAGCGGTCCTGCCCTTTCGTGTTCACGACGGGCTACGGCCAGGCCGGGGCACCGCCAGCCCATGCCGATCATGTCGTGTTGCAGAAACCTTTCCGCACCGATGATCTTGCGGCGGCTCTGCGGCGCGAACTCGCCCGCAACCATGACTGAAATGGCCCGATAGCGTCCGCGTATCACCGCACTCTTTGCCGTATTACGGTGGTCGTTGAAGGTACTCCGTTTTCGAGTTCCTGTTGCGATCGGTTGGCGATGAAGAAATCACCCAAATTGAGGAGCCCGACCGTATCTAGCCCCGGCGCTGTGCGAGGGTCCTCGGCCAAGCGTCCAGTGCCGATACCGTAGCGCGCCGCCAGTGTATCGGTGGGAAGAATACGCGCTCCGCCCATCTGCCCAACGCGGCTCGTGAGGCGCGCATTGGCCTCAGCCAGGATCTCGGGAGGTACGGGAAAGGCCTCGCCGATTACCACGTTGCGCCCGTTGACTTGTATCGCGTAGCCAGGCCGCAAGTTCGTTTGGCGGCTGACGGCATTGGCAACATCGATCACGCCGGAATGACCGATGACGATAATACCGCCGCTGGCGCGAAACAGGATGATCGTTGTCCCGCCGCGTACACCGATCGTGGCGACGGGTGTCGTCACCGTCGCCCCTGAGGAATGGCTGATCTGACCGCCGACGAAGCGCATGACGCCTTTGCTCATCGAGGCTGCGAATTCGCCCACGCCGGCTTGACTGTCGTAGAGGAACTTGTCGATAGTCACCGAAGAATTGCGTCCGATGTTGAGCGTCGTCCTATCGATGAACGTCACTTGCGCCGTACCGGCCTCGGTCGTCAGAATACGTTCCTTGTTGACGACCCTTTCTCCAATGGCGAGTTCGCGCGCCGCTGCTCCCGGCGGCGTGCCGACCGCGCGGGGATTGGCCGCCCCAATGTTGCCGACATCCTGAGCGCCGGCCGTCGTCGCGACGAGGGCGCAAGCCGCCGGAAGGCAGATCGCGATCGCCGCATACATGAACCTGAACATCGGGTTGCGCATCGGGTCAGCCCTTTCAGAACCGTGCTGTCGGTCCAAACAGGACAGAAAAATCATTGCTGCGAAAATTCGGCAGATTGGAGTTTGACCGCACATATTGCAGCATCCCCGAAAAGCCGAAATTTGCCGCGATCGGCAGATCTACGAGCAGGCCGCCGCGATAGTCGACATCGCGCCGCGTGGTGCTTGGATCGACCAAAGGATCCGGCGCGTCGAAGCCCGCCCAGGCGACGCGCAAATAGGGGGTGACCACCCAGCGGTAGGGCAGCGTCGGTACAGGTGGATCGAATTCGACGTGCAATCCAGCGTCGAAACCGGCCTGATTGAAACTCTGCCAGGCGTTGACGGCTTCGGCGCGCGAATAAAGCGGCCGTAGCTCAAGCGAGAACATCTGGCTGAATCGGTAGGAGCCGCCGAAAGATACTGTGTAGAAATCGCCGTTGCCGAGCGCCGAGATAGGGCCGATGCCGGGGTTCGTCACCGAAATTCTCCGCCATTCGAAACCTGGTTCGAACGACCAGAGCGAGGTCGGCTGCACACGCAGGCTCACTCCGGTGCCGCCGGAGTTCAGGTATTGCGTTCCGCCGATCCAAGACAGGTTTCCGACCACATACGGCTTGACCGTCAGGCCCTGCACTTCGGCGGGAATGCCGAGGCGCGGTCCGATACTCGCCTCGACATAGCCGAAATCGAATTGGTTCAAAGCGAATTGCTTGGTTCCATAGCCATAAAAGCGCGTCTCCAGCACGTCGCCGCGTTGATTCTGAAAGTCGAAGTCGTGACTCAGGCGGACGAGAGCAAAGGCATTGCCATCGGCCTTTTGCGGTACTGCAGTGCCCAAAGGCAAGTCGGTGCCGAGAATGCGGATGAGACCGGCGTCGGGCAAGGCAGAGGCATTGCTCTGATACCGCAGACCGGTCTGCAGAAAGCCATAGAAGCGGCTTGCCTGCAGCTCCCTTTGCGCATCGAATGTATAGGCGTCGAGGCGCGGCTGCACAGCCGGATCGAGTTTCGGCGACGCCGAGGCTGCCTTTAAATAATACAGCGCATTTTCATAAGAGCCGAGACGGAAGTAGAGCATTCCGAGCTCGACTTGCGCTCGCGTCAATCCGGGATTGTAAAACAGCAGTCGCTCTAGGCCGCCGATCGCGGCTTCGTAATCCGACAAGTCCTCCGAAACCCGTATATACTCGAAGGCCACATCATAATTCGTCGGCTCGTGAAGCATCGCCGCCAACAGCTGCTGCTGATCGGCCAAAGTCGCACCCTGCACGTCGCGGGCCGCCAAGCCGCAACCGAGAAAGCAGGCGACCAGCAAGGTCAGTATTTTCACCCGGCAGCGCAGGCCGAAGCGCTCTGACGCAATTCCCGGCAGGTGATGGTGAAAATCCACTTTGTCAATCATGAATCATGCGCCCGGAAACAGGACATGGCGATAGCAACCAGCGCCCTCGAAGCCAGATATCTTCGGGCGCATCGCGAAAACGCCCCCAATGCAACGGTCAATTGCCCGTATGGCAAGACGCGCCAGCCGCCGGGCCTGCCAACTCGCTTCGCGGAAGAAACGGTTTCGTCCTTGCAACCGGATCCGCGTCAAAAGCGCCCGCCTAAGACGAACGCAGCCTGTATCAAAAGAAAACTTATAACAAACAGCTTATTCCAGCGCATCAGCGCAGCCTAGCTATGAATGAGCGCACCCCCGTCCGCGCCGTGCTATCTGCGGATCTGTGGCTGAAGCGCATCACTAACTTCTTCGTACATGCGCCGGATGCTGGCCTATTTAAATCGGGTTTCCTACACTAAACATGGGCGAGCGTGCCAAAAACTCGTTTGAAAACATATTCAAGGCACCTGTACTGCTAAGCTTTCGACGCAAAACCGCCTTGATCGTGCCATACTAACAAGCCGTTTGGTGGCGACACCGCGTTTCGCCTCTTGGCCGGCGGGGTGGCCTCTCGGCGCCGTCCGCGAACCGAACGGAGCCTCGGCTTAGTCTGCGAAACTCGATTCAGATTTCGAAGATTGGCCGCTTTCCGCAAACTGGATAAAAGGGGTTTGCTGTCTAAAGGACAGAGGACCCTCTCGCCTTCGGGGCTTTCGGCCGTTGCAGAACGTTGCGCAGCCGTTCTTGTCCTTCGCGCCAAGGTTTGGGAACAGCTGCCCAAGTGGTTCAAGTGGTTGACGCACGGGATTCAGGCGAGGATTGAAGCAAGGGATCGAGGCGCGGACTTTCCGTGGATTCAGAGGTGGTCTACACCCCGACGCTCCAACCGCTAGCTGAAAGCGTAGTCTCGTCGGATGGAGACTCCATGAGACTATACTTGGAGACTATGCTCGAGATCGACAATTTGCGGCCGCGGCACCGGAACCGCGCGCCAATTTGGACATGGTCACCCAGAATTGGGCCCTGTAGATAGGCGGAGCATGGACCATATCGCGACACCTATCGCATCCGCGACATCGCAAACGAAAAAATGGGCGGCATCCTTGTCCGTCATCGCAGGTCTGGGTATCCTCGCGGTCGCTCTCCTGGCGCCTTCGCTTTTCTCGCCAAAAGGTTTGAACCACGACATCGAATTGCAAATTCGCCGGGCGACCGGGCTTTCGACGACCATCGCCGGAACGGCACAATTGCATATCTTGCCGCAGCCCGTGGTCGAAATCACCAACATCTCGATGTCGGACCCATCCGGCGCTCTGCGGATCGAGGCGGACTCCCTGACCGGCTATCTGCGCTTTCTGCCGCTGCTCGCCGGCCGTTTCGAAATCGCCAGGGCCAGCCTCACCCACCCCGTTATGGTGATTGATCTCGATGGACGGCCTATGACGGCGGACAGCGCCATCGGCCGCGCCGCAGAGGCCAAATCTTCGGACCAGGACAACAGGGCGAGCGCATATACGCGGCTTGGATCAGTCGATCTCGTCGGCGGCACTGCGCGGCTTCAAAGCCAGTCGGGGCATATCGATCGTCTTCTCGAGGACGTCAACATGTCGATCGATTGGCCCAATCTGGGCGCCGCCGCCGAAGTGACCGGCAAATTCAAATTTCGCGAAGTGCCAGTCGAACTCGCCGCCTGGTTTGCGCAGCCGCTCGAACTCATTCGCGGCGCCGAGAGCGCATTGACCCTCAGCGTCGGGTCCAGTCTCGCGACCTTGTCGGCATCAGGCACATTTGCCGCCGGACCGCATCTGCAATATCGCGGTCGCATTGAGGCCAAAATCGCGTCCTTGCGCCAACTCGCCGAATTAACGGGCCATTCCTTCCCGCGCCACGGCCGATTCGGCGATTTGAATGTCAAATGCGACGCCAACTTCATGGCGAACACGGCGGCGCTCAGCAACCTGCGTCTGCAAATGGACGGCAATGACTACGAAGGCACACTTGCCATTCAAAATAGCGCTGCAAAGCCGGTCGTCTCCGGCACACTGGCGACGAACTACCTCGACCTTGCGCCCTTCCTGGCCGGTCTGCCTGAACCTCTCACGAATGAGCAACGCTGGAATCCGGCGCCGCTCGACACGGCGGACCTCAGCTTCGCAGACTTCGATCTGCGCGTCTCGGCAACTCGCCTGCGACTCGCTCAAATGGAGCTCCGCGATTCCGCATTGTCACTCATCACCAAGACAGGTGGCATGGATCTGACGCTCGCAGAGGCAACGGCGAACCACGGCAAGGTCAAGGGCCGCGTTTCCTTCGCTGTCCAAAATGGCGGACTGACACTCCGCGCGAGCGGCAATGTGAAAGACTTCAGGCTACGACCCCTGCCGCTCAATTTCGACGGGCATCACGAATTGTCCGGCTCTGTGAGCGCTAGCCTGGCGCTCGACACGACCGGCAGAAGCATCGGCGACCTCATGCAGAATGTCGCGGGCAGAGCCCAGATTGACCTCGACAGCGGCGAGATCACGAGCCTCGACCTCGAAGCCTTGTTCGGCCTCGGGACGAGCGGCAAACAAGGGAGCATGACCGAAGCTGAAAAGAACGCATCGCTCGACGGCGCCAGTGTCGGCCTCAAGATCACAGAGGGTCGTGCGGAAATTGAAAACGGCCGGCTGCAGACGAAAGGTATGCGCCTCACTTTCGGTGGCGGTGCGAACCTCGCCGAGCGGACCTTCGATCTCTGGGCGCTGACCCAGGAGCCACCCGCCAGCAACGCGCCAACCAAGGCAAATGTTGCAACCCGTGTAACGCTCACGGGCTCTTGGGATGCGCCAAGCCTTGTCTTCGAGCCCGTAAACCCGCCCCGCGCGCCGGCACAAACCCTGCCGCTTCTCGACAGCAAACCCAATTCGGTGATGAGCTACGCACCAAGCGAGCAATAGAACGCATCGAGAGACCCAAAAGAGCGAGCTATTGCCTCTCGAAACAGGGCGCGGCGGGTCGCTCTCAGCGGCAGGTGCATGAGCGAAGGCGAGTATCGCCACGCTCGCATTGGTGTGTCGCGACGCCCGCCGTTTTTCAATTCGGTTCTTGCTGCGCCAGCTGCAGAAGATATTGCCCGTAGGCCGTCTTCGCGAACATTTGCGCGCGTGCCAGAAGTTGTTGTTTGTCGATGAAGCCGTTGAGATAAGCGATTTCTTCGAGACATGCGACCTGCATGCCTTGCCGGCTCTGGATGACGCGAACAAATTCTGAGGCTTCGAGCAAGCTTTCATGTGTCCCGGTATCGAGCCAGGCATATCCCCGCGACATCCGCTCGACATGCAGCTCGCCCATCTCGAGATAAATCCGGTTGACCTCCGTGATCTCCAATTCGCCCCTGTCGGAGGGCTTGATCGACGCTGCCATGTCCAGGACTTTATTGTCGTAAAAATATAATCCAGTGACCGCCCAAGGCGATTCCGGGTTTGGCGGCTTTTCGACGATGTCCATCGCTTTGCCGGTCTCGTCGAGGGTGACGACACCATAACGCCCGGGATCTTCCACGTGGTAGGCGAAGATCGTCGCCCCGTCACGTCGGTCGCGGGCGCGCCCTAGCAATTGCCGGAGACCTGCACCAAAAAAAATATTGTCACCGAGCACGAGAACTACGCTGTCCCTGCCGACAAATTCGCGTCCAATGATTAAGGCCTGCGCGAGGCCTTCAGGACGCGGCTGGATCGCATAAGAGAATGATACGCCTAATTGTTCGCCGGAGCCGAACAAGCGCTTGTAATTTTCGATATATTCCGGCGAAGAAATGATGAGTATCTCGCGGATGCCGGTCAACATCAAAACCGAAACAGGATAATAGATCATCGGTTTGTCGTAGACGGGGAGCAGTTGTTTGTTGATGGCGAGCGTCGCCGGATGCAATCTTGTGCCGGAACCTCCAGCCAATACGATTCCCTTCATCTGACTTTACTTTCGTTGGGCTCATTGCCGAAGGAAACTTTTCGGTTGATCAGTTCAGCCACGTCCCCGGCTGGCGCGAAAGCGAAGACCGGGGTCGACGCAAGACAGATGCAATTTTCGTATTCCCTTTGAAACAGCGAAAATTCGAGACGGGAACCAAAATACGGTCCTTTGTGGCCCTTTGCCGCGTTTCGGATCAGAGTCTGGCCTGGTCGGCCGAACCGAGACCGGTAAACTGCAAATTCCTTTTCGAGGCGTCGATCACGACAGCGAGCGCCTTTGTCCAATGCGGCAACTTCACGCCGTACACCCTTTCGATCTTGCCGGTGTCGAGGCAGGAGTAGGCTGGCCTTCGCGCCGGCGTCGGATAGTCTGCCGTCTCGATGGGAACGACACGCGCAGACGGGCCGCCGCATTCGGTCGATAATTTGAAGATTTCGGTGGCAAAACCGGCCCAGCTCGTCTGACCTGCATTGGTCAAGTGAAACGTGCCGCGCAACAGGCTTTCTTCGGGCCGTTCGACAAGATTGCGTGCGATCTGCTCGATCGTCATGGCAATATCCAAAGCGGAAGTCGGCGTGCCCTGCTGATCGGCGACGACGCGGATCTCTTCGCGGTCTCCTGCAAGCCTCAGCATTGTCCGCATGAAGTTTTGCCCGTAGGGCGCATAGATCCAGCTGCTGCGTAAAATGACATGGTTCTGCGTCGCCGCACGCACGGCCTCCTCGCCGGCAAGCTTCGATCGCCCGTAGAAATTTGCCGGGGCGACGCAATCGTCCTCGCGATAGGGCCGCACCGCGCCGCCATCGAAGACATAATCGGTCGAAATCTGAATGACCGGCACACCGAGATTGGCCGCTGCCTGCGCCACGAGCCCGGCACCAATCCCGTTGGTGCGAAGTGCCAGATTCTGATCCGTTTCGGCTTTGTCGACCGCCGTATAAGCCCCAGCATTGACGATCACGTCCAGGTGCATCTGCGTGAAGAGTGCCGTCGGGTCGACCGGCGTGGCGAGATCGAGCTGTGGGCGCCCGATTGCCAAGACTTCGAATCGCGGACCGGCGCGTTCCCGCAGCGCGCGCGCAACCTGTCCCTGCCTGCCCGTCACAGCAATCCTGAGAGGACGCTCATTCGGCATGGACGACTGCCTCGATCAAACCCAGCCTTTCGCCGGCGTAGACCTTGTCTCGCAGGGGCCGCCACCACCATTCGTTTTGTAAATACCACAGCACCGTTTTCTCGATGCCGGATTCGAAGGTTTCCCCAGCACGCCAACCGAGATCGTTCTCGATTTTGCTGGGGTCGATGGCATAGCGCCGATCATGACCCGGCCGATCCGCGACGTGAGCGATCAAGCGCTCGCGCGGCATTCCAGTCGGCGCCAACCTGTCCAAAATCCCACAGATCGTGCGTACGACATCGATGTTTCGGCGCTCGTTGCGACCGCCAACATTATATTTCTCGCCGGGGCGCCCGCGCGTCAGAACCGTCGAAAGCGCGCGCGCATGGTCTTCGACAAAAAGCCAGTCGCGGATATTGCTTCCATCGCCGTACACCGGTACTGGCTTCTGGTGCAAGGCGTTCAGGATAACGAGGGGAATGAGTTTTTCAGGAAAATGATAAGGGCCGTAATTGTTCGAACAATTCGAAATGACGACGGGCAAGCCGTAAGTGCGCTGCCATGCGCTGGCAAAATGATCGGCGGCGGCTTTGGATGCCGAATAGGGCGAAGAGGGATCATAGGGCGTCGTTTCCTTGAAGGATCCTTCACTTCCCAGCGAACCATAAACTTCATCCGTCGAAACATGAACGAAACGAAAATGCTGCTTCGACTCTCGATCGAGTTGCGACCAATAGAGGCGAGCCGTTTCGAGTAAAGTGAACGTGCCGACGACATTGGTGTCGATGAATGCGCCAGACCCGGTGATCGACCGGTCCACATGGCTTTCGGCTGCAAGGTGCATGACGCCGTCGGGACGGAATTCCGCGAATGCCGTTTCCATGGCGCCGCGATCACAGATATCGGCCTTCAGGAAATGGTAGTTGGCGTGCGATGCGATTGCGCGAAGAGAGTCGAGATTTCCGGCGTAAGTGAGCGCGTCGACGTTCAGGACCATCGCTCCGCAATCTTGGACCAAATGTCGGCAAACAGCGGAACCGATAAACCCAGCTCCACCTGTGACCAAGATCCTCACGCGGACCTCCTTCTGTTACGTCAGTCGAAATAAACGGCAAGATCCGCCAATCGCGGATGGGCCTGATCCTTTTCCGACAGAACTGCCTTGGCGGGATCAACCGGCCACTCGATATTTATGTCAGGGTCGTTCCAAGCGATGCCTTTATCATCCGCCCCACTGTAAAATTCAGTGACCTTGTAAATCACTTGCGTATTCGGTTCGGTCGTACAAAATCCGTGCGCGAAGCCAATCGGGATCCACAGCTGACACCAGTTCTCGGCGCTGAGCACCGCCGACACATATTGACCATAAGTCGGTGAACTGCGACGAATATCCAGCGCGACGTCGAAGATCGCTCCTTGCACGACCCACACGAGTTTGCCTTGCGCTTTCGGCCGCGCCTGGAAATGCAACCCTCTGATCGTACCCGGCATTGCCGAGAGCGAGTGATTGTCCTGAACGAAGCGAACTTCGCCCACCAGAGAATCGAACACCTGCTGATTGTAAACTTCGGAAAAGAACCCGCGTGCATCACCGAACTTGCGCGGTTTCAGAAGCAACGGACCGGCCAACGCGAATGACTTTGCGTCCATTCGTAAGCCTCGCTCCGAAATAAAGCAAAAAACTTCGCAACCGTTGCGGCAGCCAAAATCCCAATAGTTGTCAGTTGTGACAATGTCAACTTAGCCGATTGTTATTGTAGTGACTCTTGACACTGTTTAGCGCGACAATCCGATCGGAGAGCGTCGGAGTTGCCGTCACAGGGCGGTCATTGACGGGGCGAGGCGTTGCCTTTGTCACACTCCTCCTGCAAACAGCGGACCTGTTCCTTACTCAGTCCGATCTCCTGAAGCACTTCGACGGTATGGGCACCGAAATCGGGCGGCGGACGACGGTAGGTCGCCGGCGTGTCCGAAAGCTTCACCGGAGCGCCAACTCCCCGATAGGCTCCCATTTCCACAACCATGCCGCGATGGGCGGTGTGCGGATGGGCGAGCGCCGCGCCGACGCCCAAGACGGGGGCGCAGGGAACGCCGGCTGCGGAGAGCCGAACCGCCAGTTCGGCACCGTCATGGTGATTCAGAACAGACTTGAGTTCGCTTTCCAGTGCATCCCGGTGTTCAACGCGCAGAGGGTTCGATGCGAACCGGGGATCTTCCGCTATTTTCGAGGCGCCAAGACAATCGCAGAGTTTTCTGAACTGACCGTCGTTGCCGATTGCCAGGAAAATAGGATCGCCGCCGGTCTCATAAAGCGAATAAGGCGCAATGTTTGGGTGCGCGTTTCCTGTGCGGATCGGTTCGCGGCCAGAGATGAAATAGTTCGGCGCGTGCGGATGCATGAGCGAAAGGCCAGAATCGTAAAGCGCCGCTTCGACGAATTGTCCACGTCCGGTGTGTTGGCGCGCCTGCAGGGCAAGAAGGATTCCAATCGCCGCGTTGAGACCGGTCGTCATGTCGACGACCGGAAGACCGACGCGCAACGGCCCTCCGTCGGCCTCGCCATTGACGCTCATCAGGCCGGACATGGCCTGAATGGCCGCATCGTAGCCCGGCAGGCCGCCGAGCGGGCCGTCAGCGCCGAACCCCGTAACACGACAATGGATGAGACGAGGAAAGCGCTGCGACAAAATCTCGTAACCGACGCCCCATTTCTCCATCGTGCCCGTCTTGAAGTTTTCGACGAGCACGTCTGCGTCTTTCAATAGGACAAGCAGCATCTCACGACCCGATTCGCTAGCAAGATCGAGCGTGATCGACCGCTTGTTGCGGTTCGCGCCGAGGAAGTAAGCCGCCGATCCGTTGACGAAAGGCGGCCCCCATGTCCGCGTTTCGTCACCAGTCGGCGGTTCGACCTTCACGACGTCGGCGCCGTGATCGCCGAGCACCTGGGTGCAATACGGCCCACCGAGCACCCGGCTGAGATCGACGATCCGGATTCCCTCGAGCGCCCCATTCGTCAACTTCATGCTTCGATCCTTTGCAGGGACGCGACGCTTACAGCATGTCCCGGAAAAGTGGAGCCACTTTCTCGGGACATGATCCAATGTTTTGTATCGGCGCGCTTCCTCAAACCGGAAGCGCAGTGGCGGCGAGCGCCTGATCTACATCATGATTGGAAATGAGGCATTCGACGAGCTGCGCGTCGTCGGCCGCAGGCGCCAGCGGATCGCTGCGCGTCAGCTTGTGACGCAGGACGAGGTGCGAGAGCGCCAGTCTGCGCCAGCGACCGGAGCGCGCGGCCTCCCACGCCAGCACGACCGCCGAGGTCGCGTTGTAGAGCGCGCTTGCCATGCGGCGCACCTCGTGCTCCTGATCCGGCGCGCTGGCGACCGCTTCGGCTAATGCGCAGGCACGTGCCAGCGTCTTGCCCAAATGCTCGCGCGACGCGGCCGGCACGGCCGGATCGCCGAGCAACTCCTCGGAGTAGGCTTTAAGTGCCACCAGCGCGCCCTCGCGACGGATGGCCCGCTTGACGTCCAACGCGACGACATTGCTCGTGCCTTCCCAGATCGAACCGAGATGTGCATCGCGCAGGACGCGCGCGTCCGACCATTCTTCGATATAACCGCTGCCGCCGCGCGCCTCCATGCCATCGCCCGTCACCTTGCGAGCGTCGCGGCAGGTGCGGAATTTGATGAGCGGCGTCAGAATGCGCAGCAGCTTGGCGTGTTGCGGATCGCCGGCGTCCGCTCGGCGCAGAACTTCGGCCGTATGCAGGACCATCGAGCGGCCTTGCTCGGCGGTGACGATCATCTTGACGAGTTGGCGCTTCATGAGCGGCAGATCGATCAGTGCTCGACCGAATGCGTTGCGGTTGCGGGCGATATATTGCGCCTCTCCGACCGCGCGCAGCATGAGGCCGGCAGAGCGAACTCCGTTCGACAGGCGTGACATATTGATCATGTCCGTCATCTGCTTGAATCCGGAGGCGGGCTCGCCGATCAGATAGGCTTCCGCCCCTTCCAGCGAGATTTCGCCGCTCGCCATCGAGCGCGTGCCCAGTTTCGGCTTGAGCCGGATGATGCGATAGGCGTTGAGGCGGCCGTCTTTCAGGCACCGCGGAAGCAGGAACAGGGATAGCCCCTTGGTGCCCGCCGCGCCGCCCTCGGGGCGCGCCAGCACCATGGCGAGATCGGCGTCCGGGTTGGAGCAAAACCATTTTTCGCCATAGAGCCTCCAGACGCCGTCCTCAAGGCGGGCTTCCGTCGTCACCGCGCCGACGTCCGAGCCGGCATCCTGCTCGGTGATGAACATCGCGCCCTGATACAGATCCTCAAATGTTTGGGTCGTGAGCATCGGAAAGTAACGATCGATCAATTCCTTCGAGCCGAACTTGCAGAGCGTGCGCGTCAGCGAGTCCGTCATGCTGAGCGGGCAGCACAAACCGAACTCGGCCTGCACAAACAGCAATGTCAGCCCATATTTGACGATCGGCGGGAGCTTGTCGGCCTGGCCGAACACACCGCCGCGATGCGACATGGCAGCGAGACCGAATTCCGAAAAAGCATAACGTTCGAGAGCCAGATAGCTCGGATGTTTTTCGATGCGCTGAGATTCGGAGCTGTTGCGGGAACGCAGACGCAGCGTCGGCGGATTCGTGTCCGCCGTCAGCGCCAGCGTCTCCAATTCCGACCGCACGAGGGCGCCAAGCTCCAGAAAATACGGCTCGACGGCCGCAATTATATCCTTGTCGAGGTAGACGCGCAGCAGATGCGCAAAATCCGGGTCCGAAAGATAGGCGCTGGTGCCGTAGCTGTCGGGAATGTTGCGATAGGTGAAAGCAGCTGTCGGTTTCATGGGTTTCCCATCCCTATTCTCAGTTTGCGCGCCGATAGTCGGGCGGCGGCGATTCTCGCTTGCCGTCAGGTGCGGACCAATGGGCATTGGCCGGCAGAAAGCGGCCGAAAAGCCTCCTCACCCGGGGTAGTACGTACAAGGCGGAAGTAGTCCCATAGCCTGGTCGACTCCTCGGGTTTTTTGACCTCGAAGAGGTAGACGTCGTGGATCTTGCGCCCATCCTCCCGCAGCCGTCCCTTGCCGAAGACGATATCGTCGGTCGGGATTTCCTTCATTTTCGTGAGGGTTGCGGCGCCGCTCGCCTTGGCGGCTTCGACGCCGAGCGCGGCGACGGCTTTCAGATAATGGAAGACCCCGGAATAGCAGCCGACCTGGATGGTGCAGGGCATCGCCCCGTCAACTTGCGGCGCGTAGCGCGCCGAGAAGGCGCGCGTCGCGTCGTTTAGGTCCCAATAGAAAGTCTCCGACATCAGGAGGCCCTGCGCGGCCTTGAGACCGATCGAATGCACCTGCGGGATGAAGCACAGGAGCGAGGCGAGCTTGGTCTTTCCGTCCTGCGTCAAGCCGAATTCATTCGCTTGCTTGACGAGATTACCCGTGTCCGCCCCGGCGCTCGCAAATCCGATGACCTTCGCGCCGCTGGATTGCGCCTGAAGCAAGTAGGAAGAGAAGTCGGCCGTCTCGGGGAAAGGATATTTGACTGAGCCGAGCACCTTGCCTCCGGAGGCCTGCACTATGGTGGTGGCATCCGCGGCGAGTGAGGCGCCGAAAGCGTAGTTCGCCTGAATGAAGAACCAGGTGTCGCCGCCCTCCGCTACGACGGCTCGGCTCGTCGAGTTGGCGAGGCAATAGGTGTCGAACGCCCAATGCGCGTGATTGGGGCCACATTCCTTGCCAGTCAGCGCCGACGTGCCGGCGTTAAATATGGCGAGTTTGTTGCGTTGCTTGGCGACGCCTGCGACCGCCAGCGCAGCAGAGGAAACCGGGACATCTATGATCATATCGACGCCGTCGCGGTCGTACCAGCTGGACGCGATGTTGGAGGCGATGTCCGGCTTGTCCTGGAAATCCGATGAAATGATCTCCACCGGAATATCGGCGTGTAATTTGCGGAAATCCTCAACCGCGAGCTTGGCAGCGACGATCGAACCTTTGCCCGAGTCGTCGGCGTAGGCGCCGGCCATATCGGTGAGCACGCCAATCCGAATCGGCGCGGAAGCGCGCGCACGGCGCGCCGGCAGGCTCACGGCAGCGGCGGTGGCCGAGGCCAATAGCGAACGGCGATCAATCAGCGGCATGAAATTCTCCCTGGCGTTTGCTCCGGCATGCGAGCATTTCGGCTGGGCCGCTTGGCGCCGCCCCTTGGTTCATTGATCCGAATTGAAGGATCTGGATCGCTCGCCCAGCCCTGCTTCGAAGCTAACCGACCGTCCGCGGCCTGCCCAATACTCTTTGTGTTGCGAACGATATCAAAGCACGTATAGTCCTGGCCGCAATGGCTCCGACGTTTCGCCAGCTCAAATATTTCGTCGTTCTGGCCGAAGAGTTGAACTTCGGCCGAGCCGCTCACCGCCTCAATATTTCACAACCCCCCTTAAGCGCGGCGATACGCCAGCTCGAAGAAGATCTCGGCGCGCGTCTTTTCACGCGGGATTCCAAACACGTCAGCCTGACGCCTGCGGGGCTCGCTTTCGGCGGCCGGGCACGGCGGTTGCTGAGCTATCTCGACGAGACGCTCGAGATTACGCGCCGCGCTGCCGATAGCGTCAACATCGAGCTGCGCGTCGGCTTCGCACCATCGATGCTCTTCCGGCGCCTGCCGGACTTTCTGCGAGAATTCGAAGAACGGCATCCGACGGCACAGATCACATTGTGCGAGATGAATTCAGCGATGCAGTTCGACGCTCTCCTGCGCGGCCAGATCGACATCGGATTCATTCACGGTCTGCCGCTCCCGGAAGGTGTAGACTCGGTCCTGCTGATGGATGAGCCGTTCATCTGCTGCGTTCCCGCACAGCATCGGCTAGCGCAGGCGCCTTTCGTGTCGCTGCGAGAATTGGCGCAAGAACGGTTTGTCACCTTCTCCAGACCGCTCGCACCAGACTATCATGACCGGATCATGAATCTGTTGCGCAGTGTGCGCATCGAGCCGCAGATCGTTCATGAAGTCGGACATTGGCTAACGGTTTTGGCGCTGGTGGCAAATGGCATCGGCATCGCCCTCGCGCCGCAGTGCCTGGCGCATTCCAAATTTGCCGATGTCGCCTATTTGCCTCTCGATCAGGATTACGGGCGCCATGAGGCCCGGTGTATTTGGCTGTCGGGCCATGAGAGCAAGGCGTGCGATCTCATGGTCGACGTCGTCCGCGACGTCTTGCGGATGAAACCTGAAGCGGGTTTGTTGTGACGCGGGTGCTGATTGTCCCCTCCACATCAATGTTCGGAGAGGGTCAGCGGCAAAAGTGGCCGGGTTTCACGCCGCCACGCAGCTGCAAAATGCCGCGTCTGGGCTCAGCTGCGCGAGGGGCGCATATGGATTTTTCGAGAACTTGCTCTGGAGGCGCGACGTTGTAGCATGGATGCAGCGGCCCAGCTGGCATTATAAACAGCGCCGAGATAGACATCTCTAGCGGCGGTCACGTCAACACGCTCGTGCTTGGTAGCCGCAAGGAATTCGCGGGGGGCCCTCCGCGCGCAAGCAAGCTACTACCGCAACTGCAAGTAACCTCGGCCTACTCGGCCTGCAGCGACAAATCGGCTGATGAATTTAGGAAATCTCGGAAAAAAGGTGATCTATGAGAGAAGCAGTCATCGTCTCGACCGCCCGCACAGGGCTCGCCAAATCCTGGAAGGGCGCATTCAATAACACCCACGGCGCCACTCTCGGCGGCGCCGTGATGAAGGCAGCCGTCGAGCGCGCCAACATCGACATCGGCGAAATCGAGGACGTGATCTTTGGCTGCGCCACGCCGGAAGGCGCCACGGGCGGAAATATCGCGCGCCAGATTGCCCTGCGCGCGGGCGCGCCCGTCGCCGTTGGCGGCATGACCGTCAATCGATTCTGCTCCTCTGGATTGCAAACGATCGCGCTCGCCGCGCAGCGCATCATCGCCGGCGAGAACGAGATTCTTGTCGCCGGCGGCGTCGAGTCGATCTCATGCGTGCAGAACGAGGCCAACAAGCATTTTGGCAAAGATCCCTGGCTCGTTCAGCACAAGCCCGAAATCTACTGGAGCATGCTGCAGACCGCCGAACAGGTCGCCAAGCGCTACGGCATTTCGCGCGAACGCCAGGACGAATACGGTGCGCGCAGCCAGCAGCGCGCTACGGCAGCGCTGGAAGCCGGCCGCTTCAACGCCGAAATCGTTCCCATCACCACGATCATGAAAGTTACCGACAAGGTGACCGCCGAGGTCACCGATCGTGAAGTGACTATTTCGACCGACGAAGGCATTCGCCCGGGCACGACGCTCGAGGCCGTCTCGCAGATCAAGCCGGTGTTCGAGGGCGGTTCGATCGCGGCCGGCAACGCCAGCCAGTTTTCCGACGGCGCCGCGGCATGCGTCGTCATGAGCGCGGAAATGGCGAAGCAAAAGGGGCTCACGCCGCTCGGCATCTTCCGCGGCTTCGCGGTCTCCGGTTGCGAGCCGGACGAAATGGGCATCGGACCCGTGTTCGCAATCCCGAAACTGCTCGCCAAGGCCGGCAAGAAGGTCAACGACATCGACATTTGGGAATTGAACGAAGCCTTCGCAGTACAAGTCATCTACTGCCGCGACAAGCTCGGCATTCCCGACGACAGGCTGAACGTCGACGGCGGCGCCATCGCGGTCGGTCATCCCTATGGCGTGTCTGGCGCGCGTCTGACGGGCCACGCCCTGATCGAAGGCAAGCGGCGCGGCGGCAAGCTCGCTGTCGTGACCATGTGCATCGGCGGCGGGCAGGGCGCAGCGGGCCTGTTCGAGATCTGCTGAGACGGAACGCGCCGATCTTGAAGGCAGTGCATGGTCTTTCAGCACGTGGCGGCGCGCCTAAAGCGGGATGAGGAAAAGTGGCACGCTGCGCGGCTTTTCCGACGCAATCAAGTTTACGCAGATTGCGTAGACTTATCTGCCTATCCCGCTCTAAATCTTTAGAATCGATCACGTTGATGATTTTGGATTGATTCAATCCAAAATCATCGTGATCTAAACTCTATCAGCGGGCGACCCGACGGCCGACCTTCAGTTCGGCGCAGCGGAAGATGGCAATAAGCTCATCGCCGCTCCTTCATTCGCTAAGCGCCCCCTACGCTCCCTTGCGAACTTGTAAAAATGCCGGCGTGTCTCAGGTCGCCAATTCTGAGACTGCATTTGAGGCTGCAAGTGCGAAGCTGCAAGCGTTTTCCATGCTTCCAACCGACAAAAGTCTGGCTCTGCCTGCAGCGATCATTCGGATTGCTGCGCGGCAAGGCTATGGGAACCAAATGATGTCTTCGTCGTTGACTACCGGTTTGTCCCGCGTTTTCAGCATTTTTTCGAAGGGAGACAACAATGGGTTGGAATCGCATCGAGGGGAATTGGAGGCAAGTCAGACACAGAATCAAGCAAAAATGGGGGCACCTCACCGACGATGATCTCGACAAGATCGCCGGGCGGCGCGAACAGCTCGAAGGCAAGATCCAACAGCGCTATGCGATCGGTAAAGACCTAGTGAGCCAGGAAATTGATGATTGGATGAAGTTACAGCATTGACGTCTTGGACGATTTTCAAAAGCCCGAGCCTTGGTCGCGACTGCACAAACGGCCCGCTGGCGAGAAATTTCAAACGCGCATTTGCAGCGAATCGAACGATGCTGCCCTGCGACAACAAGTGGCGCGGGCTCTGACCAAATTCGCACGCAGTGAAGCGGCTCGCTGATGAACGAGCATCGCGCAGCTTGGCGAAGCGCACGGCTTGGCGAAGTCGGACGCGAAAGAAAATTTCGCGAACCGGAAGAATATCTATCAAGCCGTGTCAACGCGAACCAATCTACCTTTGCAGCGTTATCTGGAGCGGGATGCGGAAAAGTGAAAAGCTGCGCGGGTTTTCCGGCGCAATCAAGTTTACGCAGATTGCCTAAAATTATCTGCCTATCCTGCTCTAAATTATTGGAATCGATCACGTTCATGATTGCGGATTGAGCCAATCCAAAATCATCGTGATTTCGTCTCAAACATTTTCATGGGAGGCTGAAATGGCAGAAGTTCGATATGTGGTCGCCAAGAGAAACGGCGAGTGGAAGATTACTTTGGGCAGTTCGCAAATCGGGCCTTATCCGGATCGGGTCCACGCGATCGACGCCGCAATTGACATGGCGGATCGGGATGGGCGCGACGGGCGCGACTCGCAGGTTTTGGTACGTGGAGAGGATGGCCAGTTGCGGATCGAGTGGACCTATGGTCGCGACCCCTATCCTGAATATCCGGAGTCTCTCCCGGTCTCGAACCGTCCCGATGGAGTTGCGCCTCAGCATAGCCGACCGCGCGCCGTCACGCGAACCAATCCGCGACGCAGACGGAATTTGTCTGAGGTCCGCCAACAAAAGGTCAGGAGCGCATAACGACTCCTTCCGCATTTCCATCGTCGTTCGATCCTATTGCTGATCGGCGTCTTGTCGGAAACACGCGCTTCACTGATCTCGATTTCTTCCGATCCCAACCTCACCGGCAGCTCCTTCCATATCAGCCGGTTCCAGGGCGGCCAGTCGAACCCGACCTTGCTTGAGGGATCGGCGGCGGGACGTCTCGTGCTACGCAAGAAACCTCCGGGCAATCTGTTACCTTCCACTCATCAGACCGAGCGCGAATGCCGCGCGCGGCAATGGGGCGCCGCTCGTGCCGCCGTTGCCAGTGGTGGCCGACGTCAGTGGACGAACGCCGCAACACGGGGGGCTGCGGCAATAGGCGTCCTGCGGTCGGCGCCAAGCCACACTAGACTGAAACCCAGCCGAGCCGGGAGAGCGCGGGACTCGCTTAAACAAACAAGTGGCCATGACCCCGTCCTGGCCGGAACCTCAAGGAGCACGAGATGGATTTCGCCTATTCGCCGAAGGTCCAAGAGCTGCAAGCCCGCGTCCGCGACTTCATCGACAGCCATGTTCTGACGCGCAACATGCAGTGGCGGCATGAGATCGAGGCCGGGCATTTCCCACCGCCATTCCTCGACGACCTCAAGGCCCTGGCCAAGTCGGAGGGACTATGGAATCTGTTCCTGCCCGGTCTGCACGACGACGAGCCGGGTACCCCTCTAACCAATCTCGAATACGCACCCCTCGCCGAGTTGATGGGCCGGATACCCTGGGCCTCCGAGGTCTTCAACTGCTCCGCGCCGGATACCGGCAATATGGAGTTGCTGCACCTGTTCGCTACCCCGGAGCAGCGGACGAAGTGGCTCAATCCGCTGCTCAATGGCGAGATCCGCACCTGCTTTGCCATGACCGAACCGGATGTCGCCTCGTCGGACGCCACCAATATCGCGACCTCGATCCGGCGGGACGGCGCCGACTACGTCATCAATGGCCGCAAGTGGTTCATTTCAGGAGCCGCCGACCCGCGCTGCAAGATCGCCATCGTGATGGGCGTCACCAACCCCGACGCGGAGCCGCACAGGCGGCAAAGCATGGTGCTGGTGCCAACGGACACGCCCGGCTTCGACGTGGTGCGCAGCACCACCGTGGTCAACCATGAAACGCCGATCGGCCATTGTGAGATCGTATTCCGCAACCTCCGTGTGCCACGCAGCAACCTGCTCGGCGAGGAAGGCGGCGGCTTCGCGCTGGCGCAGGCGCGGCTGGGGCCGGGACGCATCCACCACTGTATGCGCTCGATCGGCCAGTGCGAGGTGGCGCTGCAGCTGATGATCGAGCGCTCCCAGGAACGCAAGACCTTCGGCAAGTATCTGCACGAGCACGGCACCGTCGCCGAATGGATCGCGCTTTCTCGCTGCGAGATTGATCAGGCGCGGCTGCTGGTGCTGAAGACGGCGTGGATGCTCGACACTGTCGGGAACAAGGCGGCGAGTAAAGAAATATCCATGATCAAGGCGATCGTGCCAAGGGTGCACACCAGTATAGCAGATCGCGCCATGCAGGCTTTCGGCGCCATGGGCCTGTCGCAAGATACGCCGCTCGCTGATATCTGGACCACGGGCCGCCTGCTGCGCATCGCCGACGGCCCGGACGAGGTGCATTTGCGCGCCATCGCCCGCGACGAGATCAGGCGCAGCCGAACGAATCTCGGCGCCGCGTCCGCCTACCTAACGCCGCCCGATCGGCTCTAGATCACGATGATTTTGGATTGAACCAATGCAAAATCATGGACGTGATCGATTCCAATAATTTAGGGCGGGATGCGCAGCGACCCACTTTTCCGCATCCCGCTCTAACTTTTCGATTCGGAACGGGCGCGCGCAATCGCGAACATGATGAGCGTGATCCCGACGAAGCCGATCATCAAGGTCGAGATCGCATTGATCTGCGGCGTGACGCCGAGCCGCACGGCGCTGTAGATGCGCATCGGCAGCGTCGTCGATCCCGGCCCACTCGTGAAACTGGCGATAATGAGATCATCGAGCGAAATCGTCGCGGCGAGAAGGAAACCGGCTGCGACCGATGGGGCGATCAGCGGCAGGGTTACGCGGAAAAATGTCGCCATCGGTCCCGCCCCGAGGTCCATCGCCGCTTCTTCGAACGCAGGATCGAGATCGGCGAAGCGCGCCCGAACGATCACCGTAACATAGCAGAGCCCGAGCGTCGTGTGCGCGATGACGATGGTCCAAAATCCGCGCTCGAGCCCGAGCGACACGAAGGTCATGAGAAGCGCCATGCCGATGATCACTTCCGGCATCACGAGCGGTGCATAAATTCCGACAGTGAGAAACAGGCGCGGGCGGAAATTGCCGTAGCGCGCGAGCGTTACGGCTGCGCATGTGCCAAGCACGGTCGCAAGCCCGGCCGAAGTCAGCGCGACTTCGATACTCGTTAGCGCGCTCTCGACGAGTTGCCGGTTGC
The DNA here is from genome assembly GCA_052148755.1 of Beijerinckiaceae bacterium. Taxonomy (GTDB): domain Bacteria; phylum Pseudomonadota; class Alphaproteobacteria; order Rhizobiales; family Beijerinckiaceae; genus Methylovirgula. The sequence continues at coordinate 11,578 of JBKQHN010000211.1, read as the reverse complement.
CGAGGAGTTCGCCATACCAACGAGTCGAGAACCCGCCCCATACCGTTACCAGACGCGAAGCATTGAAGCTGAACAAGATCACGATCGCGATCGGCACATAGAGAAAGGCGAAGCCGAAGCCGAGTACAACAGGCTGTGCGAGAGTTAGAAAAAGCCCCCGTCTCATGCCTCCGCCTCGCGGATTCGGAGGCGTTCGTAGAGGACGAGCGGCCCCACCAGCAAGACCAGCAACACGACCGCGACGGCGGAAGCAGTCGGCCAATCACGATTGGCGAAAAACTCGTTCCACAGCGTGTTGCCGATCATCACCGTATCCGATCCGCCAAGAAGATCGGGAATGACGAATTCCCCGGTCGCTGGAATGAAGACGATCAGCATCCCGGCCAGAATCCCCGGCAGCGACAGCGGCAAGGTGATCCGCAAGAAGACGATAAGCGGTGTTGCGCCGAGATCGGACGCCGCCTCCGCCAGGGACAGATCCTGCTTCTCGAGCGATGCATAGAGAGGCAAGATCATGAATGGCAGGTAGGAATAGACAATGCCGATCAACACGGCCCAGTTGGTCGCAAAAATATGCAAGGGTTCATGCAAAATCCCGAGTTCCAGCAGAAACGCGTTGATCAGGCCGTTGTCCTTGAGAAGCAAGATCCAGGCGTAGACACGAATGAGAAAGCTCGTCCAGAATGGTGCGATTGCCAGCAGGACGAGCGCGGGCCGCAACCGCGCCGGAGCGCGCGCGATCGCCAGCGCGAAGGGGTAACCGAGTATGAGCGTCAGCAGTGTGGCGGCGGCGGCCATGGCCAGCGATTGGACATAGGCTTGCAGGTAGATAGGGTCATCGAGCAGGCCTGCATAGGCGGCAAGGCTCAGCTGTTGAAGCTTCGCAAGGAAATCTGCCAAACCGTGCCAATCGAAAACCGGCGCAAAAGGCGGCTGCGCGAGCACGGAATGCGACAGCGAAACCCGCGTGACGAGCGCGAAGGGTACGAGAAAGAAAATAATCAGCCAAATGACCGGTGCGCCGATCACCAAAATGCGTCGATTGAAGACTGGTTTGAAGGCTCTTGGCCTGCCCTGCCCGCTCATCGCCCGAGAATGATCCCTGCATCGTACGCGAAACCGCAATGAACAAGACCGCCTTGCCCGAGCGAACGCGGCGGCCTGCCGGCATTCTGTGCCACGATCTTGATATCCGTCCCGCCGGGCAGACGCACGCGGAACAACAGCGCTTCGCCCAGAAAAGCCTCCGCCACGAGTTCGCCGGCGAGAACGTTGAGATCAGTGGGCTGTTGCGGCGGACCCGGCAGGAGCGAGATCCGCTCCGGGCGGATAGCGAGCATCACGGCAGTGCCCTCGGGGAAATTTCCCGTGGAGAGCACCTCGATCCTGCCTGCGGCTGTCACGACTTGATGCCGCGCCTCGACGCGTGCAGCGATTTTGCCTTCCAGCAGATTTATGCCGCCGATAAATTCGGCGACGTAGCGCGACGCCGGCGTTTCATAAATTTCGCGCGGCGTGCCGACCTGGTCAAACCGTCCGGCCTGCATCACCGCCATGCGATGGGCCATGACCATGGCTTCGCGCTGATCATGCGTCACGACGACGAACGTCGTCTCGAGTTTCTCTTGCAGATGCGTTAGTTCGAATTGAGTTTCCTCCCGCAATCTCTGGTCGAGCGCGGCCAGAGGTTCGTCCAGGAGCAAAATTTCCGGCCGCCTTGCCAAGGCGCGGGCCAGCGCCACGCGCTGCTTTTGTCCGCCCGACAATTGATCAGGCTTGCGGTTTTCGAGCCCTTCAAGCCGCACGAGGCGCAGCAGTTCCTCGATACGCTGGGCGATGTCCCGCTTCGGCATGTTTTCCTGGACAAGGCCGAAGCCGATGTTGCGCGCGACAGTCAAATGCGGAAACAGCGCATAGGACTGAAACATCATATTGACCGGACGCCTGTGCGGAGGCGTGTCGGTCACGTCTTGCCCGGCAATGAAGATGCGACCTTTGTCGGGACGTTCGAAGCCGGCTATGAGGCGCAAGAGGCTCGTCTTGCCGCATCCTGACGGCCCGAGCAACGCGAAGAACTCGCCGCGCTCGATCGACAAGGAAACATCGCTGACGGCCTGATGCGCGCCAAAACTCTTGCTCAGATTCTCCAACCGAACGATCGGACCGGCGCCTCTGGAAACCGACACTCAGCCGTCCTCGCGCATGGCTTCGGCAAGCCGCGTTTCGAGGACTTGCGGCTTCAGCAGAACAAGCGCACCGCGCGTCTTTTCGATCAGGCCTTCCTGCGCCAGCGATGAAAGTTCGCGCGTCACTTGCTCGCGGCGGCAGCCGATGCGCGCCGCGAGCACGTGGTGGAATGGAGGTGGCGTCACGCTCCGCTCGCTGGGCCGCCCAGGGCGCGGCCCAGCCATCCGCAAGAGTTCCGAATAAAGCCGATGTTTCAGGTCGAAGATCGAATGTTCGGCAAGCCTCGCATTGAGCTCGCGCACGCGCCCGGTCAGCAGACGCAGAATGCAATCGCAGGTCGTCTTCGACGCGCCAATCACTTCGCGGAAGACGTTGGCCGGCATGATGCAAAGTTCCGAACGGGTCAGGGCCGTCACATTGGCGGAGCGCTTGAGGCCATCGATGGCCGCGAGTTCGCCGAAGAATTGGCCCGCCCGCATTTCGCCGAGAATGATTTCCTTGCCGGCCGATGTTCGGATCAGCACCCGCACCTCGCCGGCAATGATGAAATAGACGTCCGAAGTCGCGTCTTCGTAGTCGACGACGATCTCCCCGTCATCATAGCGGCGCCAATTGCAGCGCCGGTCATAACGCTCGAAATCGAGATCAGTCACGTCTCTAAAGAATGGGACACGCGCAAGAGTTTGCATCGCCGCTGGCCCTGCCTGGGTCGGAAAGGAAAAAGCTTATCACGACTCGCGATCTCCGTGCACTGCCCCGGCTTTCCTACCGAAGGCGGTGTGCCTTATGATTTCGACCGCGCCGCTGCGCGCAGCGTGTTCGCCATCAGCATCGCAATCGTCATCGGACCGACGCCGCCTGGAACAGGAGTGATCGCGGCGGCCCGCGACAGAGCTTCGGCAAACGCGACATCGCCGACAAGCCGGGTTTTCGGGCGCCCGAGCGCATCATTCCCGGCAGCAGCGATCCGATTTATGCCGACGTCGATCACGATCGCATCGGGCTTGATCCAGCCGCCGCGAATCATTTCCGGCCGGCCTATGGCGGCGACGAGAATATCGGCACGGCCGACGACATGTGGCAAGTCGCGCGTGCGCGAATGCGCAATGGTCACTGTCGCATTCTGGCGCAACAATAATTGCGCTATCGGCTTGCCGACCAGATTGGAGCGGCCGACCACGACGGCCTCAGCCCCGGTCAAGCTTCGCTCCAAAACCTGAACGGCTCGTGCCAACAGAATCATTGCGCCGGCCGGCGTGCAAGGGATGAGAGCGCGATCCATTTCGCCAATCGCGAGGCGCCCGGCATTGAGGGGATGCAGACCGTCGACGTCCTTATCCGGCGAAATCGCGGCAATCACGCGGGCCGTATCAATGCCCGTCGGCAGCGGCAGTTGGACGAGAATACCGTGGATCGCCGGGTCCGCGTTGAGGCTTTCGACGCAGGCGACGACATCGGCCTCGCAGGTCGAAGCGGGCAAATCCACCTGAACCGAATGAAAGCCGCAAGCCTGTGCAGCCTTGCCTTTCGACTTGACATAGACTTGGCTTGCCGGATCCTCTCCAACCAGAACGACCGCGAGACCCGGCTTCGTCCCCTGCGCGGCAAGCGCGGCTGCTTTATCCTTCACTTCGGCCAGCACGGCCTCTTGCATTTTTTTGCCGTCGATCAGCAATGCCTTTTCCCCGGAGGGGCGCAAGATCTCCGTGCCGGGTTCGGTCAAATATGCTTGTTCTCCCGGCAAAATCAAAAACTCCCGTTCCCGCACGAAGAAAGGCTGTCAACGCCTATCTGTCAGGTTTCCCCGGCCCTGCCAAGCGGCAAACTAGCGAAATCGCTTGCCATTATTGCGGCTACCACGGCGCGCATGACGGCCGGTCCAACCCGGATTTTGATGACATCATCTCGCCAGTCACAATGGCATGCGAGCTGATCCAGATCGGTCGGAGTTTGGCGATGGCACGATGGGATCTGCGGCATGCGATGTTGTGGCCATTGGACTGACCCGCAGCGAAATACGCGGGCGCGACGACGCGCCATCAAAACATCTCGACGTCTTCCAATATCGAAGTCTTGGCCTGCAGAATTTTGTTTTCGATCAGCGTTTCATAGCAGAGGACTTGGTTTCGTCCGTGTCGTTTGGCGATATAGAGCGCCTCGTCGGCCCGCCCGAAAGCCACAGATCCGTTGTCTCCGGCATGAACCCGTGTGTAACCGATGCTGACGGTGACCCTGCCCACTTGCGGAAATTCGAAAGCTTCGACCGTAGCGCGAAACCTTTCGAGCGATTTGGCTGCGGAACTGGCTTCCACATGTTCGAGAACGACGACGAATTCCTCACCACCCGAACGAAACAGACGATCGTTTTCGCGAAATGATCTGCGCATCAATCGCGCCAGCAGGACGAGGACTTCGTCGCCATAGAGATGACCGAAAGTATCGTTGATGCGCTTGAAGAAATCGATATCGACGACGGCGAGCCACGCCTGCCCCACTTCATCGCAAGCGCCTCTTCTGTCTAAATGATCGACAGCTGCGGGGCTGCCGGTGCCTGAGGCCTCCGCCCGCGCGAGCTGACGGAAATAATCTTCGAAAGTTTTGCGATTGAAAAGCCCGGTGAGTTCGTCATTCTCGCTGTAGTCCAAAATCCGTAAGTGGTTGCGATAGACGCGCAAAAGCCCCTGGATCAACCGTTCCTGGTCGCTGCGCAGGGGATCATTGTGATGCATTTCGAAAAAGCCGACGAGCCCTCTCTCGTTCGTCACCGGAAATATATAGCCATAGCGGTCTTGCGCATCCCGCCCCAGACGTTGGAGCGCTCCTGTTTGATAACATTCGCGTAATGCCGGCCGCGTGGCGAGCGGCGCCATTTCATTGACGGCTACCGCGATCCGCAATACTTCTAAGCCGGCCTCAGTCAGTCTTGCGCGCTCTTGCAGCTGTAATTCGCCGCCATAGCTCGTCAACCTCCAAAGTGTCAGTTCCGACGGGCAAATGACTTCGAACATCACCGATGCGACGATGATTTCGATCTCGTCCCTGTTTCGCAACGCCGTAAAATCGGCGACCGAGTCGATGAGACTTTTCATATTTTGGCGCGAATCCAGTGAGCATGGTGGAGAGAGGGAGGAAGGTTCGATCTGTGCAAGAATCAGATAATGATTCGCATCCTCGCGGAAATCAATTTTTTCTGCGGATGCGGTGTCATTGTCAGCGTATGGGGTTTTGCTTAAGATTGTCTTCACGCCAAATGGCGCGCGTTTAACGAATAGTTAAGCAACGCCGCAGCCGAACGCGCTCATAAAATCCGTTTAGACCTTTCTGACGGGGAGCTTTCTGCAGTCTGCCTGAAGAGCCTCTATTTGGCGGGCGTGTAGATGTAATTTGCAGCATGCCGGGCCTGTTCGCCCGGCGGCAATATGAGCATGGACGGTTTTTCGAAAAGATCGCCTTCAAAATTTTCGGGATCGCCATAGCCCGTCCAAGTTTCGATCGAAAGAAACGAGGCGCCAGGCCGAGACCAGACGGCGAAATGCGGAAAACTCTCGGCTTCGATGGTGATGGCCGCACCGGATTCGTGTTCGAAGCGGACGAAACGGCTCTTTGCAGCGAGAAAACAAAGAGCCTCATTGGCAAACAGGTCAGGCGTGAGCGGCAAGATCGGTCCATCGAGGGGCAGCCGCCGCCGGGTCGGCAAGAACAAGCCGGCAGTCGAAATCTCCGGGACGAACGGCTCTTCGGCGTGTTCGAAGCGCAGACGATAATCCGTCAAGCTGCCGCCCGCAAAAGGCCAGCAAAAACCCGGATGCAATCCGCAGGCGTAAGGCATCGGCGTCACGCCGCGATTGGCGATGGTCAAGACGGTCGCAAAGCGCATCTCGCTCAAGCCATGTTCGACACTGAAGAAGAAATCGAACGGATAGAGCTTCCGGGTCGCAGCATTGCTCGCGAAATCGAGCCGCACCGAGCCGGGGGCTTGCAACCCAACCGCGAAATCAGCATGCCGCGCGAAGCCATGCAGCCCTAAGGGATAACAGGTTGCCCCAACTCGGACCCTACCCCCGGCGGTCCAGCCGACGACCGGAAAAAGGATCGGCGCCGTGTCCGGCCAAAAGACCGGATTGGGCCGCCACAACAGCGGCGTACCGCCAATCGTCCAGATCCGCGCCTGGGCGCCCTCCAGCGCAATCTCGGCGCTAGCTTTGCCGGTTTGAAGTGCAATCGCAGTCATGGCTCTCAAATGAGTGATGTCAATCACAGAAGCGCAGGCAGCGTTCCGGCATGTTGATCGCAGGAAAGCATGGGGCTTTCTGCGGGAAACCGGAGGTTGCTATGAAGATACGCACTATGATCACCGTTGCCATCATCGGATGTATTGGCTTTCTGGGAGTTTGCGCGGAATCGATTGCCGCCGCAGCCGGACCTGTCGGCGAATGGAAGATCGCGGACGGCACGGCCAATGTCGCGATTAAGCCTTGCGGCGGCAATCTTTGCGGCTATGTGTCGTGGGCTAAGGAACCCGCTTCGTTGGTCGGACGCCAGGTTCTTATTGATATGACACAAAATGGAGCCATCTGGGCGGGTACAGTGGTCAATGTCGCCAATGGGCAGCAATATACGGCCCGTATGACGCTCGTCAGCGAACAGACGCTGAAGATCGAAGGTTGCGTCATGGGCGGCATGATTTGCGGCGGTCAGCATTGGTCGCGTGTAAAATAAGTCAGAACGCCGTGCTTAAGCGGAAGTTGTAGTCGCATTGTTTGCGGACGTGAAGCAAATCTGGAGGCAGACTATGAATCTGGCCAAGAAAATTGCGCTTATCTCTTTTGCCTTGGTCGCGGCGGTGGTGGTTGCCGCCGTCTTCTTGTCTGAGCGTCTGCTCACTGCAGTCCTGACCGAGCAGATTGCGGCAAGGTCCGGCCTCCATACGCAATTGTCTTCTGCCCATTTCGATATCTGGCCGAGCCTGCGCATCAAGGCTATCGGCCTCCAACTCAGCAATCCGGACGCGCCAGCCCAAGGGCTGATCTTCAGCAGCGATGAATTGAGCGTTGGACTCCCCTATGCCGATGTCTTTCGCGGCACGCCAAAAATCACCGATATTGTCTTGAAACATCCCGTACTCCACGTCGCAGAAGCAATGCATGCGCCCAAAACTGTCGACTTCCCTGCCGACAAGGCAGCGCCCCATTCCGGCTGGAACGTGCTTGTAACCGGCCCCTTCACTGTGGTCGACGGCGCCATCGTCGACGAGAATCTGCGCCGCCACGTAACGGCGCGCATCGACGCGATCAATCTGCGCGCGCTGGAAACGCCGGAGGGAACGCTTGCCGTCTCACTTGATGCGCGGATGGGCGACAGAAATTTCCACACCGACACCAAAGTGGTCTCCGCCGCCGACCTTTGGGCAGGCCGCCCGACCCGGGTGGATGTTGCGGCGAGTGCAGACCCGTATGTTGCGGCGACTTTAAATGTGCGCGCCACGCTCCGCGCAACCCGCAATCAGCTCGCTTTCGACGACGTGGCCGGGACCTTGCAGAGCGGCAAGCTGAATGCATCGGGCAACGTCCGCTTCGGCGGCGAGGCCCCCGTGATTACCGCCGATCTGCGCCTCGATCGCCTCGATCTCGGGTCGCTCGACATCACCAGGGCCCCGTCCTCCGCTTCGGATCCGGCCGCGCGCGATATTGTGCCGCTAAGCGACACCGCGATCGACATGAAGCCATTGCGGCTCGTCGATGCGATGGTCGATCTCAAGGCGGGCGAACTGCGCGCCGGCGGCTTGCGCGTAACCAATGTCGGTCTCAGGACCACGCTCGACGACGGCATCTTGCGTGTCGGACTTAAGCCCACCGATTTTTATCAAGGAAAAGTCTCCGCCGATATGCTCGTCGATGCGTCCCAGGAGATGCCGACGCAGAGTCTGAAATACTCGTTCACCGACGTGCAAGCGGCACCCTTGCTGGCCGACTTGAACGGCTTGCGGCAGTTCGACGGCAAGCTGCAAATGAGAGCCAATCTCGAGTCGACCGGCGCCAGCCCGAAGACGATTGTCGCCAATCTTTCGGGCAGTGCGGATCTCGCCGTCAAAGACGGTGTCGTCACGGGCCATAAACTTCCCGATTTGTTCCACAGCGTTTCAGCCTACCTGCCGCAGGCTTGGCGCGATCTGAACGACAAGATCACGATCAATTCTGTGACGGCGAAATTCGCTGTCGCGAATGGCACGGCTTCGACCGATGACTTGCACGTCCTCAGCCCGGTCGCCGACATCAACGGCAAGGGCTCTATAGATCTCGTCGCAAGGACATTCGATTTGCGCTTCGAGCCGAAAATTGTGGCGACGGCCAACAATCCGGCGAAGCCCGCCAATGCGCTCGATCTCGGCGCCGCGATCCTGGTCCGCGGACCTTGGAGCGACCCACAAATTACCGCCGATTTGTCAGACCTCATGCGGGATCCGCAAAAGACCCTGGACAAGCTGCAGGGCCTCGGTGAGCAGTTTCTGGGCAGCTCCGATAAATCCTCGCAGCCCGACGCGGATAACGTCATGAACGGCATCAACAACCTGCTGAAAGGCTTTACCAAAGACAATCCGCTGGGTGGCCGCTAGCGCTCGTTCGAAAATAAACGCACCAAAACTCTGGAGAGGTACGCCTGCCGCTCCCACACGGAGAGAGTGGCTGCAAATACGGATACGACAAGGAGCACGTTGATTTGGCGTCACGCTCGCGCTGGTTCGGTCGCCGCAGCCTGTTTGGCAAATATGCCGCGACCTTCGTCTCGCTTGTCATTGCCGTCCTCGTCATCAGCGGCGTGACCGAAGCGTGGTTCACCTATCACGAGCGGAAGGCCGAGTTCCTCCACGCCTTGTCTCAGAAGGCGGATGGCGCAGCACAAAGAGTCGAAGAATTCCTAACTGTGATCGAACGGCAGACCGCCTGGGCTGGACGTATGGGCGCTGCAAGCTTGCAACAGCGGCGCGCCGACTTTGCACTCGTTCTCCAACAGACACCGCAAATCGCAGAGATCGCGTGGCTCGACGCAACGGGCAAAGAACGCCTGCGTGTGGGGCGAGAGAACGCCGCCCTCGAGAGCGGCCGCGAACGCACTCGAAGCGTGGAGCCTCAGTCTGCGGTCGCGCCGGATCTGCGCGCAGGCCCCCTCACCTTCACCGACCAGGGCCCTCGGATAGAGATTTCGCTCGGCCCTCAAGGTCCAGACCGCGGCATCACGATTGCCGACATCGACCTCAAGTCCCTGTCCGACATCGTCAATGGCATTCAAGCCGATCCCGGCATCTCAGCCTATATCGTCACGCCGGCGGGCCGGCTCATCGCGCATACGAACCCGTCGCTCGCGAAAACCAATCCCGATCTCACGAAACTGCCGCAGATCGCCGCGCTCGCCGATGCTACGCATTCGCCGGATGGGGTCGGGCGCAACCTCGACGGCGAGACCGTGCTGACGGCGGCCGCGCAAATTCCGAAGATGAATTGGTGGCTCTTCGTCGAGGCGCCGCAGAGCCTGGCCATGAGACCTTTCTACGACTTTCTCGGACGGCTCGCAGCGCTCCTCTTCCTCGCCCTCGTCTTGTGCACACTTGCCGGTCTCCTGCTCGCCCGCCACATGACGATTCCGATCATGGCAGTAGGCGCCGGCGCCGCGCGTCTGGCGAATGGCGATTTCAGCCTGAAGATAAAGGTTGATACCGGCGACGAAATCGAGGCTTTGGCCGACGAATTCAATCGTATGGCAGGCCAGGTCCAAGAGTCCTATGCAAGGCTCGAGCAGAAGGTCGCAGACCGCACGCGCGATCTCGCCCAATCGGTTCGCGAGCTCCGGGCCCTCGAGGAGGTCGGCCGCGCGCTTGCCGCCTCGCTCGACCTCAAAGATGTTCTCGCCACGATCCTGTCGCGGGCGGTCGAACTCGCGGGCTCCGACGGCGGCGCGATCTATCGGTTCTATCCGCAGCGCTCGGCCTTCACACTTGCCGAGGCGCATGGTCTTGATCCGAACCTCGTTGCGGCCATTCAAGAAATCCGGATCAAGACGTCGAACCTGCTGAGTGAAGTCGCCGCCAGCGGGATGCCGATCGAAGTTCCGCAGATTGCACACGCGCCGAACTTTCCCTTGCGCGGCGCGACGCTGAGGGCCGGCTTCCAATCGGCGCTGATCGTGCCGCTCATCGGTTCCGGCGAACTATTTGGCGCGCTCGTCGTTGAACGCCAAAGGGCCGGCCATTTTCCATCCGACACGATCTCCTTGATGAAGACTTTCGCAGATCACGCCGTTCTCGCGATGCGCAATGCGCAACTCTTCCACGAGGTCGAAGAACGTGGCAAGGAACTCGCTGTTGCCAATGAACACAAGTCCTTGTTCTTCGCCAATATGAGCCATGAATTGCGCACGCCCCTCAATGCGGTGCTCGGCTATTCCGAGCTGTTGCGGGACGGGCTTTATGGTGAACTGCCGGAGCCCGCGAATGGTGTACTCGAACGGGTCGAGGCCAATGGCCGGCACCTTCTCGGCTTGATCAACGACGTGCTCGACATCGCCAAGATCGAGGCCGGCGAACTCGCCTTGTCTCTCGCCGATTATTCGTTGCGCAATGTGGTCGAGACCGTCGTCGCCGCGACCGGATCGCTGGCCGCAGCCAAGGGCCTCACCGTTGCAACCGAAATCTCGCCCGATCTTCCAACCGGACGTGGCGATGAGCGGCGCCTGACGCAAGTCTTGCTCAACATCGTCAGCAATGCGATCAAATTCACCGACAAAGGCGGCATCACGCTGAACGCCGGCGCGGCGAATGGGAATTTCGTAATATTCATCAAGGACACCGGCCCCGGCATAGCGCCTGCCGATCAAGCCCGCATCTTCGAGGCCTTCCAACAAGTCGACAATACGATTACAAAAGAGAAGGGCGGCACCGGCCTCGGCCTGTCGATCAGCAAGCGCTTCGTCGAAATGCACGGCGGAACGATCTCGGTTTCTTCGACGCTCGGGCAAGGTTCGACTTTCCATATCCGGCTGCCGGTCAGGGTCGATCGGTAGAGCGAGGCGGCATGGCGAAGCGCATCTTGGTTGTCGAAGACACCGAGGACAATCGTCGGATCCTTCGCGATCTCTTGACTCATGCCGGCTTCGATCTCCTCGAGGCCGGCGACGGCGAGACCGGCGTCGCCATCGCGCGTATTCACCGGCCCGACCTCATCCTGATGGACCTGCAATTGCCGGTTCTCGACGGTTTTGAAGCGACGCGCCGGATCAGGGCCGACCCGGCTCTCCGCCACATGCCGATCATCGCCGTGACCTCTTATGCCTTGTCGGGCGACGCCGAACGCGCCATCGAGGTCGGCTGCGACGCCTATGTCGCAAAGCCCTATAGCCC
>JBKQHN010000210.1:0-33456 GCA_052148755.1 Beijerinckiaceae bacterium | reverse complement strand
TCGAGAAGTGTCGCTGCTTCGTTGCCTCACACCCGGTTATAGACGTCCTCGTAGCGGACAATATCGTCTTCACCGAGATAAGAGCCGGTCTGCACTTCGATCAGTTCGAGGTCGATCTTGCCCGGGTTGGCCATGCGGTGGATCGTTCCTATGGACAGATAGACCGACTCATTTTCATGCACCAAAACCACCTCGTTGTTGCGCGTAACCTCGGCAATGCCGCGCACCACGATCCAATGTTCGGCGCGGTGGAAATGCTTTTGCAGCGACAGGCGCTGGCCGGGCTTCACCACGATGCGTTTGACTTGATAGCGCTCGCCTTCGTCGATCGATTGATAATAGCCCCAAGGGCGATAGGCCCGCCTGTGTTCGAGGGCTTCGCGGCGCTTTTCCTGTTTCAATTGATCGACGAGCTGCTTGACCTTGTCGCCATGCGCCTTGTTGAGAACGAGCACGGCGTCCTGCGTCGTCACGACGATGACGTCGTTCACGCCGACCACGGTCGTCAAATGCTGATCGGAGCGCACGTGGACGTTCGAAGCATGCAGTACGATGCCGTTGCCGCGCACGGAATTTCCGGCTTCGTCGGGTTGCGACAATTCGCACACAGCGGCCCAGGTCCCGACATCCGACCAGCCAATGTCGGCGGGGAGAACCGCGGCTTTGTCGGTGCGTTCCATGATCGCATAATCGATGGACTTTTTCGGCGCGCGTGCAAGAGCTGCCGCGTCGAGTAGAAGAAATTCGAGATCCTTCTTGGCCTTCGCGACGGCTTCTCTAGCCGCTTCCAGCATCAGAGGTTCGAACCGCAACAATTCTTCCTGCATGACGTCGGCGCGAAAGAAAAAGTTTCCGGCATTCCACAAATAGCCGGCGGCAACATAGCGGGCCGCAAGTTCGGCATTCGGCTTTTCGACGAAGGCCTCGACTTTCAAAACCGCGCCGGATGCGACGACAGCTTTGCCCGGTTCGATGTAACCATAGCCGGTTGCCGGCTCACTCGGCCTGATACCGAGGGTGACGATATGGCCCTCCATGGCCGCTTGCGCTGCCTGGCGGCAGGCGGAAACGAATCCGGCACGATCGCGCACGACGTGATCCGCCGCAAAAATCGCGACGATTGTGTCCGGTGCCACTTGTGCAGCAAGCTCGGTTCCGACCGCCACGGCGGGGCCGGAGTCGCGCCGAATGGGTTCGAGAACGACCCGGCAGCTGCGGCCGATTTCCTTCATTTGTTCGGTGACGAGAAAACGGTAGTCTTGATTGGTGATGATGATCGGCGTCTCGAACAAATCGTCATCGAGATTTTCGAGGCTCATTTGAAAGGTGGATCGAGCGCCGAGGAGAGGGATGAATTGCTTGGGCAGGCTCTCCCTGGATTCCGGCCAAACCCGCGTCCCGGATCCACCGCACATGATGACCGGTAAGATTTTCAATTGCCCTTCCCCCGTCTCTACAGCCATGTTGATGAACGAATGATCGAGCCTCTGCACCGGGAATAGTGCGACCGGCAGATCCTATCTATGGCACCGCGCCTTGTCGCCTCGGTTTTCGCGGCTACGCTTGTTATCGAGTCGAAGAATCGCGAGAAATCGACTCCACACCAATGATTTGGAGCATGTCAGTTGTGAGGCGTCGGGTATACCCGATATCCGAATATCGGAAAAGTCACCAACCTTTGCGGGACCTGTTCCGCCGCTATTGCAGCGGCGCGTGCCGCGCAGGCCATGCGCGCATTCCCCGCGGACAAGCTCGTACCGCGATCACATTTTCAATCTCGGCATGCCAGCGCGTGAGTCCGGAGCGGCCGCAGCGCGCTTATGATTAACGACGATCGGCGCGAGGCGGCCGGCTTGCTCTATCTCGAGTTTAAATTGGCCGGCGAGGCTCAATGCTGGCCCCGCGGCTTCGACCCGTCGGGGATTTTGGTCCAAAACGGCCGGGCATCCGCTAAGCTGCGAAAGGCACGCTGCGCCTTTCGCAGGAATTCTTCTTGCGGCATTATGGCCGCCGATTCAGCCAAGGTTAAGGCCAAATTGACCTCGGCGGCACAGCCTTCGGGATCACTCGTGCGCCGTTCCTGCGCCAGAGTCGCGAAAAATCGATTGGCGACGATCTGGTCGTTGTGAATGCCGAGAATTTCCTGAATCTCTTTCAGGGCCTCGATGAAAAGCTTAAACCTTTTACGTGCTGTCTTGTGCGACGCCAAGGGTTCAAAGAACTCTGCGCTGTAGCGCAAGTTCTTTGCGGCGATCCGTGTCTTGTGGCGCAGCTCTTCGCTGTCCGTCTCGATTTGATCGCCTCGCTCGAGCAAATTTTGGGTCGCTTTTGACAAGCGCTTTCGCATGAAGGCGACAAGCGATTCGTTCCAGGTTTCGGGTGTACCGAAATCGCCGGCCGCGATCCATAGCACAAGGTCCAAACAGAAGAGCCTTGCCTGGGGCCCGCGAAGTGCCTCGGCGAGCTTATCATAGGCACTCTCTCGACGTGTCTTGATTTCAGTGAGGAGCGCGGCTGATCCGTCAGACGACGAAGCAATGAGAAGCGGGCGAGTTCGCTCGCAAAGCAGAACATCCAAATCACGTGCGTCGCGCAATAAGGCCGAAAATTCCGCGAGGTCGCGGCGCCAATGTTCCTCGGTTTTTTCCCCCGCCCGGAGCCGAAACAACCGCAAAGCTGTGCGCAGCCGGCGCAAGGCAACCCGGCATTGGTGCACGGCTTCCACATCACGAGCGTCACGCACGGACGCTTCATTGAGGAGAAATTGATCGAAACAAGCTTGGGCGATGGTTTGGAAAGCTTCCCGCATCTCCATCGCCCGCCCAAGGCGCGGCGGGAATGCGCCGACATGGCGTCCCCAGTCTGCCTGGACATGCCGGCGGGCGCGGACCAGCGTCGGCTCTATGCATAGACGCAATTTGGATGCGTCTGCGATCGCATGCACAGCGTGCAGGAAATCGGTGAGCCCCCCGGATAGCTGGCGGCATCTGGCCGTCGCGACGGTAAATTCCTGGCCGGCAGCGGCGATTTTGGATCTATCGACACAAATCTCAAGCCATGCGCCGCCGAATTGCAAGGCGAAAAAGCTTTCCTCGGCGTCGCGTGAGACCGACAGCTCGAGCGCCTCGCGCACGGCGTCGTTCTGCAAACAGACCTCGAGCTCATTGCGTGTATGCGGGGCAGGAGACAGTTCCTCAACAAAACGCGTCCAGCGCGCGCGGCCCGATGCCGGGGCGCGGCGCGGCGCGCGGGTCAAGGTCATTTTGTCCTGCCGACGTAAGCCAAGCCCGAACCCGAGCTTGGAAATGGCGCCGTCCGGCGTATCGAGATAAAGTGAGAGTGATTGTCGGGCCCCTAGGCAAGTGGCGCCGAACTTTTCGAGACTGCCCCTCAGCCAAGCATCGTCCTGCGAAGCGAAATCGAACGCGAATTCAGGGCCTCTACGCATGGAAGAACTGTCATGAAAAACGGGTGGGCCGATTGGCGCACCCTATGCCCGCCAATAAAGAGAAGGCAAATCTCAACATTGATGTCGCGCAAAAATCTCGCGAATTTGGCGCGGCCGCAGCCGGACATAGAAGATCATCCGGCTCTAAGCCGGAGCAGTTCGTATCGAAACAGCGGACCCACTTTTCCTCATTCCGCTCTAAGCCGGAGCGGTTCTTATCGAACCTGTGGCCCCACTTTTCCACGGCTTGCTCAAAGGCGGGCGCGGCGCTTTAGACCGCGGCCACGCGCAAAGCCTCGATGCCGACGGGCCTTTCGCATTGCGCTTCGGCAACCGAGACAGCCGTCATGTTGACGATGCCGCGCGGCGTGACAGATGGTGTCAAAATATGGGCCGGCTTGGCCACGCCCATCAAAATCGGCCCGACCGGCAGTGCATCGGCCATGATTTTCGTCATCTGATAGGCGATATTCGCCGCGTCGAGGTTGGGCATGATGAGAACATTGGCTTCGCCCTTCAAACGCGAAGCCGGGAAGACGAGTTCGCGCATGGCTTGCGACAGCGCCGAATCGGCCTGCATCTCGCCATCGACCTGAAGGTCGGGGGCCCGCTTGCGCAGAATGTCGACGGCTTCGCGCATCTTCAAGGCGGAATCGGTGTCGTCCGAACCGAAATCGGAATGCGATACCAGCGCAATCTTCGGCTCCAGGCCGAAGCGGCGCACGTGGTTTGCGCACATCAAAGCGATTTCGGCGACTTCATAAGCGGACGGGTCGCGGCGCACATGCGTATCTGCTAGAAAAAATGACCCCTTATTGGTGACCATCAGGCACATCGCGGAAATATCGGTTGCGCCTGGCATGAGGCCGATGATGTCGCGAATATGGCGCAACCGCGAATTGAAGCGGCCTTCCAGACCGCAGATCATCGCATCGGCGTCGCCGCGCTGCAAGGCAATGGCCGCGATGACTGTGGAATTCGTGCGCACCAAAGCGCGTGCAGCGGTCGGCGTTATGCCGTGGCGGCCGGCACGCTCGAGATAGGTCGCGACATAGTCGCGGTAGCGCGGATCATCATTTGGATTGACGAGCTGGAAGTCTTTGCCGGGCTCAATCGAAAGGCCGAAGCGCTTTAACCGCGTCTCGATCACGTCCGGACGGCCGATCAGGATCGGCTTGGCGATCTCCATTTCGACGACCGTCTGCACCGCGCGCAAGACGCGTTCATCCTCGCCTTCGGCATAGATGACGCGCTTTGGATTGGCCTTCGCCGCCTGCATGAGGGGTTTCATGACGAATTGGGAGCGATAGACGAAACGCGACAGGCTTTCTTCATAGGCGACGAAATCGGTGATCGGCTTTCGCGCCACTCCGGACTCGATCGCCGCACGCGCCACCGCCGGGGCGATCCGCAAGATCAAACGCGGGTCGAAAGGCGACGGGATGAGGTTGTCTTTCCCATAAAGAAGCGATTCGCCGCCGTAAGCTTTGGCGACGACGTCGGAGGGGCTCTCATGCGCCAATTGCGCAATGGCCCGCACCGCCGCAAGCTTCATTTCTTCATTGATGGTCGAGGCCGCGACATCGAGCGCACCGCGGAACATGTAAGGAAAGCAAAGGACATTGTTGACCTGGTTCGGATAATCCGAACGGCCGGTGCAGATCATCGCGTCCGGCCGTACCGCAAAGGCTTCCGCCGGCGAGATCTCCGGGTCCGGATTGGCGAGCGCCATGATCAAAGGCGTCCCCGCCATTTCCTTCACCATTTCGGGCTTAAGGGTGCCGCCGGCGGAAAGACCGAGGAACACATCGATGCCGCCGACCACATCGGCGAGCGTGCGCGCATTGGTCTCGCGCGCATAAACTGCCTTCCAGGCGTCCATATGCTCGGGCCGCCCCTTGTAAATGACGCCCTTGGTATCGGTGACAGTGATGTTGTCGCGCTTGGCGCCGAGACTGACGAGCAGGTCGAGGCAGGCGAGCGCGGCGGCACCAGCACCCGCTGTCGCGATCTTGGCCGTGGCGATCGATTTGCCGGCGATTTCGAGCCCGTTCAGGACAGCGGCAGCGACGATGATTGCAGTCCCGTGCTGATCATCATGGAAGACGGGAATGGCCATCCGCTCGCGCAGTTTGCGTTCGACCTCGAAACATTGCGGCGCTTTGATATCTTCGAGGTTGATGCCGCCGAAGGTCGGCTCCAAGGCGGCGATGATATCGACGAGGCGGTCGACGTCGTTCTCGGCCACCTCAATGTCGAAGACATCTATGCCGGCGAATTTCTTGAACAGGACGGCCTTGCCTTCCATGACCGGCTTTGCCGCCAGGGGGCCGATATTGCCGAGGCCCAGCACTGCAGTGCCATTGCTCACGACGGCGACGAGATTTTGTCGGGCGGTGAGTTCGCCGGCTTGGCCGGCGTCGGCCGCAATCGCAAGTGAAGCGGCGGCAACGCCCGGCGAATAGGCGAGCGCCAGATCACGCTGGGTTGTCAGCGGTTTCGTCGCCTGGATCTCGAGCTTTCCGGCGGGCGGGAGACGATGATAGGCAAGCGCAGCTTTGTCGAGTTCGGATGCAGAATTGGTGGCCATGGGAAAAGCTCAGCTTTCAGAACCGTCTTGGTTTACCGCCGTTCCGAAGAAACAGGAAGCGTTGGACAGGTGCCCAAAAGCCCTTCGGATAGCGGCTACCCCATTAGCGAGCGCGGCCGCGGAAGTCTACCCGGCGAAAAGGCAGACGATCGGGCTGCGCGGCAGCTCAAATCAGACCGCACGAGTTCACGTCCGCGCCTGCGGGCCTGAAACTGCGTTTCAGTTGCGTTCCTTGTCGACGAGCTTGTTGGCGCCGATCCAGGGCATCATGGCACGCAATTTGGCGCCGGTAGCTTCGATCGGGTGCGCTGCAACCTTGGCTCGCATCGCCTTGAACGACGTCTGATTAACTTTGTTTTCGAGCATCCAATCGCGGGTGAACCGGCCGGACTGAATGTCGTTCAGCACCCGCTTCATCTCGGCCTTCGTCTCCGCCGTGACGATGCGCGGGCCCGTAACATATTCGCCGTATTCGGCGGTATTCGAGATCGAATAATTCATATTCGCAATGCCGCCCTCGTAGATCAAATCGACGATGAGCTTCACTTCGTGCAGACATTCGAAATAGGCCATTTCCGGGGCATAGCCGGCTTCGACGAGCGTCTCGAAACCACTGCGAATCAATTCGACGAGACCGCCGCAGAGCACCACCTGTTCGCCGAAGAGATCGGTCTCGCATTCTTCCCTAAAACTCGTCTCGATGATGCCGGCGCGGCCGCCGCCGATGGCCGAGGCGTAAGAAAGGCCGAGATCATGCGCGTTGCCGGAGGCGTCCTGCGCGATGGCGACGAGGCAGGGCACGCCGCCGCCGCGTTTGTATTCGGAACGCACCGTGTGGCCGGGGCCCTTCGGCGCTACCATCAAAACGTCGAGGTCGCGGCGCGGTTCGATCAGGTTGAAATGAATGTTGAGACCATGCGCGAACATCAAGGCTGCGCCCTGTTTCAAATTCGGCGCGAGCTCGGCGCGGTAGATGTCGCCCTGCAATTCGTCCGGCGTCAGCATCATGACGACGTCGGCCCATTTGGCGGCGGCCGCGACATCCTTGACTTCGAGGCCTTCGGCCGCGGCCTTCTTGGCCGAGGCGGAACCTTCCCGCAAAGCGGTGCAGACTTCCTTTACGCCGGAGTCGCGCAGATTGAGCACATGCGCATGGCCCTGGCTGCCATAGCCGATGACGGCGACCTTTTTGCCCTTGATGAGATTGATATCGGCATCTCGATCGTAATAAACGCGCATGTCCGTTGGCTTCCCTGTTGTGCGGCTTTAGCCGCGGCTTTTTGAAATCGATGATGCGTTCCAGCAGCGCCGAAAAGACGCTTAGCGAGTTGATCTCTGCCAGCAATAGCCGCGAGCAAGCTTCATTCTTTGCCTATCAGCCGCCGCAAATTGAAAAGATCAAGACCCATGAGAGCGGCAACTTTGAAGCGAACCTGAACCAGGATCTCTTCTGGTACCCGGTCAATGAACCGAAAACCGCGTGCAGTCCGATCCACGGACCTGACCTGATCAGCCAATATTGCGCCCTTAACCGAAAGTCCATTCGGCAGAAAGACTTTTGCGGGCCAGGGATTGGCGTTCTTCGTTACCGGGCAAATGATGGTCAGTCGCGTTGCTTCATGCATTAACCGCGTCGAGAGAACGAGAGCCGGTCGCGCACCAGCCTGTTCACTTCCTCGCACAGGTTCGAAATCGACCCAAACAATGTCCCCGGCATCCGGGAGCGGTTTAGCTGCGGCTATCTTCGTCATCTATGATCTCGGCGCCAACATCCGGTCCCCAATCCTCCAAAGGTGGCTCGTTTTCCGGGCCGAGCCGCTTCATTTCGGCCACGAGATCTTCGATCCGGTAAAACGGCAGTTTCCGCACCGGCTTCAGCCGCGCTTCGCCCCCTTCGACAACGAGTTCGACCTCCTGGCCGATCTTGAGCCCGAGTTCATCCGTGACAGCTTTGGGTAAGCGAATACCGGCTGAATTACCCCATTTCGAAATCTGAACGCGCATGAGCGCACTCCAAGGTTAGATATACAATGTATATCCAGCCGCGTGGCTTGTCGAGATCCGCTGAGAGTTTTCGTCATATCCGGTCCGCCCCGCGTGATATGGCGGCAACGCCCGTCCGCGAAATCTCGACGAGGCCGATGGGTCGCATCAAATCGACGAATTGATCAATCTTGCTGACGTTGCCGGTGATCTCGAAGACGAAGCTCTCGGTCGTCGCATCGATGACCCGCGCCCGAAACGCTTCGGCGAGCCGCAAGGCCTCGACACGGTTCTCACCTTTTCCCGCCACCTTGATCATGGCGAGTTCGCGTTCGATCGAACCGCCGCGCAAGGTGAGATCGGTGACTTTGTGGATTGGCACTAGACGTTCCAATTGATGCCCGATCTGCTCGATCGCCTCTGGCGTTCCTGTCGTCACGATAGTGATGCGCGACAAATGTTCGGCATGTGCAACTTCGGCGACGGTCAGACTTTCGATATTATAGCCGCGGCCGGAAAACAGGCCGACGACGCGGGCGAGAACCCCCGGTTCGTTGTCGACGAGCACCGACAAAGTATGCGTCTCAATATTGGATTTGCCGATCGCGGACGAGTAGGGCGAAAGCGGTGCTGTCGGGGCGTTCATGGCGAGGGTCCAAAGTTTTCAATTCGGGCGTCGAATCCTTCTCCCGTTTGCGGGAGAAGGTGGCAGGCGGAGCCTGACGGATGAGGGACGTTCAAACTCTGACATGGTCGGTTTCATCTGAAACGCTGAGAGGTTGGCACAACCCTCATCCGCCTCATTTCATTCGGCACCGTCTCCCGCTTGCGGGAGAAGGTTCGCGCTACACCAGCATCTTGCCGGTCGAATCGATGACGGCCCCGATATCCTCGTCCGCATCGGGCAGGATCATCTCATTATGCGCCTTTCCCGACGGGATCATCGGCAGGCAATTCTCCGTCTGATCGACGCGGCAATCGAAGACGACGGCTTTCGGCGTTTCGAGCATTTCTTCGATCGCGGCATCGAGGTCAGCCGGGTCGGAACAGCGAATGCCATGCGCGCCATAGGCCTGCGCCAATTTGACGAAGTCCGGCAGCGCCTCCGAATAGCTTTCCGAATAGCGCCCGCCATGCAGCAATTCCTGCCATTGCCGCACCATGCCGAGATATTCATTGTTGAGAATGAAGATCTTGACCGGCAGCCGATATTGCGCGGCGGTCGAAAGCTCCTGAATATTCATCAAGATCGAGCCTTCACCCGCGATATCGATGACGAGCGAGTGGGGATGCGCCATTTGCGCGCCGATCGCGGCCGGCAGGCCATAGCCCATCGTGCCGAGGCCGCCGCTCGTCATCAGCCGGTTCGGCGCTTCGAAATGATAGTGCTGCGCCGCCCACATCTGATGCTGGCCGACTTCCGTCGTGATGTACGTGTCGCGCGTCTTCGTCTGTTCGAATAACCGCTGGATCGCCCATTGCGGCTTGATGATCTGGTTCGAATGTTTGAACGACAAGGATTTGCGGGCCCGCCAATGAGCGATTTGGTTCCACCAATTGGCGAGAGCGGCGGCATTCGAATTGCAGCCGCGCGCGATCCAGAGCGCCAGCATGGCTTCGAGCACATGTCCGCAGTCGCCGACGATGCCGAGATCGATCTTGACGTTCTTGTTGATCGATGAAGGATCTATATCGACGTGGATCTTTTTCGAGCCGGGCGCAAAAGCGTCGAGCCGGCCGGTAATGCGGTCATCGAAGCGCGCTCCGAGCGCGATCATCAGATCGCAATCATGCATGGCATTATTGGCTTCATAAGTGCCATGCATGCCGAGCATGCCGAGCCAGTTCGCCCCGGAGGCTGGATAGGCGCCGAGCCCCATGAGGGTCGACGTGATCGGAAAGCCGGTCGCGGCGACGAGTTCGCGCAACAGGCGGGAGGCCGCGGGCCCCGCGTTGACGACGCCGCCGCCGGTATAAAACACCGGCCGTTTCGCCGCAGCCATCAACGTGACGGCCTCGGCGATCTTCGCCGGGTCGCCGTCCATTCGCGGCTTATAGGACTTGTGTTCGACCTTCAGCAGGGTCTCGTCATAGACGCCGCGGGCAAATTGCACATCCTTTGGAATATCGACCACGACCGGACCCGGGCGGCCATGCTGCGCCACATAAAAGGCTTCATGCAGGATGCGCGGCAGATCCTCGACCGAGCGGACGAGATAATTATGCTTGGTGCAATGGCGGGTGATGCCGACCGTATCGCATTCCTGAAACGCGTCCGAGCCGATGAGATGGGTCGGCACCTGCCCGGTGATACAGACGAGCGGGATCGAATCCATCAAGGCATCGGTCAGGCCGGTGATCGCATTGGTGGCGCCGGGACCGGAGGTGACGAGGAGAACGCCGACCCTACCGCTCGAACGGGCATAGCCCTCGGCCGCATGCGCGGCACCTTGCTCATGCCGGACAAGCACGTGCTTGACGGCGTTCTGGTGGTAGAGAACGTCGTAGATCGGCAGAACAGCACCGCCCGGATAGCCAAACAGCGTGTCGACGCCCTGGTCCTTTAGCGCCTCCACGATCATTTCCGCGCCGGTCATCACCTTCGTCATCATCTCCTCCGAGCGGCCAAGATATTCCTTGGAATAAGACCATTTGGAATTCAGGCAACAAAAAAGGCCCCAAAAGGGCCTCGGATAGCGCCAGTGGCGGGAAAAACGGAGCCTATCTCCGTCCCGTCTCCGGCGCCAAGCTTACGATAAGGGTCTTGCTCAAGGGTCGTCCCCGATTGAACCGTGAACCGGATTTGTACCCGAAGGGGCGGTGAGGGTCAATGGGGATGTTTGGCCATTATCTTACTCCGGCCCGCCAGCGAAGCCTGGAGGGACCCTAGCTGGTCACCGCAAATTTGATTTCGCCAATCGTGAGTTCCGTCCTGTAAGGATTCAGGTGCCAAGCAAGAACTGCAGCCCCAAAGCGCTTTCCGAATTTGAAAGCGTTGCGCGGAAACTTCCGCGTATCAGGAGTTAGGACCGGCTTACCCATCCAGTGGCTCTCCCCGCCTTCCTTGATCGGCAGACTCGTCAGAAAATCGTCGGCGGCTTCACAGGTCCAAATCGGTATCGCCGAGTTGTCACCCAACTTGTCGGCACGGCGGTAGACGAAACAGCGCAAAATGTTGGGCCTCGTGATATTCATGCCATCCTCCCACATGACCAGTGCCATATCGCCGTAGTCTAGGATTGCGGTCCTCGTCATCACTCGGTCTTCGCTGAGCCGCGTGACTCTTATGGCATCGGATGCGCGTTTCGCGGTTAAGAGGCTAGGCCCATAGTCGATGCGCCAAAGGCTTCGGTCCCTTCTTGTGGCACTCAATTTTTCATTGCTGACATAGAACCAGATCGCGCCACCGCCGGATGGTGACGGGCTCCAGGCAAGCCTTGAACGCCAACCGGAAGGTAGCGCAAATCTTCGCGGCGTCAGGGCTTCTCCATCCGCGAGCCGCAATGGGACCAGATGCAGCTTGCCGTCAATCGTAACGAGACAAACGGCGTTGTCGCGATCATAGGACTGCGTTCCATTGATCCAGATGCGATTGCGATCGCGCGACGGGGCGGATTGATCGCGAGCCCAATCCAATTTGCGAACCTGCCGCCATTCCACAGGCAGTCCATTGGCGTCGGCTTCGGCGATTTCAAGGAGGTTGCCGCAATCAATGTCGCTGGATTGCGCGAAGCATGGCGGCGGCAGAATGATCGTGCTGCTGAGCCAATAATCATTTTCGCCGCCGGAGCAGAGCGTAAGGCCGAACCTCTCCGATTCTGTCCGCTCGCATTCGCAACTCAGAACGGGAGGTGCGACGCGGAACCGGCACTCGAAACGATACCAGTTCGTGTTCCAAGAACTCAAAATCGTTCCCCCGACGCCGGGCCTCGGTGGATCAGGAGAATATTTGCGGTGCCAAGCCTGTTCGACGCAGAGAAGCCCCGAAACTGAATCGCGGTTCTCCTTCAAAACTCCAAACTTGGCAGACCTGAGGGCACCGACCTTGTCGTCGGGATGGCACTTCTTCAACACGATTGGAATTTGTAGCAGAGCGACGATCTTCCAGTTCGCGTCGATCAGCACGAGTGTGACGCGAAAACCTGAAAGTTGAAGCGCGATCAAAAGGTATTCGCGGCATTGCGCGCAGTCGCCCCAGTCGAGCGAAATGCCTGCGAGTTCGGAATCAGCCGTGGCGAAATTAAGCCGAGGCATGAAGAACGGGGACGCGGTGGTTGCTCTGTCCATTTTCGCAAATTTCCCATGCAATCGGGCACCAAAGGTTCCTCCAAGAAATTGAAAAAACTTGGTACGCTTGCTCGGAACATATAGGGAACATATTCGAACTGGAGAGTCAATTGCGATCTGGTTGCGCCAGCTTTTTTGGAGAGGTGATCGAGATCATGAGCGGACTCGTGCGTTACGATGGTTGCGCATACCCGCGTCTCGATCGACGTCCAAAATCTGACCCGCCAGCTCGCCCAAACTATGGCGGCTGAGCGTGTGTTCCGGGAGAAGATCGGCGGTGCGAGGGTCAACCGGGATGTTTGGCAGACGACACCGAGACAAGGTCAAGGACGGCAATCCGGCGCTGATCCCGGCGGTCACCAGCGGCGCCGAGCTGGGCAGCTAGTGGAGAACCTTAAAGCCGGGGCAATTCTTCGCCGCCCATTCGCGATAATCCTTGCGGCAGAACGCGCGGAGTTCTTCCGGTACGATCGGCATGCAGTTGAGCTGCCTCGTCGGCGGGCAGGCATAGCGCTCGGCCACGAGTGCAGGGCGCTGGTCAGGCGTCGATTGCGCAGCGGCCGGCTGCGTGGCCAGCGCCAGGACAAGTCCGAAAAACCAAGCCCGCATGGCGTTCCCCTTCTTCTGAGCTACCGGCGGCGTGAAGTCTTCACGCCTTTTCTTTCACCCGAGCCGGCGGGCCGCGTGTCGCGCCGCAGTGCCCGTTTGCCTTTGCCGCGCCCGAGACCTGGCTTCGCCTTGCCGCCTTCGCTCAAGATTTCGAAGCGCAAGGCGCCGGCAAAAGGTGCCGCCTCGACGAGCCTGACCGTCACCTCGTCGCCGAGCCGAAACATTTCTCCGCTTCGCCCGCCGATCAGCGCCCGCCGGCTTTCGTCATAATGATAATAATCGGCGCCGAGGGTTGCCGCCGGAACGAACCCGTCGGCGCCGGTGTCATGCAGTTTGACGAACAGGCCGACCCTCGTGACGCCGGAAATGCGGCCTTGGAACGTCGCCCCCACTTGTTCGGCAAGATGGCTCGCAATCAACCGTTCGACGGTCTCGCGTTCCGCCGCCATGGCGCGCCGTTCGGCCGCCGAGATCCGGGCCGCAACTTCCGCCAATTCGTCAGTCGCCATATTCGGCAAGCCGTCGGGGCCGAAGTGCAGAGCGCGGATCAAGGCACGATGCACGATGAGATCGGCATAGCGGCGAATGGGCGAGGTGAAATGCGCATAGCTGCGGAGATGCAGACCGAAATGGCCGTAATTTTCGGTCACATATTCGGCTTGCGCCTGGGTGCGCAGCACGACTTCGTTGACGAGATGCTCGTGTTCGGTGCCTTTGACGCGGACGAGTATGCCATTGAACTGGTGCGGCGTGAGCACTTGGCCTTTGGCGAGCTTGATGTCGATGGAGGCGAGGAATTCCGCCAATGCATTGAGCTTTTCGAGCGAGGGCTCGTCATGCGCGCGATAGATGAGAGCTTGCCGCGCGCTCTCCAACGTCTCGGCCGCCGCCACATTGGCAAGGATCATGAATTCTTCGATCAGGCGATGCGCTTCGAGCCGCGGCGGGATGATCACGCGATCGATGGTTCCGTCCGGCTTCAGCAGCAATTTGCGCTCGGGCAGGTCGAGATCGAGCGGCGCGCGGCGGTCGCGGGCGGTTTTCAACGACTCGTAGGCGGTGAAGAGGGGCGCCAAGACCTCCGCCTTTAGAGCTTTTGTTTCGGCGTCAGGCCTGCCGTCGAAGGCCGCCTGAGCTTGCGCATAATGCAGCTTTGCGACGGAGCGCATCATGATGCGATGGACGCGATGCGACAATTTCCGTCCGTCCGCCGCGATCATCATGCGGATTGCGAGCGCGGGACGGTCGACGTGCGGCTTCAGCGAACAGAGATCGTTGGAAATGCGCTCCGGCAGCATCGGCACGACGCGATCCGGGAAATAGACCGAATTGCCGCGCTCGAGCGCTTCGCGGTCCAGCGCCGAACCGGGTGGCACATAAGCTGCGACGTCGGCGATGGCGACGACGAGAATATGGCCGCCTTTATTGCCGGGATCGGGGTCTGGCGCCGCAAACACGGCGTCGTCGTGATCCTTCGCATCGGGCGGATCGATGGTGACCAGAGGCAGGTCGCGCCAATCTTCACGATGGGCGAGGGAGGCGGGAACGGCTCTTTCGGCTTCGGCGAGGGTTTCGGCGCGAAAGACATTGGGTATGCCATGCGCGTGCAGCGCTATGAGGCTCATCGCGCGTTCGCTTGCAATTGAGCCGAGCCTTTCGCGGACCTTGGCCGCCGGCAGGCCGAGGCGGCCTGAGCGCAGAACCTCGACGGCAACGAGATCGCCGTCGCGTGCTTCGCCTTGCCCGGCCGGCGGGACGACGAGTTCGCCGCGGCTGACACTGCGCTTATCGACCGGAATGACCCTGCCGCCGCCCGCCGGGTCGGCGCGAAAAATGCCGAGAACCTGCGCCCGGCCGCGTTGCAGAAGTTTGACGACGCGGCCGCTATAACTCGGCTGACCCGCCCGCGCGTCGCGCAGGATCTCGGTACGCAGAAGCGCGCGATCGCCGACGCCTGGAGTTGCAGCCCCCGGTCTTTGCCGACCAACATGAATGACGATCTTCGGCACCGGGCCTTGCTCGGTGTCCCATTCCGCCGGCACGGCAATCAATTCGCCGTCGGCGTCGCGGCCGGTAACGTCGGCGAGGACGACCGTCGGCAGAGTTCCGGGCTTGTGCAAGGTCTTGCGGCGCCGCTCGATTGCGCCTTCCGCTTCGAGTTCCTTCAGCACATGTTTGAGTGCGATGCGATCGGCGCCTTTGATGCCAAAGGCCCGCGCAATTTCGCGTTTGCCGATTTTCGCGGCGCCTGCGTCGCGCTCGCGCGCGAGAAAAGCGAGGATGTCCTCGCGTGACGGCAGGTTCTGCGGAGAATTGTCGGATTTTGCGGCCGGTTTGGCGTCGATGCTCTTCGCGATCCCGGCATGTGTCTTCACGCGCGCTTGGCCTTTTTTGTCGGGGGAGGCGGCGCCTCTGCCGCTTCGGATTTGGATATTGGGAATTTGGAGTCTTTCGTTGTCTTGCTTGCCGGTTTTGCCGGCGCTTTCGCCGCCGGCTTTTTGGCCGCGGCAGCGGTTTTTGTGGTTGTCTTCGTTTTGGCGACAGGTTGCTTTGCGGCCGGTTTTTTCTTTGCGGCTGCAGCGGCTTTCGGCGCTTTGGCACCCGCCTTCGTCTTCGCCGGCGTTCCGCCTTTTTCGTCGATGAGACGAATCGCGTCTTCGAGCGTCAAAGTGTCGGGCGACATATCCTTTTTCAAGGTCGCATTGATCTTGCCCCAGTTGACATAAGGGCCGAAGCGTCCCGCCCGCAGCATGATTTGGCCGCCGGCCGGATGTTCACCGAGCCCACTGCCCTGCTGGGCGCTGCGGCCTTCGCTCTTGGCCGCGACGAGCGCCAAGGCCTCCTCGAGAGTGAAGCTGGTCGGATCGGCATCACGCGGCAAGGTCGCATTGATCTTGCCCCAATTGACATAGGGGCCGAAGCGGCCGGCCTTGATCGCGACGGTGCCACCTGCGGGGTGGTCCCCGAGGACGCGGGTTGCCGCGGCCGCCTCGCTGCCGAAGCGGCGGCCCGAGAGCCCGCTTTCCTTTGCAACGATGAGATCGATCGCGCGGTTCGCCCCGATCTCCAGGATGTTCTCATCCTTGCCGATGTTTGCGTAGGTCTTGCCGTGCTGAACATAGGGGCCGAAGCGGCCGATGCCGGCGAGGATTGCTTGCTTCGTCTCAGGATGGCGTGCGACCTCGCGCGGCAAAGCCAAGAGCCCGATCGCCTGTTCGAGCGTCAGCTGTTCGGGGGTAATCGTCTTCGGCAGCGAGGACCGTTTCGGCTTGTCGCCTTCGCCTTGCTGCACATAGGCACCGAACCTGCCGTCACGCAATGTGATCACTTCGCCGGTTGCGGGATCGACGCCCAGCACTTTGATGCCAGGCCGATCGCCGCCCTCGATTGTGCCCTGCTCGCCCGTATTCGATAAAGTACGCGTGAATTTGCATTCGGGATAATTGGAACAGCCGATGAAGGCGCCGAATTTGCCGAGCTTCAATGATATTTGCCCGTTGCCGCAGACGGGGCAGGCGCGAGGATTGGACCCATCCGCTTTGGCCGGGAATATATGCGGGCCCAAAATCTCGTTGAGGCTGTCGAGCACCTGCGTCGTGCGCAGATCCTTAGTGCCGGCGAGCGCATTCGAGAAATCTGCCCAAAAGGCACGCAAGACCTGTTTCCAATCGATTTCGTGATTGGACACCCGATCGAGCTGTTCTTCGAGATCGGCGGTGAAGTCATAGCCGACATAGCGAGTGAAGAAGCTTTCGAGAAAAGCGACAACGAGGCGGCCCTTGTCTTCAGGAACGAGCCTTTTCTTCTCGATGCGAACGTAGTCGCGGTCGCGCAGGACTGCGAGCGTCGAGGCATAGGTCGAAGGGCGGCCTATGCCGAGTTCTTCCATCCTTTTGACGAGCGTCGCCTCGGTGAAGCGCGGCGGCGGTTCGGTAAAATGCTGGGTCGCTTCGATCTTGTCCTTGGTGAGCTTTTCGCCCGTCTGCATCGGCGGCAGGCGGCTCGAGTCTTCGTCTGCGTCGTCGTCCTTGCCTTCCTGGTAGAGCCTCAGAAAACCGTCGAAACGGATCACTTGGCCGGTGGCGCGGAAGTCAAGCTTGCGGGTGCCGGCTTCTGCCAAAATATCGACGCTCGTGCGTTCGAGCTCGGCCGATTCCATCTGGCTTGCGATCGTGCGGGTCCAGATGAGTTCGTAGAGCCGCGCCGCATCATGCTCCAAAGCCCGTTCGACCGCACTCGGCAGGCGGGCGAGATCGGTCGGCCGGATGGCTTCATGCGCTTCTTGCGCGTTTTTGGCTTTGACCATGTATTTTCGCGGTGCATGCGGGACATAGGCGTCGCCGAATTGCTTGCCGATGACGCGCCGTGCGGCCGCAATGGCTTCGGGGGCCATGTCGACGCCGTCGGTTCGCATATAAGTTATGAGACCGACGGTTTCGCCGCCGATTTCGACGCCTTCATAGAGACGTTGGGCGATTTGCATCGTGCGGGCCGGGGCAAATCCCAGTTTCCGCGAAGCCTCCTGCTGGAGGGTCGAGGTCGTAAACGGTGCTGCGGGATGGCGCTTGCTTGGCCGCGCTTCGATATTCGTGACCGAAAACCGCGCCGCCTCGAGCGCACTCTTGAAGGCCGTCGCTTCCGCTCCCGAACCAATGTCGAGGCGGCTGATCTTTTTGCCGTCGGCGCCGACGAGCCGGGCAATGAAGGGGGCGTCTGCCGCAGTCTTGAGATGGGCGACAAGCGACCAATATTCGCGGCTGACGAATTTCTCGATTTCCAATTCGCGGTCGCAAACGAGACGCAAGGCGACGGATTGCACCCGGCCGGCCGAGCGGGCACCCGGCAATTTACGCCAGAGCACGGGGGAGAGATTGAACCCGACGAGATAATCGAGCGCCCGGCGCGCGAGATAGGCATCGACGAGCGCTTCGTCGATGCCGCGCGGGTGCTTCATCGCCTCGTCGATTGCCGACTTGGTGATCGCATTGAAGACGACGCGCTCGATCGGCTGGTCCTTGAGGACGCGCTTGGCCTTCAGGACTTCGAGAACGTGCCAGGAAATCGCTTCGCCTTCGCGATCCGGATCGGTCGCGAGAATGATGCGCTGGGCGGTCTTGGCGGCCTTGGCGATATCGGCGAGGCGTTTTGCGGATTTAGCGTCGACGTCCCAGAGCATGGCGAAATCGTTGCCAGGATCGACCGATCCGTCCTTCGCAGGCAGGTCCCGCACGTGGCCGAATGAAGCTAGAACTTCGTAATCGCGTCCAAGATATTTATTGATCGTCTTGGCCTTCGCCGGCGATTCGACGATGACAAGCTTCATTGAATTGCGGTCCTTAATGTGTTTGGCCGGATGAGCAGCCAGTCTGCAAATTACGGCCGGCGGTTGCGGCTCGGCTCGGCTGGTTCAGCCGAACGCGGACCCTATTGGCAAAAGAGAATCAGTCTTCGCGGGAGCCGCGGCGCGGCATTTCGCGGCGGAAGATGGGGGAGGGCAGGGCCTTCGTCAAATTCGGCATATGGAGGAAGTCGCCCGAGCTTGCAAGGCCGTAATAGGTTTAAAGCCAAGCCTAAGATAGCATCAGGAACGCCGAAACCGGCCCTTCGTAGCGCCACTAGATCAGAAAATATTCAAGTATTGTGCAAATAATATAAAAGGCTTACATCGCCTCGTCTTGGTTGACATCGGCGGTTGTGGGGTCGCTTGGCCAAGCCTTCCTCAGACGATGCTGCGGCATGCGCCGATAGGTAGCTAAGCTTTAGCGTTGGCATGCTGTTGCTGTGGAACTGTCTCTAGCGCTGCAGTTACGCCGACCGGCATGCGTGCGGTCGCCATCCACCGCGGGATTTGGCGAATGCCTTGCCGCCGGGGCAGATTCGACCCTATAGACCCTTTTTGATGGCCAGCTCTTCTCCTCATCCAAAATATCCCCACCGCCATTTGCTCGGGATCGAAGGGCTTTCGCCTCAGTCCATTTCGCTGCTGCTCGACATGGCCGAAGAGGCGGTCGAAGTGTCGCGCCAAGTCGAAAAGAAGCGCACGACCTTGCGCGGGCGCACGCTGATCAATTTGTTTTTCGAGGCTTCGACGCGGACTCAGTCGTCTTTCGAGCTGGCGGGCAAAAGGCTCGGCGCCGACGTGATGAACATGTCGGTTGCGAGTTCGAGCGTCAAGAAAGGCGAGACGCTGATCGATACCGCGATGACGCTGAACGCCATGCGGCCGGATATCATCGTCGTCCGCCACGCGCAGGCCGGCGCAGTCCATCTGCTCGCCCGCAAGGTCGATTGTTCCGTCGTCAATGCCGGCGATGGAGCACACGAACATCCGACCCAGGCGCTGCTCGATGCTCTGACGATCCGCCGCAACAAAGGACATATCAGCGGCCTGACGGTGGCGATCTGCGGCGACATTTTGCATTCGCGCGTTGCCCGGTCGAATATCCTGCTCTTGTCGGCGCTCGGCGCGCGGGTGCGTGCGGTTGGTCCCTCGACTCTGCTGCCGGCCGGCATCGAGCGTATGGGCGTCGAGGTAAGTCGCGACATGCAAAGCGGCTTGAAGGGCGCCGATATCGTCATGATGCTGCGCCTGCAGCGGGAGCGGATGAACGGGGCTTTCGTGCCGTCTTTGCGTGAATATTTCCGCTTCTTTGGCCTCGACAGCCACAAGCTCGGGTATGCAAAGAAAGACGCGCTCGTCATGCATCCGGGTCCGATGAACCGCGGTGTCGAAATCGATTCGAGCGTCGCCGACGGGGCGCAAAGTCTCATCCGCGAGCAGGTTGAAATGGGTGTCGCCGTGCGCATGGCTGTGCTCGAAGCCCTGTCGCAGCATTTGCCGAACGCGTGAGGCCGCAAGTGAGCGTTTTATAATGAGCCGTTCATCATGAGCCCTTCGCCATCGCATGTCACAGCTCCACTGGCGCTCGTCAATGCGAGGCTTGTCGATCCGCGGCGCGGCACCGAGACGGTGGGTGGCGTCCTCGTGATCGACGCGACGATCCGCGCTGTCGGGGCAAGCGTCGTGCCGGCCAATCTGCCCTCGGATGCCCAGATCATCGATTGCAAAGGCGACATCGTCGCGCCGGGCCTGATCGACATGTGCGCCTTCATCGGCGAGCCCGGGGCCGAGCATCGCGAGACGATCGCGACTGCAACCGCCGCTGCGGCGGCCGGCGGCGTCACGACGATCATAGCGCGGCCCGACACGAACCCGCCCGTCGACGAGCCGGCCGTCGTCGATTTTCTGCTGCGCCGTGCCCGCGACACGGGCCTTGTCCGCGTCCTGCCCGCTGCGGCGCTCACCAAAGGCCTCAACGGAATCGAAATTTCCGAGGTCGGGCTGTTGCAGGAGGCCGGTTCTGTGGCCTTCAGCGATGGCCTGCGCTCGCTGCAGAATGCGCTCGTCATGCGGCGCGCCATGACCTATGCGAAAGACTTCGACGCCTTGATCGTGCATTATGCGGAAGATAGCAATCTCGCCGCGGGTGGCGCCATGAACGAAGGCGAATTGGCGTCCCGATTGGGGCTTGCCGGCATTCCCCGCGAGGCGGAAGCGATCATCCTCGATCGCGATATACGGCTCGTCAATCTGACGGGGGCACGCTATCACGCGGCGTGCATCACGACGACTTTGTCGCTCGACATTATGCGCAAGGCCAAGGCGGCGGGCTTGCCCGTCACCTGCGCAACCTCGATCAATCATCTGACCTTGAACGAAAACGATATCGGCGACTACCGCACGTTCTTGAAGCTCGCGCCGCCTCTGCGCCACGAAGACGAACGCCGCGCGCTCGTTGCCGCTCTTGCCGAAGGGCTGATCGACGTGATCGTCTCCGACCACAATCCACAGGATGTCGAGACGAAAAGGCTGCCGTTCGGCGAGGCCGAAAATGGCGCGATCGGGCTCGAGACCATGCTGTCGGCCGGCCTGCGGCTGGTCCACGCGGGCGAAGTCTCTTTGCCGCGGCTCTTGGCCGCCCTGTCCTCGCGGCCGGCGGAAATCTTGCGTCTGCCGCAGGGCCGTCTCGAAGTCGGCACACCCGCCGACCTGATCTGCTTCGATCCCGACGAACCCTATGTCGTCGATCGGTTGAAACTGCACTCGCGCAGCAAGAATTCGCCGTTCGACGAAGCCCGCATGCAGGGCAGGGTCAAGCTCACCATCGTCGCCGGGTCGATTGTCTATGCGGCGTGATGGCGGGAAAGACGCAAAAGGTGCAGCTGCGAATCCTTCCCCATCGCAAGTCGGCTGTTGCCGACTTGCGCATCTAAGAAGCCCAACTCGGGCAGGCCCGAGTTGGGTTGGGAAGGTGTCGACGCGAAGCGTCGACGGATGGGGTGAAATTCTTCTTATTTCCAGACCCCACCCGGCAGGCTTCGCCTGCCACCCTCCCCTTTGAAGAAGGGTAGGGAATTGCGCCCCGTCCTGAACCAACCGCCGCTTTCGTTCCCGCAAAATCCGCCTTAAGCTGCGGCGAATATTTTCCTCGGTGGCTTGTATGTGATGGCGGCGCTAGCGGCTCTCCTCTTTGGTTATCTGTGCGGCTCGATCCCTTTCGGGCTGATCGTGACAAGGCTCGCGGGGACGCAGGACCTGCGCTCGATCGGGTCCGGTAATATCGGCGCGACCAATGTTTTACGCACCGGACGCAAGGACCTCGCGGCCATCACGCTTCTGGCAGATGCGCTGAAGGGGACGCTTGCGGTACTGTTTGCGGCGCATTTCGATGTCGGCCAATTGCCGCCTTTGGCCCTGTGCGCCGCTCTGGGGGCCTTTCTCGGCCATCTGTTTCCCATTTGGCTCGGCTTCAGGGGCGGCAAGGGGGTTGCGACCTTCCTTGGCTGCCTCGTGGGGCTCGATTGGCGTGCGGCATTGATTTTCGTCGTGGCGTGGCTCGCCGTGGCTTTCGCGACGCGCTTTTCCTCCGCCGCGGCGCTCGTCGCCAGCGCTCTGGCTCCGATCGTTCTCTTCTTCCTCGGGGAGCGGGACGCAGCCCTTCTTTTCGCCGCTCTCGCCGCATTCCTCTGGTTCATGCACCGCGCCAATATCGGCCGCCTTGTCGCCGGCACGGAGACCAAGATCGGGCAGAAGACATGAGCAACATGGGCATCTCGGAAGGCAATAGACTTTCTGACGCCCAGCGCTTCGAATGGTTGCGGCTTTGGCGCAGCGAGAGCGTCGGACCCCGCACCTTCCGCGCCCTGATCAATCGCTTCGGCAGCGCCAAAGCCGCGCTCGCGGCTTTGCCGGCCTTAGCGCGCCGGCCTTTGCGCATCCCCTCGGAAGCTGAAATAGAACGCGAATTTGAACAAGCTTTGCGCCTCGGCGCCGCCTTTGTGGCGCTCGGCGAACCGGACTATCCACCGCTTCTGCGGCGCATCGATTCGGCGCCCGCCGTCATTGCGCTGCGTGGCGATCCCGCCATCTTTGGCCGGCCGGCACTGGCAATCGTCGGCGCGCGCAATGCCTCGGCAGCCGGGCTTGCTTTTGCCGAGCGCCTCGCCAAAGGCGTCGCGCAGCATGGCTATGCGGTCGTCTCGGGGCTTGCCCGCGGCATCGATATTCGCGCCCATCGCGCGACGCAGGAAAGCGGAAC
The DNA here is from genome assembly GCA_052148755.1 of Beijerinckiaceae bacterium. GTDB lineage: Bacteria > Pseudomonadota > Alphaproteobacteria > Rhizobiales > Beijerinckiaceae > Methylovirgula. The sequence continues at coordinate 10,940 of JBKQHN010000210.1, read as the reverse complement.
GATCGTCGTTCTCGCCGGCGGCCATGACCGGGTCTATCCGCCGGAATTCGCGCCGCTCCTCGAACATTTCTTGGAACACGGGGCCGCACTCACTGAAATGCCATTCGGCTGGGAGGCGCGCGGCCGCGACTTCCCGCGCCGCAACCGGATCGTTGCGGGTCTGGCGCTAGGAACGGTCGTGGTCGAAGCGGCACGCCGCTCCGGCTCGCTGATCACGGCCCGCTTTGCCGCAGAGCAGGGCCGCGAAGTCTTTGCCGTGCCGGGCTCGCCGCTCGACCCGCGCGCCGAAGGGACAAACGACCTGTTGCGGGACGGGGCTACTTTGTGCACATGCGTCGAAGACGTCGTCGAGGCTTTGGCAAAACAGCTCGGCGGGGAGATTTCGCCGCAAGATCTCTTCTCCGAAGCCGCGGCGACGGACCCTGGAGACGAGCCGCTCTGGGACGAACTCGATCTGGCGGAGGTCGAGCCGGCACCTTTGGCGCCTTCGACGCCGTCTGGGCCGCCTCTCAATTCGAATCACCCCGCGGCAAGCGCGACAAATTTCGCACCCGAGACGCGCGTGCCGGCATCTGCTGCCGAAGCAAAAGAACGGATTATCGGTTTGCTGGGACCTTCGCCGATTTCGATCGATGAATTGGTGAGGTCTTCGGCCGCGCCGGCGCGGCAGGTGCGCTCGGTGCTGCTCGAACTCGAACTTGCCGGCCGCCTGGAACGCCACGGCGGTGATCTCGTCTCGCTTATTTGAGGAATGCAGGCAGGGTTCGAAACGAGCCGGCTTCATTTGCGGCGGCGATAATAGGATTCGGCTTCGATCCGGGCCATGTTGAGAAAATAGGTCAGCATGTCCAGCTTGGCCGCGCCGGCTATGCTGGCGAGTTCGGCGGCCATCTGCGCGACATATTCTGCAACGCCGGCGGCATCTGGCGCCAATGCAGGCGCAGGGTCGACAGTCGTGGCTTTCGACTTAGTCGCCTCGGCGGCACGGGAAAGGCGGGTATTGGGGCGAGTTCGTGTTCGTTTTGCGACGTTCATGCGACACCTGTAGGTGAACTAAACCAACTCGCGCAAATATGTTAGTACACGCGTTTAAGTTGTATTCCGGATAACCTTGAAAGTCGATCCGTTGCGTTGCGGCAACGACTGGAAATTTTCATCTCCGCGTGGTAGAGCTCAAGCTGGAACAGCCCTGAACCCGCTTTAGCCCCTTTGCTTCGCGGGCACGTATTTTAGGGTGCCTGTGCGAGCAGACTCGCAACAATGAGAAGATTTAACGTGAGTTTTGTGTAGACCCAATTATTTAGAGGCCTTGTTCAACAACGTTGAACGATGGGGCGATCGGAAGGTCGTGGCAAAAGAGGCGGCTGAATGCCACATGCACGCGGGCCATTGAGCGGGTCGCCGCCACGGACGGTGGAGCGTGCACGGCGTTCGGCGTGGCGTGCGAGTATATTGGGGGAACTAGCGCGAAGCGCTTGCCGGCCCGAATAGCAGAGCGCCTGCCTTGAGGAAGCGCTCGGGATCGACGGGGTCCCCGTCAATTCGCGTCTCATAGTGCAGATGCGGGCCGGTCGAACGGCCGCTCGTGCCGAGGTTGCCGACGATCGTTCCGGCATCGACTTTTTGGTCCTCCGCCACGAGAACTGCCGAAAGATGCGCATAGCGCGTCGTCAGGCCATTGCCATGATCGACTTCGACCATATTGCCGTAACCTGCGTTGGGGCCGGCGAAAGTGACAATGCCCGCCGCCGTCGCACGTACGGCCGTGCCATAGTCGTCGCGCAAATCGACACCCGCATGCAGTGCGGCGCGCCCAAGGAAGGGATCGATCCGCGGACCGAAGCCGGAGGTCATTTCGGCGGTGGCGGAAAGCGGTCGACGTAGCGGAAGATGCGGCAAGAGCCGGCGCAGGCCTTCCGATGTATCGATCGCGGTTTGCAGGAGAGCCGCCTCGCGCGCGAACACCTTGTTGGCTTCGCCGATAGACAGAGGAACGAAGGGGCCGCCGACGCCGCTGTTGGTTTTGACCGGGCTTTTCGCGTTGCCATGTGTTGGTGAAGCAGGGGCGAGTTCGTCGGCGGCAAGACCGGCCGTTGCAAGGGCAGCGCGAATATCTTCGGCGACGCGATGCACCGGTACGCGCAAATTCACCAGAATTCGCATGTGTTCGGCGCCGAGCCGGTCATAGGTCGCAGCAAAGCGCGCGGCTTGATCGGGCAGGGTTTGCGGCGGCAAGGGCACTGAGGGAACGGGCGCCGAGGCGGGTTGCAAAGGCTTGGTATTCTCGCTCACGGATTCGTCATCACCGCGCAAACGCAGATCTAAGAGTTCCGGATGCGGCTTGCCGCCCGGACGAACCGCAGGCTGCGGTGCCAGCGGCGCGTAAGCGCGGGTCGCCTCCGGCAAAGACGGCGCAAAGGCACCGGTGAGGAGGGGATTTGGTTCGCCCGGACTTTTCGCCTTGTCGGCCCGTGTCGGTGCATCGTCGAGCCGTTTGGGATCGGATATGCGATAGGTCTTCATCCGTTCGGAAAGGGCGAGGAGAAGAGCAGTGCGGTTTTCCGCCTCGATCTGCCGTTGCGTCAAGTTTTGCAGATCGGCACCGAACCGCGCTTCTTCGCTGCGTGCCCGCAAGGTTATCGATTCGATTTCATGGCGCAGAAGCCCGATACGGTCTTCATAGGCATATTGCATGTCGATCTGGTGCCGCATCAACGAGGCGAGAAGATCGTCGTGGAACATCCAATAGACCGTGGCGGCGAGATAGATGAGGCCGATCAAGGGTACAAGGGCGAAGGCGCAGGCCCATGCGGCGCGCGGAAGTCTGAGCTGATAAGACCGCGATCCGGTAACAAAGGTCAGCGAATGGGTTTTGCTTTGAACCAGCGATGGACCGCGGTTCCGGCGGCCGGACATGCAACGCTCCTCAACGGCGATCGATTCCAAAAATAAAGAGCGCGATGCGCAGCTAAGTTAAGCAGCCTGCGTAATCTTAGCTGCGCCGGAAAAGCCGCACAGCGTCCCACTTTTCCTCATCCCGCTCCAGGGAAGTTGCCATCCACAAGAAACCGTTAGGGTTAATATTCGGCTAAGGCGCCGCAGTGCGCTTCGGCCGCGCCCAGGCTTTTCGAGCAGTACGTCCATTGATGAAGATCAGAGCCCGCACTCCTGCCGCGTCTAAACTGATCTATGTTTTTCAGCATTGGCGATGCGAAAGGGCTTCTCTTGACCGTCCCTCAGACACTTTGGTTCGAAGATCTCGCGCGCGGCGACGTAGCTTTAGTCGGCGGCAAAAATGCCTCGCTTGGCGAAATGGTGCAAAAACTCGGGAAAGACGGCGTGCAGGTCCCGCCGGGCTTCGCGACAACCGCGCAGGCCTATTGGCTGTTTCTCGAAGCGAACGAATTGAAAGCGACGATTGCCCGCGAACTTGCCGATCTTGCCGCGGGAAAAGCTGCGCTCGCCGACGCCGGCGCTGCGATCCGCCGCGCGATCCTGCGCGGCACTTGGCCAGAGGAGACCGCGCGCTCGATCTGCGCCGCCTATCGGGCGCTTGGCCAAAGGACGAACGAGATCGACATTGATGTTGCCGTGCGCTCGAGCGCCACGGCTGAAGATCTGCCCGATGCGAGTTTTGCCGGCCAGCAGGAAACTTTTCTCAACATCCGTGGCGAGGCTGCTTTGCTCGACGCCTGCCGGCGCTGCTATGCCTCCTTGTTCACGGATCGCGCGATCAGCTATCGGCAGACCAAGGGTTTCGATCACATGAAGGTCGCGCTCTCCATCGGCGTCCAACGCATGGTGCGCTCGGATCTGGGCGGCGCCGGCGTCATGTTCTCCATCGATACCGAGACGGGTTTCGACAAATTGGCGCTCATCAATGCCGCCTGGGGGCTCGGCGAGAATGTCGTCCAAGGGGCGGTCGACCCTGACGAATACGAAGTCTTCAAGCCTCTTCTGTCCGATCGGTCGCTGACGCCGATCATCGAAAAGAGCCTCGGGGAGAAGGCGCAGAAGATGATCTATACGAATGACGCCGCCTCTCCCACGCGCAATGTGCCGACGTCAAAGGCGGAGCGCGCCAGCTTCGTCCTCAGCGACGCCGACATTTTGAGCCTCGCGCGCTGGGCTTGCATCATCCAGGATCATTATGGCTGCGCCATGGACATGGAATGGGCCAAGGACGGCAAGACGGGTGAGCTTTTCATCGTGCAGGCGCGGCCGGAGACGGTGCAGTCGCGCCGCACTGCGACGGCGCTGCGCACTTACCGCGTCAAATCGAAGGGGCGGCGGCTCGTCACCGGCTTGAGCATCGGCGAGGCCGTCGTGGCAGGCCGCGTCTGCCTGATCGACAGCCCCAGCCAGATCGATCGCTTCGTCGACGGCGCCATATTAGTGACGCGCACGACCGATCCCGACTGGGTGCCGATCATGAAGCGGGCCGCCGCAATCGTCACCGATCATGGCGGTCGCACCTCGCATGCGGCGATCGTCAGCCGCGAACTTGGCCTGCCTGCCGTCGTCGGCACGGGCGACGCCACGCGCGTGCTGCATTCAGAGCAAGAGGTCACCGTGTCTTGCGCCGAAGGCAGCGAAGGCTTCGTCTACGAGGGCACTGCTGACTTCGAATGCGAAGACATCGACGTCACGGCGGCACCTGCAACCCGCACCAAGATCATGCTGAATCTCGCCAACCCTGCCGCAGCCTTCCGCTGGTGGCGTATTCCTGCAGATGGTGTCGGCCTCGCGCGCATGGAATTCGTGGTCAGCAATCATATCAAAGTGCATCCGATGGCGCTGGTGCGTTACGAGACGCTGGCGGATGCGAAGGCCAAGGCGGTCATCGCCGATCTGACGGCCGGCTATGCCGACAAGACCGAATATTTCGTCGACCGCCTCGCCCGCGGGCTCGGCCGCATCGCGGCGGCTTTTCACCCCGGCCCGGTGATCGTGCGGATGAGCGATTTCAAGACCAATGAATATGCCAACCTGATCGGCGGCGCCGAATTCGAGCCGAAAGAGGAAAATCCGATGCTTGGGTTCCGCGGCGCCTCGCGCTATTATTCGCCCCGTTATCGCGAAGGTTTCGCGCTCGAATGCCGCGCCATTCGGCGGCTGCGCGACGAGATGGGATTTGCCAATGTGATCGTCATGATCCCGTTCTGCCGCTCCACCAAAGAGGCCGACCGCGTGCTGGCCGTCATGACCGAGAATGGGCTTCGCCGCGGCGACAAGGGTTTGCAAGTCTATGTGATGTGCGAGATCCCTTCCAATGTCATACTCGCCAAGGATTTTGCCGAGCGTTTCGACGGGTTCTCGATCGGCAGCAATGATCTCACCCAGCTGACCCTCGGTGTCGACCGGGATTCGGCCGAACTCGCCGAGCTTTTCGACGAGCAGGACGAAGCCGTGAAATGGATGATCCGCAATGTCATCGAGGCGGCGAACCGAGCTGGTGCGAAAGTCGGTTTGTGCGGCCAGGCGCCGAGCGATCACCCGGAATTCGCCGACTTCCTGGTCGACTGCGGCATCGATTCGATCTCGGTGAGCCCCGACAGTTTCCTTGCCGTGAAGCAGCGCGTCGCAAAGAGCGAAAGGGAATTGGCGGCAAGATAGTTGGCGCCGAGCCGCGGGATGCGCGCGGCGAGTTAGTCGGTAGCGTCAACCAATGTGAATGGGCCACTGGTTGAAGCAGTCAATCTAGACTTGATTGCGCCGGAAAAGCTGCGCAGCGTCCCGCTTGTCCTCATCCCGCTCTAGCCAATCGCTTGAACGCCACGCTCGCGCAACAAGGTTTCGAAATAGGCGATGGTCAGCGTGAGCCCTTGTTCGAGTGGAATGGTGGGCTGCCAGCCAAGCGCTTCGCGTGCCTGCGCAATATCGGGCTGGCGTTGTTTGGGGTCGTCCTGCGGCAGAGGCCGCTCGACGATTCGCGACTTGGAACCTGTCGCGGCGATGATCTTTTCGGCGAGTGCGCGGACCGAGAATTCGTTGGGATTGCCGAGGTTGATCGGGCCCGTCACGCTGTCGGAAGAATTCATCAAGCGGACCAAGCCGTCGACTAGATCGGTGACGAAGCAAAAGGAGCGCGTCTGCGAGCCGTCGCCGAAAATCGTTATGTCCTCCCCAATCAGCGACTGGCAAATGAAATTCGATACGACCCGGCCGTCGTCCGGCCGCATGAACGGACCGTAAGTGTTGAATATCCGGGCCACTTTGATTTTCAATCTGGTTTGTCGATAATAGTCGAAGAACAAGGTTTCGGCACAACGCTTGCCTTCGTCGTAGCAAGAACGCGGACCGATCGGGTTGACGTTGCCCCAATAGGATTCGGTCTGCGGATGCACGTGAGGATCGCCGTAGACCTCCGACGTCGAGGCTTGCAGAATCTTGATTTTCAGACGTTTGGCGAGACCGAGCATATTGATGGCGCCGATGACGCTCGTCTTCGTCGTCTGCACGGGATCGAGCTGATAGTGAATCGGCGAGGCGGGGCACGCAAGATTGTAGATTTCGTCGACCTCGACGAAGAGCGGAAAGGTCACATCGTGGCGCAGGAGTTCGAACCGCTTGTTGTCAATCAGTTCGGCAATGTTGCGGCGCGTTCCCGTGAAGAAATTGTCGACGCAGAGAACTTCATGACCTTCGTCGAGCAGTCGCCGGCAAAGGTGCGTGCCGAGGAATCCTGCTCCGCCGGTTACAAGGATGCGTTTTTGGCCGAGAAACACGTTTTTCCCTCTGTTCCGATTTGGGCTGGTTGGCAAACGGGCAAGTATTTTATCGATTGGATGGGCTTACCCGATCGAGCTATCCGTGGAAAGCGCAAAGAGCAGTGATATCGACGTGTTGAGCGCTCAATTGCCACGCGATCGCTGCGGCGATAGGACAATTTGCTGCTTTGTGCCGGGCGACCTGGTTTGAATCGCTTAAAAAGCCGAGCCGGAATGTCACGTCGAAGGTCAAGATAGGCCATGATTGGAAATAATAACTCAGCCTTCGTCGGGAAGTCAGTGCTGCATTTGCAGCAGCCACAAGCTTCCGCATGGTGAGACGGCCCTTTAGGGCCATCTCGAAGGACGCGGAAGCGTTGCTTGGTGAGAAACGTGCAGAGGGCGCCGGCCGCGCTCTGCCACAAGATCGCCCAGACTGAGAAGGGGGGAGATCGAAATCTGGGGAGACAGCCGGCGGCTCGAGCTTGCGCGAGGCCGGAAGATCAATTGGCCTCTGTCAAAGAAATGCTCCGCCCCCACCGGTCCCTTTGTCAATCTGGGAATACCTTGGGGGGCGGTAGCCGATCTTCATTACCCGGCGTCATGCCTCAATAAGTTGTGTAGCTCTTTTCTTCGATAAGTACGCTGCGCAGGAGCTCGTTGATCTCGCGTTTGAGCGCCGCACGCCGATCATTCGTGCGGTACACCGATCGCGCGAGGGCGACGAACTCCGCGCCGAATGTCTTGGCCCTTTCCTGGGCGCGAATATCATCTTCGATCCGCCAGAGTTCCGCATTTACTTCCTTGAGCGCGGCTGTCAGGCGCGAAAGCTCTTCGCTTTGAACGACTTCTTTTTGGAGCACGTCCCTCAGCATCTCATATTCGCGGCGGATGTTGACGAGCTTGTGCTCGTCATGAATGTTCTCGAATTTGATCTCGAGGATGGTGATCTTATCGATCAGCTCGCCGGGTGCGATCTCAACCCTGATCCCCATGCGTCTCATCTCCCCGAACAATGCCCCAGCCCCGCTCGCAAATTCCGGCCGGCACAACGACACCGAGTCACCCTGAGCTGACAAAACGTTCTACCGGGACTTGTCGACCTTGCTTGGCCGATGGGTGTCGACCCATGTTACCAGTCGCGCTGCAAGTTCCTTTCCGGAGCGCCGCACGTTATCGAAGAACGACACCGAGTCAGCAAATGGCGCTAAAATGCTCCACCGGGTCTTGTCGACGTTGCTCGGCCGATGAGTGTCGATCCATGCCGCCAAGCGCGCCGCCAATTCCTTTCGGGAGGCCAGCATATCATCGAAGATCGCGGTGTCCTTGGCGTGGATTTCCGGGTCGGGTACGTACGCGGCCTTGCCGCGGGAGTTGACCACCACGTTGAGATGCTCGAACACCACGTCAGGCATATAGACGATCCGCTTATGTCCACGCCGGGCTAGAAGCTGAAAAACGTTATAGATATGATCGTCGATGCGATAGCGGATGTAGTCTTCCGAGCAGAATCCACCGGCGAACTCGCAGAACTTGCGGCTGACAAAGGGGAAAATGCAAAGCCTCTTGCCGAACATCGTGTCATTGACGTGCACGAGAACAATTTCGTCGCTGAATGAACGAGCAACGGCCAGGGTTTTGTCGTCCCAGGCCGGTGTCCGTACGATCACGTCGTCGTTCGCCGCCATGATATATTTGCCGCGGCTGGCACGGTAGCCTGCCATAAGAAGGGCGCCCATGCTCAAGCCAGGCGGCACCACGACCTTAACGAGGCCAAGTCCTTCGAAAGTGATCGCTTGGGACGCTGGATCGTCCTCATCGACGATAATGACAACCTCGATATTGTCAGGGGCAGAAGCATGAGCGCGCGCGCTCTCGAGAAAGCAAAGCATTCCCTCCGGCCGACCACGGGTCGGCACGATCAAAGAAATCAGAACTTCGCCCAACCTCAATCTCCTCTCGTCAACCTGTCCTGTATCGTCAAAGTAGTTAAGTCTCAATAAGCATTAAGCACACTTTTGCCCAGCTTCCGGCAAAGCCTTAAGGAAGACGAATAATCGCAAACAGCGGTGCCGAGCAATTTCGGTGCAGGAGAACTGGGTCGCGTAAGTGACCCCGAACAGCCGCTTTGAGCGGCTCACATCAATAAAGCCCTCGGCTTCGCAGGCGGATCGTTACACCGAGCGTGGCAGGACTTGCGCCCCTCATCGCATCGGGCCGACTAAATCCCGCTTCACGCGTAACTTAAGGTCACGACCTTAGGCGGTAGTGGATTCACAATTTGAGGTTTTCGTACGGCACTCGTAAAGCGGCGCAACAGAAGGCCGGGTTCAAACGCTGAATCTTACGTCTTATCAACTCCCTGAGCAGTATCTGTCAGCGCCAAGCCATACGATTGAAGACATGATCGGCCAGAAGTCTCAGAATTACCGACAGAAAGGCCTGCCACTTGCAATCGACACGCACGGTTGACCTGTTTGACAGGTTCCTCTAACAACGTCGCGGCATCAATTACGGGCTAACCATGGACGCTAACCTTAGTCGGCTCTACACATCTGCATTGAGAATCAGGCGGGCTGAAGAGGCAATTGCGCACCTCTATCCCTCGGACAAGATCAAGAGCCCAGTTCATCTTTCGATCGGACAAGAAGCGATTGCAGTGGGCGTCATCGATTTGATGAACCCCGAAGACGTGGTCGCTGGTACCTATCGCGGGCATGCGTCCTATATCGCGAAGGGCGGCAGCCTTCCGGCGATGTTCGCCGAACTTTACGGCAAGGCGACCGGATGCGCAGGCGGCAAGGGCGGCTCCATGCATCTGATCGGCATGGACCGAAACATACTGGGGTGTTCGGCCGTGGTCGGTAGCCACATCCCGATCGCGGTAGGCTACGCGCTTGCGATCCGCCGTCGGCGCGAGAATCGGGTCGTGGCCTGTTTTCTGGGTGACGGAGCGACCGAGGAGGGCGTTTTTTCGGAAAGTCTTAATTTTGCGTCGCTGCAGGCTCTTCCGATCTTGTTTGTCTGCGAGAATAACGGATTTGCGATTCATACGCCGCGCTCAAAACGCTGGGCGACGGAACAACTCGTCGAGCGTGTACGCACTTTCGGCATCCGCGCCGAACGGCTGGAAACCGGTGATATCTTTGCCATTCGTGCCGCTGCAGCGCCATTGCTTGACCATGCACGATCAGGCCACGGTCCGGCCTTTCTCGAATGCCCGACGACCCGCTTGAAGGAACATGTTGGCCCGAACGAGGATTTCGACGTCGGCTATCGACAGCGGCCGCCAATCGAAATTTGGCCGGGACAGGATCCCGTCGTGCAGATTGCGGCGCGGCTGAACGAGGCCGAGCGGCTGCGGATCGAGAGCGAAATCGACGCCGAAATTGCCGCAGCGGTCGACTTCGCGGAGCGCAGCCCCGTTCCTGCCGTTCAAGAGGTTTATACGAATGTCTTTGCTGCCTGACGCTGCTGGAGCCCCGGCGGGAAGCCGTATCCTGACCTATGTGAATGCTATTCGGGAAGCGCTCGAACAGGCGATGGCTGCAGATCCGGATGTGTTTTTGTTTGGACTCGACGTCGACGACCACAAGGCGATCCAGGGGTCGACGCGGGGATTGGTCGAGCGCTTCGGGCCGGAACGCGTGTTCACGACTCCGTTGTCCGAAGATGCGATGACCGGCGTGGCCATCGGTGCGGCCATGGCCGGAATGCGGCCGGTGCATGTGCACATTCGGATGGATTTCCTGTTGCTCTGCATGAACCAGCTGATCAACATGGCGGCCAAAGCGCATTACATGTATGGTGGGCAAGTGCGCGTGCCGATGGTTGTCCGCTCGATGATCGGTAAGTCATGGGGACAGGGCGCCCAGCATTCGCAGGGGCTGCATGCATTGTTCATGCACATTCCAGGGCTCAAGGTCGTGGCGCCCTCCAACGCGCACGACGCAAAGGGCTGCCTGTTGCAAGCCATCAAGGATAATAATCCGGTCATTTTCGTCGAGCACAGGTTGCTCTATTCGACCGAGGCTTTTGTTCCGGAAGAGCGCTTTTTTGTTCCGTTCGGGAAAGCAAGGCGCCTGACTGAGGGCGAAGATCTGACGATCGTGGCCATTTCCAACATGGTTCTGGAGAGCCTCAGGGCGCATGAACTGCTTTTGGAAATCGGCATATCGGCGGACGTCATCGACCCGATCTCACTGGCGCCGCTTGACCTTGAGACGATTT
>JBKQHN010000209.1:0-45039 GCA_052148755.1 Beijerinckiaceae bacterium | reverse complement strand
CTATTTTGTATCGCTCGACGGACCGCCTCTGTCGTCGTGGCGCAGCCGTGTAAAACCTGTCCCATAGCGCATCCTTTGATTCGTTGGATAAGAATGCACCATCAAAGCCTGGGATCAAACACCTAGCTCAATTGCCGCCGCGTCCGACGCTTACGTAGGTAAATCCCTGCCGCTCGAGTTCCGCCGGATCATAGATATTGCGCAAATCGACGAGAATTGGCGCCGTCAAAAGCGTCTTCACACGTTCGAAGTCAAGCGCCCGGAAGGCATCCCATTCCGTGATGATGACGAGCGCGTCCGCCCCTTTGCAGCAGGAATAGGGATCGGCGCAATAGGTGAGATTCTCGAAATGGAGCCGGGCCTGGTCCATTCCCTCCGGGTCAAAGGCATTGATGCGCGCGCCGCCGTCCTGCAAAGCGGTGATGACCGAAATGGCGGGCGAATCGCGCATGTCGTCGGTGTTCGGCTTGAATGTGAGGCCGAGCACGGCAATCGTCTTGCCGCGGACCGAGCCGCCGCAGGCGGCGAGCACTTTGCGCGCCATGGCACGCTTGCGCTGATCATTGACCGCCGCAACCGTCTCGACGATACGGATCGGTGTGCCGTAATCCTGCGCCGTCTTGATCAGGGCCTGCGTGTCTTTCGGAAAGCAGGAACCGCCATAGCCGGGGCCGGCGTGTAGGAATTTCGAGCCGATCCGGTTGTCGAGGCCGATACCGCGGGCGATTTCTTGGACATTCGCGCCGACCTCCTCGCACAGATTGGCAATTTCATTGATGAAGGTGATCTTAGTCGCGAGAAATGCATTGGCTGCATATTTGGTGAGTTCGGACGTGCGCCGATTGGTGACGAGGATCGGCGCCTGATTGAGATAAAGCGGCCGATAGATTTCGCGCATCGCGGTTTCGGCGCGTTTGTCTTCGAGCCCGATGATGATGCGGTCGGGTCGCTTGAAGTCGCTGATCGCGGCGCCCTCGCGCAAGAATTCCGGATTGGAGACGACGGCGACGTCGGCATCCGGCCGCGTCTCACGGATGATGCGCTCGACTTCATCGCCTGTGCCGACCGGTACCGTCGACTTCGTGACGACGACAGTGAAACCGTCGAGTGCGGCGGCAATTTCGCGCGCCGCCTGGTAGACATAGGAGAGATCGGCGTGGCCGTCGCCGCGCCGGGAGGGGGTTCCGACGGCTATGAATACCGCATCTGCCGCGCGAACTGCGGCCGTCAAATCGGTGGCAAAGGACAAACGGTTTTGGCGAACGTTGTTCGCAATGAGCTCGCTGAGGCCGGGTTCGAAAATCGGCGTCTTGCCGGCGTTCAACGCGTCTATCCGCTTGGTATCTTTGTCGATGCAGCACACGATATGGCCGAAATCGGCGAAACAAGCCCCGGAAACCAAGCCGACGTAGCCAGAACCGACCATGGCTATTTGCATCATTACCCCCAAGCCGTGCTGGCATCCCTCAATCGCCCCCTCATGAAACGGGACGGACCGGCGAAGTCAACTGTCCGTGGCGTCCTCGCACCAGTTGGAGGCGGGTTGCGCGACGAACTCGAAGGGATGCCGACCGGGCATGGAGCCTGTCGCAATCGAGGCGGTCCGCATTTCTCGCACTTCGGCTACGGACTTTCTGCCCGCGCCCAGATCCGGAATTGCCAGGTTAAATCTATTTAGTTGAATTCAAATGAGATATTGCTTTGGCATAGTCGCCTGCGCGGTGAGCCGAATCCCTTCGAGGCGGAAACGCGTCTCTTGCGGATCGGATATATCCGGCCTGCCAATTACGCGGGCCGCCTTCTTCAGTAAGGCGGCAATGGTCGAGTTGCCATCAACGGGTGGTTCGGCCGTAGAGTCAAGAACTTAAAGCCGATTTTAACGATCGCGCGGATCGCGGTTCAAACACATAGGGTATATCTGCTATGCCAAATGTGCGATCCACGCGATCGGAATCGACACTTGCGCTTGGAGTGTACGCAATTCACAAAGTTGGATCAGGTTCCGCAAAATCGGGCGGGATGTGATCGAGAGGAAAATCGCGAGCGGGTGGTGAAGGCCCGGTCGTCGGCTGCCCCGGTCGTCGAGAGCCCAGCCCATATCGATCGGAATTGCACATGGCCGAAATTTTAACTCCGGATCTTTGCGTGCTGGGCGCCGGCGCGGGAGGTGTTGCTGCGGCTATTTTGGCTGCGGCTGCCGGGGCGAGCGTGGTGCTCGTGGAAAAACGCCCGCTCGACGACGGCCGCGTGGATTTTGCTCTCATCGCGCATGTCGTCATCGACGCGGCGCGACGGGTCGCGGCGCGCCAATCGGACCCCTTGCTTGGCCTGTATCCGTTCCTGTCGACAATCGACTTAACCGCGCTGCGTGTCCGCGCGGAGAGGCTGGCAAAGCGGCTCGCGCTCGCTTCGCCAGCCCGGCTTGCGGCCTTGAAAATCACGACCGTCCAGGGGATGGGGCGATTCACGAGCAGGAATCGGCTCGAAGCGGCAGGGCTGGTCATCGAAGCTAAAAAATTCATTGTGGCGCCAGGCGCAGCGCCGCCTCCGGCGCCGGCCATAAAAGGGTTGGAATATGTTCTCCCGCTTGATTTGGAGGCCCTCCTCTCCCTCGAGCGTTGGCCGAGACGGCTCGTCCTCATTGGCGGAAGCGCGTACGGACTCGCACTCGCGCAGGCTTTTCGCCGTCTTGGCTCGAACGTTGACGTGTTCGAGGCCGGCAGCTTCTTGCCTGATGAGGATGGCGAGCTTGTCGCGCCGCTTCTTACGCGGCTCCAGCGTGAGGGCGTGACGCTCCACGAAAGGAGCGAAGTGGTGCAGGTCGAACCACATGCCTCGGGGTTGCGCATCAATGCAAAGGAGGGGGGAACCGGTCTGCGCATCGACGCCTCGTATCTCATGCTGACAGCCGCGCCCCTGCCGCTCGTCGAAGGACTCGGCCTTACGAAGGCGGGCGTGCGCTACGACAACAACGGGATCAAGGTCGGCGCGGATCTGCGAACGAGCAATCCGAGGATTTATGCCGTCGGCGATGCGCTCGGCGGCATGCAGTCGCTCGCGAATGCGCGCTATCAGGCGCATCGCATTGTCGCGCAACTCTTCCAAAAGAGCCGCCTCAAGGCAGCTCCGGCACCGCGGGTCGTCTTCACCGATCCCGAACTGGCCGTCGTCGGCCTCTCGGAAGCCGAGGCACGGAAGGCCGGTCGAAAGATCCAGGTCTTCCGTGCCCGCTTCGAGGACAATATGGCAGCTGAGATCGCCGGCGCATGCGAAGGCCACGTCAAGATAATCGCCGACGCTGAGGGCCGTCTGCTCGGCGCCGGCATCGTTGGACCGCAAGCGCGCGAATCGATTGCCTTATTCAGCCTCGCCGTCAGCCAGCGGCTGCACGCCAGAGACCTTCAGAGCTTCGTGCCGGCGAGCCCGAGTTTCACCGAAGCCGGCCGCATCGCCACGCTTGCCTTGCCCGCGCAACTCGGCAAAGCTTTGTGGCGGCGCATTTTTCCAATACCGCGGCGGTTCAGGTAGGACAGTACGATGCGCGATTGGGTGACGGTCGGGGCGGCGGACGAAGGTGCTGGATCGAAAGCACGGGGCCTCGGTCGTGTGGCTCGGCGCCGTTGGCACGGCGGTCTTGCCAGCCGCGTCGTGATACTCATCTTTGCCTTCGTCACGGCCACGGTCGTTGCCATCTCGATTCCGTCCGTCACGACCTATCGGGACAATTGGTTTCGCAATCATTTGAGCGCGGCCTACACGGCAACGCTCGTGCTCGAAAGCGCGCCGCGCGACAGGCTGGCCAAGGATGCAATGGTGCCCAATCCTCTCTCGATGCAATTGCTCGAGGCGGTTGGGGCGCGGATCATCGTTCTCAAAATGAATGGCACTCGGCGGATCGTTGCTGCGGCGGAATTCCCCACCGAAGTGGATGAGATTTACGATCCGCGCCATCCGATGTTCGTGAGGGCCTTGGCCTCCACGATTCGCACTTTTTTTGGACCGACCGGACGTGTCGTCACGGTCTTGGGCGACGCGCCCATGGGTGGCGAGGCAATCGAAGTGACCCTGGACGAAGCGCCCCTCAAAGCGGCGCTGCACGGTTACGCCGAGCGAATCCTGTTCATTTCGCTTGCCATCTCCGTGATCGTTGCGGGGCTTGTGGTGACGGCCCTGCACATCATGGTCTTGCGCCCGGTCCGCCGGCTCACCACCAACCTTATCGAATTCGGCGCCGACCCAGAAAATTCCGCCCATATTATCGTGCCGTCCGGACATTCGCACGAGATCGGCCGTGCCGAACAGGCGCTCGCCACGATGGAAGAGACGCTTGCACGCGAATTGAAGCAGAAGAAACATCTCGCGGCTTTGGGGCTCGCCGTTGCCAAGATCAATCACGATATGCGCAATATGCTGAGTTCGGCGCAATTGCTGTCGGATCGTCTGGCCGGCATCTCGGATCCGCTGGCGCAGAGATTGGCGCCGAAGCTCGTTGCGACGCTCGATCGCGCTATTCGTTTCTGCCAGGCGACGCTCACTTATGGACGCGCCGCCGACGACCCGCCGAAGCCGCGGCTCGTCGCATTGCACAGTATCGTCGACGAGGCGGCAGAAACCGTTGTGCTTGGCGGGCATACGCGCGTCGAAGTCAGCAACGACGTTCCGGAAGATTTCGAGGTCTGGGCCGATGGCGAACAAATGTTTCGGGTTCTGATGAATCTCATCCGCAACGGGGTGGAGGCGCTCGACCGCGCCGGCCCGGTTCCCGGCCGGCCGGCGCGTGTAGCGATCAAGGCCTGGCACGACGCCCACACGGGCGTGATCGAAATTCAAGACACCGGGCCCGGCGTGCCGGTCGCGGTCAGGTCACGCCTCTTCAGCCCTTTCCTGAATTCGACACGGCCGGGAGGTTCCGGCCTCGGGCTCGCGATAGCCGCCGACCTCGTGCGAGCACATGGCGGAACCATCATATTGGTGGACGGGGCCGAAGACGAGACGGCCGGCGCAACCTTTCGCATCCAACTGCCCTTGCGGCCGGCGAACGGGCCGCGCTGAAAACGCAGCTTGCTTTGCCTGAGTGGGCTGCGGCTTCGACCGGCCTCGGCTTTGTCGAAGCCCCCTATTGCCAGGACCGCAGCGAGCCGCTAAAGGGGGCGATGATCCCTCAGTTGGTCCGGATTGCTCCGGCTATCATTATTGCGCTCGCAAGGTCGAGCGGGGTCAATAAGCGCTCGTAGCTCAGCTGGATAGAGCACTAGACTACGAATCTAGGGGTCGGGAGTTCGAATCTCTCCGAGCGCGCCAGTTTTCTGCGCCAAGGCACCCTGCAGCGCACCGTGGATACCGGTTGCGCGCTATCGTTCTTCGATGTGGCATGATCCCGCTCCATGACCAGGCTCATTGACAGATATCCTTAAAGCGGAAATCGTGTCTGTCCTGCCTCCGAGCTTGAGCTCAAAATGCAGCCTCGAAATGACACGCCATAGTTGGTGCAGAAATTGGGATTGGGACAGCAGGATAGAATCCGCGTTCTTTGCTAAGCTCGGCCGTGCCAGGAACAAGGCACAGTATTTGCGGTGTCAGGCCTCTATTCTTGCCAAAAGGCATCCCACGGTGGCGTTGCGCCTACTGGATCAATATTTCAGCTTGGGGGATCACTTCGACCTCGCTCAAGCTCACGTGGACAGGGCAACGGCGTTTCTATCCTTGGCTGACATTGAGCACGCCATTGAGGCATATGAAGCCGCGCTCTCAGTGGAAGAGCGTCGTCCAAATATCTCGACCCAAGCCTATCTCGATCTTCCACTGCTCATCGCAACGCGTAGGGACAAGATGCGTTATGGGCGGGCACTCAGTCTTCTGGAACAAGGTACGTCAAGACTTGTGTTCCCAGTAGATCATTTTCGCTGGCACGCTGCTAATGCCTTTATCGATCTGGCGCTTGGCAGGTTCGACGATGCGCGCGAACATGCGCGGGCCGCGCTTAACGCTGCGTCTACAGAAAACTCGGGATTTCATTATCATCCGAGAGTCGGACTGGTGGATGGCAGCTATGACGGCATTCGTCGGGAGCTCGCTCGCGCGGCGTCGACCTGACCTGTAAACTTGGCGGTGTCGCTGACGATCGAAGCTTAGTCGGCAAGCTGGGCGATATTTCTTCGTTCCCGGCGTAGGAGTGAGCATCTTCTCGCCACGGCGAAGCAATAGTGCCCATCTTCGTCGACCATGGCGCGCCAATGCACGCCAGAGCACGCTGCGGCAACTTCAGCGTAGCTGGAGCTGCGCTATCCCTCGCTTTTGGCGGGGGTCTTCCGTCGTTTGACGCGCGCGCAAATCTGGCTTTAGTCTGGCCAGAATGCCCTTTGCCGTCGTTCTCGCCCCCGAAGCCGTCGAAGACCTCAGGAGACTCACGGCAAATGTTCGGGCGACCGTGCGGAGCGCGCTCGAGACGCATCTGAAACACCAGCCCGAGAAAACCAGCCGCAGTCGAATCAAACGATTGCGGGGATTACGCCGGCCGCAATATCGGCTTCGCGTGGGCGAGGTCCGGGTGTTCTATGACGTTTCCGGCACGACGGTCGAGGTTTTGGCGATCGTGAACAAATTGGAGGCCGATTCATGGCTCGCACAGTTCGGAAATCTGGAGTGAAGGAAGTTTCTCTCTCGGAAATCAAGGATGATCTCTCTCGCTATCTCCGTGAGGCCGAGACGCAGGAGATCGTCATCACGCGTCACGGAAAACCGGCAGGCGTGTTGATCGGATTCGAGTCAGAAGAGGACTGGTTCGAATACCGTCTCGAACATGACCCACGGTTCCTGCGCCGTATCGAACAGGCGCGGAACAGCCTGCGTGCTGGACATGGGATCAGACTAGAGGACCTTGAAATCGAATAGCAGCGTGTGCCCGGGTTAGTCGGAGCGCGCCCAAGCATGGGCAAGGCATCAGATAGGAAAGCGCTAGATCACGATGATTTTGGATTGAATCTCCAAAATCATCGTGATCTAGGTCAGGAATTATATTGTTTCAGGAGCATCCGAACATGAATGTGAGCGAGGCCGTCGGCCTCTGAATCTCGGTTCGGGGATTCAAGCCCGACGCACCGGCCGCGGCGTCCCCTGTGAGGACACCGCCCGCCATCTCACTTGGCAAACGCGTCGCGCCGCGGCCCCATATAGCCGAACAAGAAAGCTGCGACCTTGCGCATTTGGATTTCCTCGCTGCCTTCCGTAATCCGGTAGCGGCGATGATGCCGGTAGATATGCTCAAACGGTTTGTGGCGTGAATAGCCGATGCCGCCGTGCACTTGCATGGCTCGGTCGGCAGCTTCGCAACACAGGCGGTTCGCCCAGTAATTGCACATCGAGACCTTGTCGGAGAGCTTGCGTTCGATCTCGGCATGCGGCAGCTGGTCCATGTCCCAGGCCGTCTTGCGGATCAAAAGGCGCAACATTTCGGCCTGCGTGGCAAGTTCGACGAGAGGCCATTGAATGGCCTGATTCTCCGCCAGTTCACGCCCGAAAGGTTTGCGCTGTCGCGCATAGCGTACGCTCTCCTCGATGCAATAGACGGCTGCACCGAGCGAGCTTGCCGCCTGGCGGATGCGGTTCTCATGCACGAAGCATTGCGCCAGCGCGAGTCCGCGGTCGGTGTCTCCGAACAGCGCTGCGTCCGGCACAAAGACGTTGTTGAAACTGACGCGCGGATGGTCGGTCGGCATGTTGAAGGTCCACAAATATTCCTCGACCTTCACGCCCTGCGTCGTCGTCGGCACAAGAAAGCAGGTGATGCCCTTGGCGTCGCCGTCCACACCCGACGTGCGCGCGAAGGTCGCACAATGGCTGGCAACGTGCATGCCGGTCGTCCACATCTTTTCACCGTCGATCCGCCAACCCGAAACTCCGTCGCGCGTTTCGCGCAGCGCGCGCGTTTCCATATGTGTCGCATCGGAGCCGTGGTTGGGTTCGGTGAGACCGAAGGCGATGCCATATTTGCGGGTCAAGCTTGCTTCAATGAATTGCGATTTCTGCGCCTCCGTGCCGTATCGGTCGAGCATGATCACGACGGGAAAATTGCCGACGATCGAATGTTCGTTCTGAAGATCGTTGTGCAGACCGAGGCCCTTGCTAGCCAGATGCTCGCGGATGACCGCCATCCACAGATTGGAGCCGTCTCGCCCGCCATAGAGCTTGGGCAACGCGAAACGCAAATGCCCGGCCTTGTCGGCGCGTTGCTTGGCCTCGGCAAGAAGAGCTTCCCACTCGTGGCGCGGCAGCCCGCCATTGTCGAAATCGGTGCGCGCCCATTCGCGGCGGTGGTCGAAGAAGCGGATATTGTCGTCTTGTTGCTCGAGCGGTTTGATCTCGCGTGCGATGAAGGCGTCGAGTTCGCCAAGATAGGCGACGAGGTCGGACGGGAGAGAGAAATCCATGCGTCAGCCTTTCGGGTTTTTCTGTAGTTCGTCGCGGAACGCAGCATAGGACGGCTGGTCCACGCTGAGCTTTTCCATCGTCGTCGTCCAGAGGTGATCGATGAAGTCAGTGTCGTTTACGTCGATTGCACCAGTTGCAATGCGCGCGCATAGCTCACGATTGAGTTCGCTCAGCGAGCCCGTATGACCGAGCAGCTCTCCGAGGCGGTATAGCTCTGCCTCGTGACCTTTATCGGCGAGTGCGAGCTGTCGTGCGACGAGTTCGAGCGCGTTGATTGCAACGCGGAGTTCGAAGGCCGCGCGTCCCGAGATTGCCGGCAGGATCGTGCTCTGCAGCAGGTCTGTCACAGCTTTGAGGAATTCTATCGCAGTAGGACGATCCTGCATGAGCTATTTCCGCGGTGCGAGGATGCGCAGCAGGTCGATTTCGGTCTCGGAGGCACGCCGCGCGATCATCGCACGTTCGATCGAGCGATCCTCGCCGCTTTCGTAGCGTGCCAGCATGCCGAGGCAAAAGACGCCCCAGCGCAATGTGCCAAGCGTCTGCCAGAAGATGACGCTTTGGGGGTCGACCTTGCGGCCGCCGGCGGTCTCGTAGCCGGCGATCAGCTCAGCGACCTGCCCGAATCCACCCACCGGCTTATCGATCGCGCCGAAGCGCCAGGAATTGACGCAAAGCCAGCCCAGATCTTCCATCGGATCGCCGATATGAGCGATCTCCCAGTCAAGTACGGCGCGAACCCCTTCGGCACCGACGATCAGATTGCCGTTGCGGAAATCGCCATGCACCAAGCTCACCGGTTGCGGCGAATCCGGCGCATGTCTGCCGAGCCATTTGAAGGCAAGCTCAAACACGGGGCGCGGCCAGCGATCCTCGCCATAGGCGGAATAGAGTTCAGCGATTTCGGAACGCGCCGTGACGCGCCGCAAGCCCGGCAGTCCCGAGCTGTCCATCGCATGGATGCGTGCCAGGATCATACCGAGTTCGCCCGCGAGTTTCGGCCGCAGCTCGGCGAAGGTCGAGTCTCGAAGGATCTTGCGCGGGATTGTCTCGCCCGCGACGCGGTCCATGAGGAAACCCTGCCCGAGTTTGTCGCCGGGCTGCAACACATGGAGCACACGGGGGGAGGGTACACCGGCTTCTCCTGCGCGCTGCATGAGCAGCGCCTCCGTCGCAATCCCCGCAGAGCGATTAGACGCTTGATAACCAGGCGGCGCTCGTCGCAGGATGACGGGCTGCCGGCCGCCACCAATCAGGATGTCGAAGGACCAAGTCTCCTGGCTCGCGCCGCCAGACAAGCGGGTGAGGTCACCGATCCCGCGTGCGCCCGGAAAGAGGCGGGTCGCGAGCCGATTCAGACCATCTCGGAACGCCCCCTCATTTGACTCCGTCGCCGTGCTTGCTATCGGCTCGGGCAAATCCTCCTCCCTTTCTTGGTCGCCCGATTAAACGGTGGTTCTTGCGCCGGAACAAGTGGCCAGACAGTCCTCTTTGGACACAGCCGCCGAGACCATGAGCGATGAGCACGTCGATCGAGACCGGCTCCGCCATCGTACGTATCTTACTGCGTCTAGCGATTCGCGCCCGTCCGAGGCGTGCTGTTCCGGTACCTGGGGCAGGCGCGTCACCGGAGGAACAGAAAACGATGCAGCTTATGTTTATCGTTGCGGTGTCACCTCATTCGGTAGCGTCCTGGAGGGTTGCCGGTTCCGCCTTCTCCAGTGCCAAGTCGGGAGGGGATTTTGCCGGCAGCCGCCATCCTTTGATGAGCCCGTAGATGGCAGGGATGACGACGAGGGTGAGGATTGTCGACGAGATCATGCCGCCAATCATCGGCACGGCGATGCGCTGCATGACTTCAGACCCGGTGCCTGTGCTCCACATGATCGGCAGCAGGCCTGCCATGATGGCGACGACCGTCATCATCTTCGGCCGCACGCGCTCGACCGCGCCCAGCATGATGGCCTCGTGGAGATCACCTTTCGTGAATGTCCGGCCCTCCGCCGCGCGCGCGGCTTTACCTTCGGCGAGGGCGTAGTTGAGATAGATCAGCATGACGACGCCGGTTTCGGCCGCGACACCGGCCAGCGCGATGAATCCGACTGCCACGGCAACCGACAGATTGAAGCCCAGCGCCCACATCAGCCAGAGGCCGCCGACCAGCGCGAAGGGCAGCGACAACATGACGATGAGCGCTTCAATCAGGGAACGAAAGTTCAGGTACAGCAGCAAGAAGATGATCAAGAGCGTGATCGGGACGACGACCTGGAGGCGCGCGGTCGCACGCTCCAGATATTCATACTGGCCGCTCCAGACGACATAGGAGCCCGGCGGAAATGCAATGCTCGCCTTCACCGCCTGCTGCGCGTCGGCGACGTAGCTACCGATGTCACGGCCATGGAGATCGACATAAATATAAACAGCGAGCTGGCCGTTTTCGGTGCGGATGGTGGAGGGACCGCGCGTGAGATTGACCGATGCGACTTCGCCCAGGGGCACGGCACCGCCCGAAGGCAGCGGCACCAGCACGTCGCGGGCGATCGATTGTGGGTCGCTGCGCAGATCGCGCGGGTAGCGCATATTGACCGTGTATCGCTGACGACCCTCGACCGTCGTGGTGACCGATTGGCCGCCAAGGGCGGTCCCGATCACGTCCTGGACGTCCTGGATCATCAGGCCGTAACGCGCGAGCGCGGCGCGATCGGGGGCGATTTCGAGGTAATAGCCGCCGATCACCCGCTCGGCATAGGCAGAGGAGGTGCCGGGGACAGCTTTGAGCACCGTTTCGATCCGGCGCGCCAGCTTGTCCATTTCACTGAGATCGGTGCCGATGACCTTCACGCCAACCGGCGTACGGATTCCGGTCGACAGCATGTCGAGGCGCGACTTGATCGGCATGGTCCAGGCATTCGAGACACCGGGAAATTGCAGCGCCTTGTCCATCTCGGCCGTCAGGCTTTCCGTGGTGAGACCCGGCCGCCATTCGTTCTTCGGTTTGAGATTTATAATGGTCTCGAACATTTCCGAAGGGGCGGGATCGGTCGCCGTCGCCGCGCGGCCCGCCTTGCCGTAGACGGAGGAGACCTCGGGGAACGACCGGATGATCCGGTCCTGCATCTGCATCAGCTCGCCGGCTTTCGTCACCGAAATTCCCGGCAAGGTGGTCGGCATGTACAGCAGCGTCCCCTCGTCGAGGTTCGGCATGAATTCCGAGCCGAGCTGGCCCGCCGGCCAGGTGCTGACCGCGAGGACCGCCGCGGCCAGCAGAATGACGAACGTCTTGGCTCGCAGAACGCCCTTGATCAGAGGGCGATAGAGCCAGATCAGCAGGCGATTAAGCGGGTTCTTGTGCTCCGCCACGATCCGGCCGCGTACGAAGATCACCATGAGCGCCGGCACCAGCGTCACCGACAACAGCGCCGCCGCCGCCATCGAAAAGGTCTTGGTGAAGGCGAGCGGGCTGAACAGCCGCCCCTCCTGCGACTCCAGCGTGAAGATCGGCATGAAGGAGACTGTGATCACCAACAGGCTGAAAAACAGCGCGGGGCCGACTTCGGAGGCCGCCTCGATCAGGATATCGATGCGGGATTTATCGGGGCTCGCGCGTTCGAGATGCTTGTGGGCGTTTTCGATCATGACGATCGCAGCGTCGACCATTGCGCCGATCGCAATGGCGATGCCGCCGAGACTCATGATGTTCGAGCCGAGCCCCAAGAGCTTCATTGCGCCGATCGCCATCAGCACGCCGACTGGCAGCATCAGGATCGCAACCAGGGCGCTGCGCACATGCATCAAGAACACGATGCAGACGAGCGCCACCACCACGCTTTCCTCGAACAGCGTGTGTTTCATGGTGTCGATCGCGGCACGGATCAGGGTCGAGCGGTCATAAACGGAAACGATGTCGACCGATTTTGGCAGGCTGCTGGCGATTTCGGCGAGGCGCTTCTTCACGTTGTCGATAACATCGAGCGCGTTGGCCCCGAACCGCTGCAAGACGATGCCGCTTGCGACCTCTCCCTCGCCGTTCAATTCCGTAATGCCGCGACGTTCGTCCGGCCCCAGCTCAACCCGTGCCACGTCCCGCAGCATGACGGGTGTGCCATTGTTGACCTTGAGGACCACATCGCCGAGATCGTTGATATTTTTGAGATAGCCCCGGCCACGGATGACATATTCGAATTCGGAAAGTTCGACTGTCCGGCCGCCGACATCGGCATTGCTCGCCTTGATCGCGTCGCGGATTTTCTGCATGGTGATGCCGAGATCGCGCATCCGCTGCGGATCGAGCACCACATTGTACTGCCGCACGAAGCCGCCGACGCTGGCGACTTCCGCCACGCCTTCGGCCTTGGCGAGTGCGAATTTGAGATTCCAGTCCTGGAGCGACCGTGTGTCCGCGAGGTTCAACTCCTTCGACATCACCGCATATTGGTAGACCCAGCCGACACCTGTAGCGTCAGGGCCGAGCGTCGGCGTGATGCCGGCGGACAGGTTGGTCGCCGCCACGTTGAGAAATTCCAGCACGCGCGAGCGCGCCCAGTAGATGTCCGTGCCGTCTTCGAAAATTACATAGACGAAGGACACCCCGAAGAAAGAGAAGCCGCGTACAACCTTCGATCGCGGGACGGTCAGCATCGCGGTCGTGAGCGGATAGGTGACCTGATCCTCGATCACCTGCGGGGCTTGGCCGGGATATTCGGTGTAGACAATCACCTGCGTATCCGAGAGGTCAGGGATAGCATCGAGCGGCAGGTGCTTGAGAGCATACAGGCCGCCGCCGACCGCGAAGGTCGTGCCGATGAGGACGAGCATCAGGTTGCGCGCCGACCAGGCGATGAGGCGGGCGATCATTGCGACGACTCCGCTTCGCTGAAACCCTTGAGGGCCGCCTGGAGATTGCTTTCGGCATCGATCAGGAAGTTGGCCGAATCGACAACCGCCTCGCCGTTCTTGACGCCTTCGCGTATCTCGACGTAGCCACCACCCCGCGCGCCGATCTTCACGTCGCGGGGTTCGAGGCGGCCTTGCCCCTTGTCGATAAAGACCGTCTGACGGCTCCCTGTGTCGATGACCGCGCTGTCGGGCACTGAAAGCACAGGCTTCTGGCTTCCCGTGTCGATCTCGGCATCGATATACATGTCGGGCAACAGCGCGATATCGGGATTAGGCAGTTCGATCCGCACGCGCGCCGTGCGCGTCTCGCGGTTGATCTGCGGATAGATCACGCTGACAATGCCGGTGAATGTCCGGCCTGGGTAACTGCGCGCCCGCATCGCGACGGGCTGCCCGGTCACGAGGTTTCCGAGGTCGCGCTCCGATACATCGACCATGCCCCAGACCACGGACAGGTCCGCGAGACGAAAGAGTACGTCGCCCGGTTGCGCGCGCATCCCGTCGACGACGTTTCGTTCGATGACAATCCCGTCGCGCGGCGCGGTCCAGACGACGGTCAGCGGGGCCACGCGGCTCTTTTCGATCATCGCGATCGTGTCTTCAGGCACCGCCAGATTCAGCAGGCGTTGTTTCAATCCGCCGCCTAAGGCAATAGCGTCGCTCGATTTTCCCATGCCGAAGACATATTCAACCGCCGCCTGGGTGAGTGCCGGGTTGTAGACGCGCATGAGCGGCTGCCCCTTGCGCACCGCTGTGCCGGTCGTGACATTCTCGACCTTCTCAACCCAGGCTTCGGCGCGCATCGAAATGACGGCGATGCGACGCTCATCGAACTGAATCGTGCCGGGCGCCCGGATCGTCGTGCTTATGACGCGCGCAGACGCCGCTTCCGATTTGACGCCGGTGCGCTGCAACTTGCCGGGCGAGAGTTTGATCGACCCGTCATCACTGTCCTCACCGTCATAGACGGGGAGATAATCCATCCCCATCGAGTCCTTCTTCGCAACCGGCGAGGTATCCGCAAGCCCCATGGGATTGCGATAATAGAGGATATGCCTGCGTTCTCCGCTTGCTGGCGCTTGGGCGACGGCTGCTGGAGTGTCCGCGTCGTGCGCGTCTTCGTTCGCATAAACGGGAAGAAAATCCCTGCCGTCATCCGTCCTGCGCGGCACCGCCGAATAGGTGGAGCCGCTGTCCGGATCCCGGTAATAGAGCACGGGTCGCGCGGGCGCGGGATCGGCGCTCGCCGGTGTCGATGCGACGCGTCCGAGCAAGGGAATGGCTTGAAGCGAAGATTTGGGGAAAGACTGGGTAGGCAGCGCGAGATCGCGATGCCCGGCCCAATAGCCTGCAGCCCCCACCGCCAGTATGGCGGCGAGGGTGAGGCCGGTTCGGCCTGCGCGCTTCATGGCATTGCCTTGAAGACGAGTTGGCTCTCGAGCGTACCCGTCTCGCCCTGCACTTTGGCGCCGAGCGACAGGCGCCAGCCGCCGGCCATCGTCAGACTCGCCCTGAAACGGTAGATGCCCGGTTCGCTCGAAGACAATTGCTCGATCGGTGCCGTCATGGTCTCCATGCCATCGGGCGCCATGTCGACCCGCTGGGTGAAGATTACGGCATCAGGCACCGGCTTGCCGGAGCGCTTGTCGACGAGGCGCACGGCGATAATCGTCGCATCGCCCTTCTTGATCTCGCTTTGGGTGAGCTGGAAATCGTAGTCCGCGACGCCGGCTAAGGCGCGCGAGGCGGCGCTCGCGCAGGCGAGAGCAATCAGCGCCGCCGCGGCGGCGCCTTTCAAGTTGAACAGGTTCATGGTCCGAAGTTCCCGAGATTCATCGATGTCCGCGCGGATCGCGCGGCAGGCTCGTGGCGAAAAGCCACAGGCGTTCCTCGCGTGACCGGGGCCAAAGCGGGGACTAAGCGGCTCTCAAGCAGCCGCGATGAATTCAGGCTCGGGGAGGTCGGGGCGGCGGCGGATCAGTCAGGCGAGCGCGCCACGTATCGTCGCCCGGTGCGATCACATGAGGATGTGCAGACCGGAGGAGGAGAAAAACCGTCTCTGCCGGGGCGCCCGGAAAACATTTCGCCATGCACAACATGGCCAGGGGACAGGACTTTTCGCAATCGGGGACGGATTGCTTCTGTCCCGGACAGCAGGGCATGGCTGCTGGACCCGACATGTCCGCCATATGCGACATGGCTGACATATGCTCGTGAGCCACCGAAGCTGCGAACGACGCAGTTGCCGCAGGGGCGCTCAGAAGGCCCGCGATCGCGAAGATCGAGAGCAGGCGGAGGAACAAGTAAGCCAGTTTCACGGGGGAGAGCGTCTCATATCATGCGCCGCAAGACAAGGGGCGGGCCATTCACACTTCGATTGGCGCGCCGTGCCGCCGATCATTTACGATTGTTCGAACGGCTTCGGCCAAGCCTCTGCAGGGGCGTCGGTTATGTCCATTCCGAGCGGTTCGATTCGCCTGAAAAAGAGCCTTCCGCACGCAGTCGTCCAGACTCCGCCAAGTTCGCGGCGATCGTAGCGGAAATACGCAAGATCGCCGGGCAAAATTCCGCTGCAAGGATTTGCGGTGCCATAGCCGTTATTTCCGACAGCCTTGCTGCCGCTCGCGAAAACGGCCGAACCAGGAATTGATTCCATTGACACTTGCTGCGCGCGCCTATGGTGGCCCTCTCGTCATGGCCGCCTCGCAAGTGACGGTCGATGCACTGTTTCGCGCCCGCGTGCGGCGCCATCCGGCGCGTGTGGCTCTGCAGTGCGGCGCGCAACGTCTCAGCTATGCAGAATTGGACGGGCGTGTAGACCGTCTTGCCGCTCTGCTCGCCAGCTTCGGCCTGCATCGCGGTGACCGCGTCGCGATTCTGTCGGAGAACCGCCCCGAATATGTCGAGCTTCAACTGGCCGCAGCGCGGCTCGGACTGATCGTTGCGTGCCAGAACTGGCGATTGGCCGAGCCGGAGCTCGCGCATTGCTTTGGGCTCGTGGAACCGAAGGCGAGCTTCGTGTCCGAACGGCATGCGGCGGCGCTTGCGAAGCTTGAATGCGACCTAGCAACGATTATCATCTTTGGAGAGGACTACGAACGGAGGCTGACCTCCGCGCGCGGTCCCTTGCCGCCGGAAAAACCGATGCCGGAAGACGGGCTCGTCATTCTCTATACGAGCGGCACGACAGGGCTCCCGAAAGGTGCCGTCATCAGCCAACGCGCGATTATCGCGCGCGCAGAGGTTGCCTTTATCGACAGGCTGCTCGAGCCAGAGACGGCGTTTATCGCCTGGGCGCCGATGTTCCATATGGTCTCGACCGACAATGTTTTGGCGACGCTGATGACGGGCGGCAAGGTCATCATCTTGGATGGTTTCGATCCGGGCCTGATCGCGGCGGCCTTGCCTTGCGAAGAGATCGGCTGGCTCCAGGTACTGCCGGGGACGGTCGAGCAGATCATTGCGGAAATCAAACGCAGCGGCAAACGGCCGAAGCGTGTGGGCAGCGTCGGCTGCATGGCCGATCTCATCGCGCCGCATCTGATTGCCGAACTGACCTCTCTGGTGGGCGCGCCCTACATGAATAGTTTCGGTTCGACCGAGACCGGAAGCCCGCCCGCGAGTGCCGGACGGATCGCGGTCGGAACCACCCCGAAAAGCCTGTCGAAACGGCAGAATTCGTTCTGCGATATCCGCCTTGTCGATATCGACGAGAACGAGGTTCCCGATGGCGAACCCGGCGAACTGGCGTTTCGCGGGCCAACCTTGTTCAGCGGCTATTGGCGTGTACCCGAAGCGCGCGATTTCCGCGACGGCTGGTTTCACATGGGCGATGTCTTCGTGCGCAATCCCGATGGGACGCTCGACTTCGTCGACCGGCGCAAATATCTGATCAAGTCCGGCGGAGAAAATATCTATCCGGCCGAAATAGAACGCTTGCTGCTCGCCTCGCCGCGCATTCAAGAGGCGGTGGTCGTCCGCAGCCGCGACCAGCGCTGGGGGGAAGTTCCGGTCGCCTTCGTGGTTCGCAACGACAATGCACTTTCCGAAGACGACGTCATAGCGCTCTGCCGCGACCGGATCGCAAGTTACAAACTGCCGAAATCCGTCCGCTTCGTCGCCGATGCGGATCTGCCCCGCAGCACGACCGGAAAAATTAAGCGCCACGAGCTCGAAGCCATTCTCGACCATGAGAGACAGGTGAGCGGAAATGGCGAATGATCCCGTACTGGTCGATCAAGACGGCGGCGTGGCTTGGGTGCGGTTCAACCGGCCGGAGCAGATGAATGCCTTGTCGCCCGAGGTCTCTGCTGGATTTGTCGCGGCGATCGAAAGAATCGAACAAGAGGACTCGGCGCGAGTCGTCGTAATCACCGGGACGGGCCGCGTCTTCAGCGCAGGCGGCGATCTCAAAACCTTTCGCAAACGCGTCGCGGCGGGCGAATATAATCTCATCCTCGCAGGTCTGCACCGAATGAAAGGCGTCCTTCGGCGGGTCGAGACCTCGCGGCGCCCTTACATCGCGGCGGTGAACGGCGTCGCCATCGCCGGCGGGCTCGAGATTATTTTGTGCTGCGACCTGGTTTTCGCGGCCGAGACGGCGACGATCGGTGACGGGCACTTGAAGTTCGGCGTCGTACCGGGAGCGGGCAGCAGCGTACGCCTTTCCCGCCGGCTGCCGCGTAATATAGCTAACCGTTTGCTCCTGACCGGCGACCTCCTTCCGGCGCGGCAGCTGATGGAATGGGGGCTCGTCAACGAAGTCCTGCCTGAGAAGGATCTTGTGCGTTACACGTCCGAATTCGCGCAGCGCATGTCCCGCCTCAGTCCCGTTGGCCTCGGGCGGATCAAACAGATGATCGCCAACGGGGCCGAACAGCCGATCGATACTGCGCTAAGGAACGAAATCGTCGCCTTCGAGGCCCATTGCCATAGCGCGGACTTCGCAGAAGGACTTGCCGCCTTTGCCGAAAAGCGGGAACCGCGGTTCACCGGACGCTGAAATGTGATGAGGCGACAGAGTACTCTTGCGCCGGCCGGTGCCTGGGGTCTCCGCCGGACATATTGGTGACATTCGCGCAGACTATCACGGCAACCGATAAATCGACATGCGTTGCAGTTTGCTTGAGCGTTCGGTTTACACTGCCGGATCGGTTCTGTGATGCGGACTCGGTCGGCCCTCATGGGAGATCAGCTCTCCACGCACCGAGCAAAGTTGCGTCGGGAAAAGTTCGCGATAGCGAGCAAAGGAGTTGCATGACGTCTGAGCATTTTGGCCCACAGCGTCGCTTGGCGCTGCAAGGAGCCGTCAATTTCCGCGACCTTGGCGGCTATCGTGTTGGGGCCGGACTGCAGACTCGTTGGGGCAAGTTATGGCGCTCCGATTCCCTGGCCGACTTGACCGAAGCTGATTTTCGGCTTCTCGAGCCGCTCGGCCTCTCGACGCTGATCGACTTCCGCCTGCCCATCGAACGCGAGCGCAAGCCCAATCGGCTGCCGCCCGGCGCCGCCATCGAGACAGTGGAAATCGGCTTCGTGCCGGAGGGCACGCTGGAGATGCTGCGCGGCGTCTTGGAGGGCAGGCTCGACGCGGCCGGAGCCGAGCGCGCGCTCGTGCGTCACTACCAACATCTCCCCGTCGCGCATAACCGCGAATATGCGCAGATGTTCGAACGCGTCGAAGCGGCCGGCGGCCGGCCCGTGCTTATCCATTGCACGAGTGGCAAAGACAGGACCGGCTATGGCGCAGCCCTCATTTTGCTCGCCTTGGGCGCTTCGCGCGAGCTGGTGTTGGAGGATTATGCGCTCACGAACCTCTATCGCCGCGACATCGGCTTCCTCTTCTCGCCGCAGACGCCGCGCGATGTGATCGACGTGCTCAGTTCGGCGCAGCCGAAATTCCTCGAGGCGGCCTTGTCGAAGATCGATGAAATCCACGGTTCGGTGGATGCTTATTTGGAAGAGGCGCTGTGCCTGACGGACGCCCGCCGCGAAAGGTTGCGGGAGTTGCTGACGGAAGAGGTTTGCGCGGCCTGACGTTGCAGAACTGACCCACCCTGAATTTCGCGGAGGCGCCAATTCTATATGACGGTCCAAATCCTTGATGAGACATCCGATGTGGCGGATGTCTCAGTTTCGGAAAAGTTGACCCACGCGTCGCGACCAGGCTCTAGAAATGATAATTGACGCCCGCTTTGAGGGTGGAGAAATTCGTTCCCGCGTTGATTGAATCCACAGTGCCACCGAAATAATTTGCCTTGCCATAGTAGCTGTAGAGATATTCGGCTTTGACGGACACATTGTTGGTGAGCGCATACTCAAGGCCGAGGCCGAGAACATAGCCGTTCAGATAGTTTGACTGATTGAAGAAAAGATTTGGATTGGTGGAATTGTCGGCGAGGCTGCCACGCATATTGGCACCGGTGTAGCCGCCCGTGAAGTAAAACAATGCACGATCGACCGCATAGCCGAACCGGCCGCGCAGGGTGCCGACGCTGGTCGTATCTCCGCTCGTGAAGGTGGAAGCTTTTGGAATGCTCGTGCCAGCAATCCCGGCGAAATCGAGATCGGCTTCGATACCCGCGACAAGAGACCCGGACTGGTAGTTGTAGCCGGCCGTGACACCAAAAATTCCGCCAGCCTGATCGCCGAAATCGGCACCGCCGCCATAAGTCCCGCGGCCGATGCCGTAGCCCCCGTTGGCACCGAGATAGAGCCCGGTCCAAGTAAAGATCGGCGGCGCAGGATAATAGGCCGCACTCGAGCGCGACGGTAGATCCGCACCGAGGGCGCCGCTGGCAAGAGTCAAAACCGCAAGCGCAGCCAGGGCCTTCGGAGCAAGGCCGGCGAACAGGTTGTTTGTCATATCCAATTCCTCTTCACTGTGCGATCCATTGCCGGGATCTCCTGCGAAGAGGCATAAGCTTACTTGGTTACTCATAGATTAAATAAAACCTATGTATAAATGAAAATCTATAAGTAACAATTGTTAACTATATATGTTAACCTTAACGAACACTATGATGTTCCCAAAGTAAGTTTGTTTTCGCGCGCAAGCGCGCCACCCGAACGAGTCAGGCAGTTCGAAAAGGGCGGTGCCGGGTTATATGGTCAGCGGACCGGGCTCGTCACGTCATGGGATTTAGCATGGGATCTAGCATGGGATCTAGCATGGGATTTGGGATGAGCGAAGAAGCCGAGAAAACGTCGCCGCAAGGTGTTGCTATGGTCACTGGGGCGGCGCGCCGGATCGGCCTGGCGATCGTCGAGCGCCTGGCGCACAGCGGCTATCGGGTCGCGCTGCATTGCAGTTCGGCTTCGCAAGACGAAGCCGAGGCCGCAGCGGCGCGGTTGGCGGCGCAGATCGCCAGCGCGAATATTTTTGTCATCGCGGCGGACCTTGCCGATCCCGAAACGCCGGCACGTGTGATTGCAGAATCTGTTGCGGCGTTCGGGCCGTTGTCGCTTCTCGTCAACAATGCCTCGACCTTTGCCGACGATGCGGCCGAGTCCTTCGAACTTGCACTTTGGGAGAAACATTTTGCTGTCAATTTGCGCGCGCCGGTCCTGCTCGCGCGCGAATTTGCCAAACAAGTGCCGGCCGGGGCCGAGGCCTCGATCGTGAACATCATCGACCAAAGGGTCTGGCGCCCTACGCCGCAATTCTTCTCCTACACTTTGAGCAAATCCGCGCTTTGGACCGCAACGCGCACCCTCGCTCAGGCCTTTGCGCCGCGGCGCATCCGGGTGAATGCCGTCGGTCCCGGTCCGGTTCTGCCGAATGAAGAGCAAGGGATGGAAATCTTTGCAAAGGAAGTGGCGAACGTTCCTCTAATGCAGATGGTCGATGTACGCGATATTGCCGAAGCGGTGCTTTATCTGGCTGGAGCCCGCAATGTGACCGGGCAGATGATTGCGGTCGACGCCGGTCAGCATTTGGCCTGGGAAACGCCGGATGTCCGCGCAGAGGGAGCGTCGCGTGGCACCGCTCATGAATAAAGACGTGGGGGCGGTGTCTCAGTTGGAGGTCGGAGATATCCGATCCCGCACGAATGTCGGACTAATCTGCGCTCGGCAGGCGGCGGATCGTAAACTCGATGCGGCCATCCGAGAGTTCGCGCCAGAACTCGATCTCCGTCATATAGGCGGCCTTCGGATATTTGGTGAACCACTCGCGCGCTTTGTCGCGTGCTTCGGCGCGTGGCAAAGTGTAGGTCTCCCGCCGCCAGGCTCCGCTTACGCCGTCAGATTGCGCGCGTTTGCCGATCCGCTCGCCGATCCGGCGGGCGACGTCTGAAGGGGTTCTACGTCCTGCGTTCACGCCGCAACTCCCGAACGTCTTGCTCCAGGTTAACCCGAAGACCGCGGGAGGGAAACCGCGCACCTGGAACCATCGTCGCGGGATCGAGGAAGCTTGAGCTGCATCGGCTCGGGCCGGTCGACGGCGCCAGGCGGACTCGGGCGCTGTCGCCTCGGCGCGTCGGTCTCACTCGCAATTGCTGCAAATGGAGTGCGTGTCCTTCTGGCTTTTTTTCTGTGCCGCTTTTTCTTGCGCCGATTCCGAGCCAATTTGCGATTGGCCGGGATGCGGAACGGTTTCGCCGGTCGGAGCGAGGTTATTTCGGTTAATGAGTTGGTCCCTCGACGGCTCGGCTTGTGCGAACAAATTCCCTTGCGCGGACGCGTGCAGCATAGCGGCGTCGAGAGCTATCGCCATGGCGAGGACGATCTTGGTGGCTTTTGCCATTTGCAGCTCCTGCTTTTTTCCCGGAGGCTGCCTGGCAATTCCGCAGGCGGGCATAAAGTTGCCGGCTGGTGGCCCAAGCCTAACCGCGGAGCGTTTCAGCGCTTTGACGCGGCTCAAATCGCCTCGTCGGAATCGTTTGTTGCAGCGCGCGCCGCTGCCTCGAGCAATTCGGCGAGGCGGCGCGGATCTTCCGGGAAGCCGGCCGCGATCCAGCGCGCTTGCAAATCCTTCAAGGCCGCACCTACGGCACGGCCGTTCGGCAGACCGCGTGCCAAGAGATCGGCGCCGGAGAAAGGCAAATGCGGTTCGCGCGCTTCTTGCAGGTAGAGCCTCGCCCGGCGCCATTCCGCATCGGCTTCGCCCGCAGCTTCCGCCTGGGCGAGCGCGAGTGCATCGCTCGCGGCCTGCCGTCCATGCCGAAATAGCAGGCGCAAAAGACTTTGGGCGGCCGGCGGGCGCTGCAATCCATGCAATGCGACTAAGGCCTCGGCTGCACAAGAAAGGCGTCTTTCTTCGGCGTTCGATAGCCGCAAGCGCTCGCGCAAATTCTGCGCATCTTCCGGCACGTTGACGCAGAGGGCGGCGAGGGCGAGAAGAGGATCGCGCGGCTCGTCAGCTTCGATGCGCAAGAGGGAATTCAGGCGTGCCGGATTGGGAGCGACGGCAAGCAGCGGGCCGAGCAGGCCCGCCTGGCAGATTTCTCCGGTGATCTCGGCGGCTCGGCGTGCCGCGAAGAGCTTGAGCACCTCGGTCCGTATTCGTTCGCGCGATAGCCGAGCCAGACCCTCCCGTTCGCGCATACACGCTCGCAAGCCGCCAGGATCGAGAGGCCCTTGCGAATATTCGGCGGCAAAGCGAAAGAAGCGCAGGATACGCAAATAATCTTCACGGATGCGCTGCGTCGGGTCGCCGATGAAACGCAGCCGGCGCGCTTCGATATCGGCCAACCCGCCGACATAGTCGAACAGCATGCCGTCCAATGTCATCGACAGCGCGTTGACGGTGAAATCGCGGCGTAAGGCATCGCGGGCGAAATCGCGACTGAAGCGCACTTTTGCCCGGCGCCCGTCGGTCTCGACGTCTTCACGAAGGGTCGTGACTTCGAAAGCGCGGCCAGAGACCACGAGCGTGACCGTGCCATGTTCCAATCCGGTCGGAATGCAACGAATATGCGCCGCCTGGGCGCGCGCCATGACGACCTCGGGAGGCGCCGTCGTCGCAATGTCGAATTCACGCACTTCGTGGCCGAGCAAGGCATTGCGGAGTGCGCCGCCGACGAGGCGTGCTGATTCGCCGTCGCGGTCGAGCAACGCAAGAACGCAGATGAGATCCGCGTCGCTCAAGAGAGCCTTGGCCGGTGCCGGTGCGGCAATCGCAACTACTGTCGATCGCATGCCTCATTCCAGTCTTCCGGGCACGAGCTTGCCGTTTTCGATATGGGCCGGCACATAGGCGCCACCGTGCCGTTCGGCGAAAATCCCAAACAGCAGCATACCGATCACCGCCACTGCCAGTCCCACGAGCGTCAGCCAAGAGAGGGTTCCCCGGCTCCAGTAATATCCGGCAAAAGGCGGTGTGCGGCGCAACAGAAGAGCCGCGGCATAAATTGCGAAAGGCGAAAGAAAGAGCAGCGCAGGCTCGAGCAGGAACCGCCACATCAGCCATAGAGCCTTTCATAGAGATTGCGTATGATGCCCGCGGTTGCGCCCCAGATGTTACGCTCGCCGTAGATCATTGCATAGAAGGATCGCATCACGCCCTTCCACTCCCGCGCATGCAGTTCGTGGTTGGCCTCGTTCATCAGAAAGGAAAACGGGACTTCGAAGGCTTCGTCGACCTCGGCTGGATCGATGCGAAGCCTGTAGGCCGGATCGATGCGCGCAACGACCGGAAGGATGCGAAAGCCGGTCCCCGTCAGAAACGGGTCGAGGTAGCCGATCGGCGTGATCTGTTCGGGAGAAAGGCCGATTTCTTCCTTGCTTTCCCGCAGTGCCGCAGCGGTCGGGCTCGCATCCTGAGCCTCGATTTTGCCGCCGGGAAAGGCGATTTGCCCTGAATGGTCGCGCAGAGCGCTCGCCCGCAAGGTCAAAATAACTTTAATTTCATCGGGATAGGCGACAAGCGGCACGAGCACCGCGGCGGGCCTGGCGCCGCCTGGGTTGACTATGGGTGCCGAGAGCGGATTGAGTCTATGGTCGCCATTGGCGGGAATGACGTCGGGATCGAGATCAGAAGGCGCAAGATCGAGGGACAGGCGTTCGGCCGCACGTGAAAACACGTTCATCGGTCGAAACCTCTCGTCCGCCATCGCTTCATTTGGCATACAAAGTCCTTTGCCGCGGCAATTTGCAGGGAGCGCGCATCGACCTCGACTAATGAAGCCCGGCGGGGCCGCCGTCAAAGCTTGATGGTTTGCGGCAGCAATTTTGGCCCTTCGGCCAAAGTGAAGTCCCAAATGGCTTGGCCGACGGGGCGCAGCGGCCGGTCCGCGCGCCGCACGATGAACCATTGTCGGATGATCGGCAGGCCTTTGACGTCGAGAATCGCGAGCCGCCCGCTTGCGACCTCGGCCTCGATCGTGTGAGCCGAGATCAGCGCCAGGCCGAGGCCCGCCATGACGGCCTGCTTGATCGTTTCGTTCGAGCCGATTTCGATGCTGACACGCGGTCTGCGCACCATAATTCCGGCGAAAAAATATTCGAATACAGTCCGGGTCCCCGAGCCGTCTTCCCGGACAATGAAACTTTCGTCGGCGAGCTCGGTCTTGTCTATGGCCTTTCGACCCGCGAGTCTGTGATCGGGTGCCGCAATGACGACTTGCGGGTGCGAGCCAAAAGCATCGCTCAGCGCTGGAAAATCCAAAGGCGGGCGACCCATCAGTGCAATGTCGACGGTATAGTCCCGCAGATGATCAATCATCTCCGCACGATTGCCGAGCATGAGCGAGACCTCGATCCGCGGGTTCAGGCGCGTGAAGGCGGCGATCAACCGCGGCGCGAAATATTTCGCGGTCGAGACGACGCCGACCGAGATTCGCCCGGCTTTCTGCTCCCTTATGGCCGCAAGCGTGGAATCGAGATCATTCAGCACGAGCTCCATCTGGCTTGCGGCATTGACCACTTCTTCGCCTGCGTCGGTCAGTCGCAGCCGCCCGCTGATTCGGTCGAAAAGCGCCAGACCTGCATCTTCTTCTGCTAGTTTTATCCGCGACGTGAGGGCGGCAGGGGTTACGTTCAGCTGTTCGGCGGCCTGCACGATCGTGCCCGCCTTCGCCACGGCACGAATCGTCGCAAATTGCTTAATGGTCAGTCGCAACATATTTGGAGATTAGATTTTTTTGAATCATATCTCAATATTATTCAGTTTTCTTTTGCACCGAGATAGACTGAATTGGGCTCAAAGAGGCCTGGCAACCCTCGGAAAGTCAGTGCAGGACATAATGTCAGGGCAGGATGTCAGGGCAGGACATGGCGAACATCGCGCATAAGGAAATCTTGCAGGAGGTTCTGGCGCAGATCGTCAGCGAGAACGCTGGGCTTGCGCCGATCGCTTTGCTCATCGAACGCATTGCAGCTGCCGCAGTCGAGCTCGCCGAGCTCATTTCTCTCGGGCGGCTCGCGGGTGAAGGACATGTGGCAGTCGGCGGCTTCAACGAGGGCGGCGATGCCCAAAAGCACCTCGATATGGTCGCCAACGATAGTCTCATCGATGCGATGAAGCGCGCCCCGGTGGCGATCGTCGTGTCGGAGGAGCTGAAGGGCCCGCTTCTGCTTAATGCCGAGGCTCCGCTTGTCGTCGCCATCGATCCGCTCGACGGCTCTTCCAACATCGATACGAATGTGTCGATTGGAACAATCTTTTCGGTTCTGCCGCGGCTTCCGGCGGCGAGCGACATGCAGGCTCACTTCCTCCAGCCAGGTCGCAATCAGATCGCCGCTGGCTTCGTAATCTATGGTCCGCAGACCTCGCTGGTTTTGGCTATGGGGGGGCAGACTCGCGTGTTCATCCTCGAGCGTCGGACGGGCCGGTTTTTGCTGGCCATCGAAGCGCTGAAGATTCCCAGGGACTCGTCGGAATACGCGATCAACGCCTCCAATTATCGGCATTGGACGCCGTCCGTGCAAGCTTTCGTCGATGATTGCATCCGTGGCACGGAAGGCCCCTTCGGGCGCAATCATAACATGCGCTGGGTCGCTTCGCTCGTCGCCGAGGCCTATCGCATCTTGATCCGCGGCGGCGTCTTCCTCTATCCCGGGGATCAACGGCCCGGTTATAATTTAGGTCGGCTGCGGCTGATTTATGAAGCCAATCCGATCGCCCTCATCGTCGAATTGGCGGGTGGCGTGGCAAACGACAGCCAGCACAATATTCTCGACGTGACGCCGACGGATCTCCACGTCCGCACGCCGCTCGTGTTCGGTTCGGCCAATCCCGTCGACCTCATCACGCGCTATCATGCTGATCCGCAGTTTTCTGCCGAACGGGCGCCCTTGTTCGGGCGCCGCGGTCTGATCCGTTTCTGAGTTCGAGGGACGCAATGTCGGCCAAACATCCGATCATATCGGTCACCGGCTCCTCGGGGGCGGGCACGACTTCGGTCAAGAAGACCTTCGAGGAAATTTTCCGGCGCGAGAAAATCGAGCCGGCCTTCATCGAAGGCGATGCCTACCACCGCTACGATCGCGAAGACATGCGCCGGGTCATGGCGGAAGAGGCGGTGCACGGCAACCATCATTTCAGCCATTTCGGCCCGACCGCCAATCTTCTCGAGGAGCTCGAGGCGGTGTTCAAAACCTATAGTGAGACCGGGCGCGCCAAGACCCGGCATTATGCTCACGACGCCGACGAAGCCGAACTTTATGGCGCGCGGCCGGGCACCTTCACCGAGTGGAGGAGCCTGCCGGAAAAGACGGATCTTCTTTTCTATGAAGGCCTTCACGGCGCGATCGTCACGCAAACTGTGAACGTGGCGCGTTATGCGGATCTGAAAATCGGTGTGGTTCCGGTGATCAACCTGGAATGGATCCAAAAAATCCATCGCGACCGGGCAACCCGAGGCTATTCGACCGAAGCCGTAACAGACACAATTTTACGCCGAATGCCGGACTATGTGAACTACATCTGTCCGCAGTTCGGCGAGACCGACATCAATTTCCAGAGGGTGCCGACCGTCGATACGTCGAATCCTTTCCAGGCGCGCTGGATTCCGACAGCCGATGAATCCATGGTGATCATCCGGTTCCGTAATCCGCGCGGCATCGATTTCCCCTATCTGCTGTCGATGATCCCTGACAGCTTCATGTCGCGCGCCAATTCGATCGTCATCCCTGGCGCCAAACTCGATCTTGGGATGCAATTGATTCTGACGCCTTTCATTCTACAACTCGTTGAGCGTGCCAGGCGGGCGAGCTGAAGGAGCCGTTCATGAACGTGTTTACGAAAGCATCGCAGCCCGTGGCGCTGCAGGATATGGCCAACGCAATCCGCGCTCTTTCCATGGACGCGGTCGAGCAAGCCAATTCGGGTCATCCTGGCATGCCGATGGGCATGGCGGATGTCGTCACGGTGCTTTTTGCGCAATTTCTCAAGTTCGACCCGGCCGATCCGGCTTGGCCCGATCGTGATCGCTTTGTTTTGTCCGCCGGCCACGGTTCGATGCTGCTCTATTCGCTGCTGCATCTTCTCAACTATCCGGAAATGACGCTCGACGAGCTGGGGAATTTCCGGCAGCTCGGCTCGAAGACGCCGGGGCACCCGGAGTATGGTCACACATTGGGCGTTGAAACGACGACGGGGCCGCTCGGCCAGGGCCTTGCGACGGCAGTCGGGATGGCGCTCGCCGAACGTTTGCTCGCGGCCCGCTACGGCGCCGAACTCGTCGACCATTACACCTATGTTTTAGCCGGCGACGGCTGCCTGATGGAAGGCATCAGCCAGGAAGCCATTGCGCTTGCCGGACATTTGCGGCTGTCGAAATTGATCGTGCTCTGGGACGACAATGGCATCACGATCGATGGCGACATCAGGCTGGCCGATTCTGTCGATCAGCTCGCCCGTTTCAAGGCGGCAGGTTGGGAGGCGTTGAGCGTCAATGGTCACGTTCCCGAAGAGGTCGCTGCAGCGATCGATGAGGCGCGCCGTGCCGATCGGCCCGTCCTGATCGCCTGCAGGACAACCATCGGCTACGGCGCGCCGACCAAAGCAGGCACGGCTGCAACGCATGGATCGCCGCTTGGTGCAGCGGAAGTCGCCGGCGCGCGCGCGGCACTCGGTTGGGAGAGCGGACCCTTCGAGATTCCGCCCGATATCGCGGCGGCTTGGCGGGCCGCAGGTGAACATTCTGCGCAGGCTCATAAGGAATGGGAGGCGCGCCTGGCGGCGCTGCCGGAAGAGCGCGTCGCGCGGTTCAAGGCCGATCTCGCGGGCGATATTACGCCCGAAGCCGAGGCTGCAATCGAAGCCTTCAAACGCGCTGCGAGCGAAGGCGGCGCCGCCCAGGCAACGCGCGTCTCGTCGCAGAAGCTCCTCGACCAGCTCGCCAAAGCACAGCCCAATCTCATCGGCGGTAGCGCGGATCTCACCCATTCGAATCTTACCAAGGCGGTCGAGACCAAGGCCGTGACGGCGGAAGACTTTTCCGGCCGCTACATCCATTACGGCATTCGCGAACATGGCATGGCTGCG
The DNA here is from genome assembly GCA_052148755.1 of Beijerinckiaceae bacterium. Classification (GTDB taxonomy): domain Bacteria; phylum Pseudomonadota; class Alphaproteobacteria; order Rhizobiales; family Beijerinckiaceae; genus Methylovirgula. The sequence continues at coordinate 16,286 of JBKQHN010000209.1, read as the reverse complement.
GCCATGAACGGGATAGCGCTGCACGGCGGCTTCATCCCCTACGGCGGAACTTTCCTTGTCTTTGCCGATTATAGCCGGCCGGCGATAAGGCTCGCCGCTTTGATGCAGCAGCGCGTCATTCACGTTCTCACCCATGATTCGATCGGCCTCGGCGAAGATGGGCCGACGCATCAGCCGGTCGAACATTTGGCGGCTCTGCGGGCGATTCCCAATCTGCTCGTCTTCCGCCCCGCCGATGCCGTTGAAACGGCAGAGGTTTGGCAACTGGCTTTGGCGAGCAGAACCGCGCCGTCAGCTTTGTGTCTTTCGCGTCAAAATCTGCCGATTGTGCGGCCCGAACATACGGCCGAAAATCTTTCTGCAAAGGGCGCTTACGTCCTGAGGGAGGCCGCCGGTGAGCGCGACGTGACGCTCGTTGCGACCGGCTCGGAAGTCGCGTTGGCGCTCGATGCGGCCAAACGGCTCGCGGCAAGCGGCATCAAAGCGGCCGTCGTGTCGGCACCCTGTTTCGAGCTTTTCGCCGCGGAGCCGCGCGACTATCGCGCTAGCGTTCTCGGTCGCGCGCCGCGTGTCGGCATCGAGGCGGCGCTGCGGCAGAGCTGGGACATCTTTCTTCGACCGGACGACGGCTTCGTCGGCATGACCTCTTTCGGCGCCAGCGGGCCGGCGAAAGATTTGTTCAATGCCTTCGGGATCACCGCGGATGCCGTTGCTGCCGAGGCGCAAGCGCTCGTCGCCGCTGCGAAAGTGGACAAGCTTCGTTGACCGAGTGGCAGAACCAATCGATAACGGGGAGTTAGAGCATGGCCCGGATAACCTTGCGACAGATTCTCGATCATGCCGCGGAGCACGACTACGGGGTGCCCGCCTTCAACATCAACAATATGGAACAAGGTCTCGCGATTGTGGAGGCGGCGGCATTGGTCGATGCTCCCGTCATCATTCAAGTGAGCCGCGGTGCCCGTGCCTACGCCGGCGACATCATGCTTTCGAAGATGTTCGAAGCCCTGATCGAGATGTTTCCGCAAATTCCCATCTGCCTGCATCAGGATCACGGCAATAACGAAGCGACCTGCCTCACCGCCATTCAGCACGGCTTCACCTCGGTGATGATGGACGGGTCTCTCGAAGCCGATGCCAAGACGCCGGCTTCTTACGATTACAACGTCGCTATCACGGGGCGCGTCGTCGTGGCGGCGCATGCGGTCGGCGCTTCCGTCGAAGGCGAACTGGGCGTGCTCGGCTCGCTCGAGCATAGGAGCAGCGAAAAGGAAGACGGGCACGGCGCCGAAGGCCAATTGACCCGCGATCAATTATTGACGGACCCGGACCAGGCCGTCGACTTCGTCATGCGGACCAAGGTCGATGCCTTGGCCATTGCGATGGGCACTTCGCATGGCGCTTATAAATTCACCCGCAAACCAGACGGCGACATCCTCTCGATGCGTGTCGTCGAGGCGATCCACTCAAAATTGCCGAACATCCATCTGGTGATGCACGGCTCGTCTTCGGTTCCGCAGGACTTGCAGGACGATTTCAACGCCTATGGCGGTGCGATGCGGCAGACTTTTGGAGTGCCGGTCGAAGAGATCATCCGCGGCATCAGGCATGGTGTCCGCAAAGTCAACATAGATACGGATTGCCGACTTGCGATGGCGGCTGAATTTCGTCGCGTTGCCACGACAAAACCGGAGGAGTTCGATCCGCGCAAATTCATGAAACCGGCGATGGACCGTATGCGTGATCTCTGCCGTCTGCGATTCGAGCAGTTCGGCACGGCCGGACAGGCCGGCAAGATCAAAGTCCTCCCCATGTCCGCAATGGCCAATCGCTATGCGAGCGGGGGCCTCGATCCGCGGATCGAGGCGAGAAGCGCCGCGTAATAGAGTAAAGGAGAAATATGATGAACGTAGTCGAACGGAGCGTTCCGTCGGCGCCAGGCGAGGCGCAAAAGGGTGAGGCGCAAAAGACCGAAAAGCGCAGCCGCTATTCCGCCGGCGTCATGGAATATCGGCAGATGGGCTATTGGGAGCCCGATTATCAGCCCAAGGACACAGACATCATCGCCCTCTTTCGGGTGACGCCACAGGAGGGTGTCGATCCAATCGAAGCTTCGGCGGCGGTGGCGGGTGAATCCTCGACCGCGACCTGGACGGTCGTATGGACCGACCGTTTGACGGCTTCCGAGAAATATCGCGCGAAATGCTATCGCGTCGATCCCGTGCCTAACGCCCCCGGTTCATACTTCGCTTATATTGCCTATGATCTCGATCTTTTCGAGTCGGGTTCGATCGCCAACCTGTCGGCTTCGATCATTGGCAATGTCTTCGGGTTCAAGCCCCTGAAAGCCTTGCGTCTGGAAGACATGCGCCTGCCCGTTGCCTATGTGAAGACCTTCCAGGGTCCCGCTACCGGTATCGTGGTCGAGCGTGAAAGGCTCGACAAGTTCGGTCGGCCCTTGCTCGGGGCGACGGTGAAGCCGAAACTCGGTCTCTCTGGCCGCAATTACGGCCGTGTCGTCTATGAAGCGCTCAAAGGCGGCCTCGATTTCACCAAGGACGATGAGAACATCAATTCGCAGCCCTTCATGCATTGGCGCGAGCGTTTTCTCTATTGCATGGAAGCGGTGAAGAAGGCCGAAGCGGCGAGCGGCGAAATCAAGGGCACTTATCTCAATGTCACCGGCGCCACGATGGAGGACATGTACGAGCGCGCCGAATTCGCTAAGGACCTCGGCTCCTGCATTGTCATGATCGATCTGGTGATCGGCTATACGGCGATCCAGTCCATGGCCAAATGGGCCCGCAGGAACGACATGATTTTGCATCTCCATCGTGCTGGGCATTCGACCTATACACGCCAGAAGGCGCATGGCGTCTCTTTCCGTGTCATCGCTAAATGGATGCGGCTCGCCGGCGTCGACCACATCCATGCGGGAACTGTGGTCGGCAAGCTCGAAGGCGATCCGTATACGACGCGCGGCTATTACGACATCTGTCGCGAAGACTATAATCCCATGAAGCTCGAACACGGTGTCTTCTTCGATCAGCATTGGGCGTCGCTGAACAAGCTCATGCCGGTCGCTTCGGGCGGCATTCATGCCGGCCAGATGCACCAATTGATCGATCTCCTCGGTGAAGACGTCGTTTTGCAGTTCGGTGGCGGCACGATCGGTCATCCGATGGGCATTGCGGCGGGCGCGACGGCCAATCGTGTCGCGCTCGAAGCCATGATGTTTGCTCGTAATGCGGGTCGCGACATCCTCGCTGAAGGTCCCGAAATTCTCGAGGCGGCGGCGAAGACCTGCATCCCGCTTCGGCAGGCGCTGGAAACCTGGAAGGATGTGACCTTCAATTATGCCTCGACCGATACGCCGGACTTCGTGCCGACGGTAACGGCCGCAGAATAAGGGAAAGTAACATGCGTATTACGCAAGGCTGTTTTTCATTTCTGCCGGATCTGACCGATGATCAGATCCGCTCCCAAGTGCAATATTGCATAGATAAAGGCTGGGCGGTGAACCTCGAGTTCAGCGACGATCCGCATCCGCGCAATACATTTTGGGACATGTGGGGCCTGCCGATGTTCGACATCAAGGATGCGGCGGCCGTAATGCTCGAGCTTGATGCCTGCCGAAAAGCCTATGGTGACCGCGCCTATGTGAGGCTTTCGGGCTTCGATTCTTCGCATGGCTGGGAAAGCGTGAAGATCTCTTTCATCGTGCATAGGCCAAAGGAGGAACCCGGGTTCCGCTTGGTCCGCCAAGACGGAGACGGCCGCAACATCCGCTACACGCTCGAGGCTTACGCGACCGACCGTCCGGAAGGCGAGCGATACGGTGCATGAGCACGGTGGTGATCGGGTGTCCCCCTTAACCGGTCAGCACCTTGCCCATTTCAACAAGCTCGCTCCCGCAATGAGGTTTGGCACCCTTGCTGACAGGAGCCGGGCAAGCCGAGAGGTTTAGTCGATGCAGGCGCGCGAAACCGCGATAGCCTCCGAAGAAAACCAATTGCTCCAAAACCAATTGGTCGAAGGCATAGATCTGCGGCGAGAATTGGCCGACACTCATGTCGCCGAAGTGCTCGATCAACTCGACCGGGAACTCATCGGGCTCGCGCCGGTCAAAGCACGTATCCGGCAGATTGCGGCGCTGCTGCTGGTCGATCGGGTGCGCCAGCGCTTGGGGCTGTCTTCCGAGACGCCGACTTTGCATATGAGCTTCACCGGCAATCCGGGGACCGGCAAGACCACGGTCGCACTGCGGATGGCCGAGATTCTCCATAAACTCGGTTACGTGCGCAAAGGACACCTTGTCTCCGTGACGCGGGACGATCTCGTCGGCCAATATATCGGTCATACCGCGCCGAAAACGAAAGAGATCTTGAAAAAGGCCATGGGCGGAGTCTTGTTCATCGACGAGGCCTATTATCTCTACCGGCCGGAGAACGAGCGCGACTATGGCCAGGAAGCGATCGAAATCCTGCTCCAGGTCATGGAGAACCAGCGCGATGATCTGGTCGTCATTCTCGCCGGTTATGCCGATCGAATGGACCGTTTCTTCCGCTCAAATCCAGGTTTTCGCTCGCGTATCGCGCATCACATCGATTTTCCCGACTATAGTGACGATGAATTGATGGCGATCGCCGAGATGATGTTGAAAGGGATGAATTACAGGTTCAGCGAGGCTGCCGCTGCCGCCTTCCGCGACTATATCGTCGCGCGCCGCGCTCAGCCGCATTTCGCCAACGCGCGCTCGATCCGCAACGCGCTCGACCGCATGCGGCTTCGGCACGCGAACCGGCATTTCGAAGAGGCCGGCGTCGTGTCGCTCGAGGATCTGACGACGATCGAGGCGAGCGACGTGCGCGGCAGCCGAGTCTTTTCGCCTCAACCCACGCAAGAGAAGGCGGATCGCTGATGTCTCTCGTCATCGCTCCCTCCATTCTTTCCGCAGTGGAGAAGGTTGCTTCCCTCAAAGCACTGATCGGCGGGCGTCCGATCCGCCTTGAGGTCGATGGCGGGATCAACCCGCAAACCGCGGCGCTCGTCGCGGCGGCCGGGGCCGACACGCTCGTCGCCGGATCTGCCGTATTTGCCGGCGGCCCTCTGCAATATGCCACCAATATCGCAGCGATCCGCAGCGCAGCGCTCGCTCAGCCGCGCCGCGATGCCGCTTGAGGCTCTGATCTTCGAAGCCGCAGAGCCATCAATCCGAAGGCGGTTGCTCCTCGTGCACCGGCAAGATCGCGGTGAAAACCGCGCCCTCGCCGAGAGTCGAGCTGATATTGAGACGGCCGCGATGGCGGGCGAGAATATGTTTGACGATGGCAAGACCAAGACCGGTACCGCCTTTGGCGCGGCTTTGTCCGACATCGACCCGATAAAAGCGCTCGGTGAGCCGCGGAATATGTTCAGGAGCGATGCCGGGCCCATAATCGCGCACGACGAGAACGGCCTGTTGGCCCTGCTGAGTGAGGCTGATATCGACCGCTCTAGGCTTGCTGGCCGGATCGGCGGCGCCATATTTGATGGCGTTTTCGATGAGGTTTTCCGCAACGCGGAGCAGCTCGTCGCGGTCGCCTGGCACGACGACGGAAGCAGGAGCATCGATCTGCAATTCGACCTCGGCATCAACCGCCATCGGTGTCAAAGTATCGACGATGTGTCGCAATATGCCGACCATGTCGACGGGTGTATCGGGTCGGACGTGCAGATGCTGCTCGATCCGCGACAAGGATAGAAGATCGTCGACGAGACGCGACATGCGTTGCGCTTGTTCCCGCATGATCGCCAGGAACTTGCCGCGCGCATTCGCGTCCTCGCGCGCGGGTCCTTGCAGCGTCTCGACAAAACCGAGCAAGGAGGCGAGCGGCGTGCGCAGTTCATGGCTCGCATTGGCGACGAAATCAACGCGCATGCGTTCCAGCCGCCGGGCTTCGCTCAGGTCATGAAGTGACAGAATAAGCGCAGGTTCGAATTCGCTGTCGTCAATCGGCGCAATGCTGACTTCGAACAGCCGCTCGATTGGAAACCGTTCGACCCAGATCACGCGCTCCGCCTGCCCCGAATCCCTCACGCGGCCCACTGTGTCGAGCACGTCCGGCGAGCGCAGACTGCGTGCCAACAGACCTTCCGTGCGCAGACTTGGCAAAAGCGCCTTTGCTGCGGCATTGGCGGCGAACACCCGATCATCCGCGCCGATGATCAGGACCGCTTCCGGTAGGGCCTCGATCAGCTTGCGAATGAGCAAACGGTCTCGGAGTGTCGTTTCTCGATCCATACGCTTTGCACCGAAACTCCAAAATTTATGAGGCAAACCTTTGCCCGGGTACTTTATGTGCACTCCCCTGGGGCGCGATCAAGGCCGACCAATCTCCGCGAAAACGTCATCGAAATGTCACAAAAACCAAAACGGAATGCATGCGCTCGCCTGCAGCGGGCCGACTGCTTGCTGGGAGCTCCACCATTGGATTGAAGATCGCGCTGGGCGGCGGCTTCTTTCAAGCGCTACGCAGGTCTTTCCAACGGTGGATGCCTTCGTTCGCCGCCAATAAGGCAAGCGCGAGGATGAACGGGACAAGATAATAGATGACGCGAAACAGCAAGAGGGAGGCGAGCAACGCCTCTTGCGATGGACCCGGTACCGCTTTCAGCATAGCGGCTTCGAAGACACCAAGACCACCCGGCGCATTGCTGGCAATGCCGAGAACGCAGGCGAAGACATAGACCGCGGCGAAAGTAAAAAAATCCAGCGCCTGGTTTGGCGGCAGGAGTGTGTAGAGAACGCCTGCGGCCGAGCATAGATCGATGACGCCGAGGGTGATCTGGCCGAGCGTCAGGGTGAAACCGGGCAGTTCGAGCCGAAAACCCTGGATCCGCGTCCGGCGGCGATCAAGCGAGACCCAGCCGAGATAGGTGACGAGCCCGACCAGCACGGCGGCGCCAATCAGCATGTTGATATGCACGTCGAAATGATTGACGAGGCTGATCGTCTCAGCGCGGAAGAGGAGAGCGACGGCGATGACGAGCGCCATGCCGAGCCAGAAAGTGACGCCGGCGATGACCGTCAAACTCGCCACTTTGCTTGCGGTCAAGCCGGCTCGCGAATAGATCCAGTAGCGGATCGTTCCGGCCGTTATGAGCGGAAAGCCAAGCGTGAAAGAGACGGCGTAGCTCGTAAACGAGGCAAGAGCCGTCCTCGAATAGGGCATCCGCAGCCGCAATTGCCGTAGCGCTAGGCTGTCGTAGCCGGTCAAGGCTAGGAAAGAGAGTGCCGTAAGCGCGCACGCCATGGCAATTTGCTCGGTGCTGGTGGCCGCTATTGCGGCGCGCAATTCACCGAAATCCATGTGGCTGAGCGTCCTGACCAGGACGAATATCGCCAGCGACGCGATAACGAGGCTGAAAGACCAGCCGATATAGCGACCGATCCTGTGCCGCCGCGCTTTCCCTGTCACGTCGTCTTCCGACGGCGGGACTTTCAGAGGAACACCGTGGCCTTTGCCGCCACTCCGCGCAAATGGCGCGCCGCCGCCCGCGCCGCCGGTGCCTTTCGAGCCGAGGTCCTCTTCATCACTCATCAATCCTCTGTCCAAGCTTACTTTTTTCCTTAATGTCCAGTCCCGACAAACTTCCGCAAATCCTTCTTATACAGCCAAATTGCGGCGACCGCGCCTGTCGACGCGACGAGGTATAGCGCGGCGGACGGGACAATTGCGAGCCCAATACCAAGCTTCGCGCCGCTCGGCAGCTCATCCTTTTTGGTGGATATCCCCGAAGGATGTGGCCATCCAGTCGAGACAGGCTCTGACCATCGGTAAAATGCCCGCACCGCGACCGCTGCGCCCCCGGGAATGCCTTTTGGTCCCGCCATAAAAATGCCGCCGGACTAATCTTGTGAAGTTGCGCCGAAATGAAACATTGATCACTTTCACAATTCCACTGGGCGCAAATCCGCTTTATATCCCCTCTTCTGCACAAATCGGAGTTCGTTTCGCTCCGCATCATGCGAGAGCGTCAGCAGAGAACGGCGCCAGTTTCGTCGCAAGCGGGGGGACCGCCGGCCTCTCGGCATCCACCGCTCCTCACCTCAGGCTGGCTATGAAATTCTCTCTCTCCTGGCTCTACGACCACCTCGAGACTCGCGCGACGCTCGGCGAAGTCGTCGAAACTCTGACCAAGATCGGACTCGAAGTCGAACATGTCCATGATCCGGCTGCGAGCCTCGGCTCTTTTGTCATTGCCTCCGTCATTGAAGCCAAGCCGCACCCGAATGCCGATCGGCTCCGCGTCTGTCTCGTCGATGTGGGCGGCGGCTCGCCCATCCAGGTCGTCTGCGGCGCTCCCAATGCCCGGACCGGCCTGAAATCCGTGTTCGCACCGCCGGGAGCCTATATTCCGGCCAAGAAGATCACTCTCAGCAAGGGGGTCATCCGCGGTGTCGAGTCGCATGGAATGCTCTGCTCGGGTGCGGAACTCGAACTTTCCGAAAACCACGACGGCATTCTCGAAGTGTCGGATGACGCGCCGGTCGGAGTCCCTTATGTCCGCTGGGCGGGCCTCGACGACCCGGTCATCGAGATCAATCTCACGCCGAACCGGCCCGACGCCATGGGCGTCGCAGGGATTGCGCGCGACCTCGCCGCCGCCGGACTGGGCAAGGTGAAGACACCGCCCGTCGTGCCGGTCAAGGGGCAATTCGCCTGCCCGGTCGAAGTCAAACTCGATTTCGAAGCTGCTGACGCGCATCTTGCTCCCGCTTTTGCGCTGCGCCTCGTGCGCAGCCTTCGCAATGGGGAAAGCCCCGAGTGGCTGCGCAAAAAGCTCCTTGCCATCGGTCTGCGGCCGATCAATCGGCTCGTCGACGTCACCAATTATCTCACGTTCGACCGGTCGCGGCCGCTGCATGTCTTCGATGCGAAAAAAATTTCCGGCAACCTCGTCGTACGCCGCGCGATGCCCGGCGAAATATTGCGCGCGCTCGACGGCAAGACCTATGCACTCGATGCGACGAACGTCGTCATAGCCGACGATCACGGGGTCGAATCGCTGGCCGGCATCATGGGTGGCGAAGCCTCGGGCTGTGATGAGGCGACGACCGATGTTCTCATCGAATCCGCTTTGTGGGACCCGGCAAATATAGCCCGTAGCGGGCGCTGGCTCGGCATCACGTCGGATGCGCGTTACCGGTTCGAGCGCGGGGTGGATCCGGCCTTCTGCCTGCCCGGCCTCGAACTGGCGACGCGGCTCATTCTCGCTCTTTGTGGCGGCGAGCCTTCGGAAATTTTCCTTGCCGGCAAAGTGCCCGACAAGGTCACACGGAACTTCTTTCCGTGGAGCGAGGTGCAGCGTCTGACAGGGCTCGATTTGCCGCATTCCGAAATGGCCGGAATCCTCGAACGTCTCGGTTTCGAGTTGGCCAATGTCGTCGGCAATAGCGACCGGGTCGTGGTCAAAGTGCCCAGCTGGCGTCCCGACGTCGAGGACAAAGCCGATCTCGTCGAGGAAATCGTCCGCATTGCCGGGCTGGACCGCATCGCCGCACAACCGCTCCCGCGTGAATCGGTCGGCGTCGCCGCGCCGATACTCGATCTCCTGCAAAAGCGGACGCGTGCGGCAAAACGCGCGCTCGCCGCAAATGGCCTCGTCGAGGCCGTCACATGGTCGTTCCTTTCGCACGGCAGGGCGCTCCTATTCGGTGGCGGCATGGATGATCTGGCGCTCACCAATCCGATCGCAACCGATCTTTCGGATATGCGGCCCAGTCTCTTGCCGGGCCTCATCGATGCGGCCCAACGCAATGCCGCGCGCGGGTTCGGCGATTTGGCTCTGTTTGAGGTCGGGCAGATCTTCAAGGGCGCTGACGCTGCGGATCAGAAGATGGCCGCGGCCGGTCTGCGTCGCGGTACTGCCCGGCTCGGCGGTGCCCTGCGCCATTGGGCCGAGCCGGCCGGGCCGGTCGACGTTTTCAGCGCTAAAGCCGATGCGCTGGCTCTCTTGGCCGCACTCGGGATTTCGCAAGCAGCGTTGCAGATCCTGCCCGGCGCCCCGCCTTGGTTCCATCCCGGCCGTTCGGGAACGCTGCAATTCGGCCCGAAGAACATCATCGGCTATTTCGGCGAGTTCGATCCCCGCACGCTCGAAGCCTTGGATGCCGAAGGTCCACTCGCCGCCTTTGAAATCGTGCTCGACGAGCTACCGCCTCCGAAGGCGAAGCCGACGAAGACCAAGCCGAAACTCGAACTTTCGGAACTCATGCCGCTCGATCGCGACTTTGCCTTCCTCGTCGACCGCGCAGTCCGGGCGGGCGACATCGTGAAGGCAGCCCAGGGCGCCGATCGCGCGCTCATCGCGAATGTCGCCGTCTTCGACGTCTACGAGGGAACGGGCATTCCAGCGGATATGAAATCGATTGCCATCGCGGTCACGCTGCAGCCGCGGGAAAAGACGTTGACCGAAGCGGAAATCGACGCGATCTCAGCGAAGATCATTGCCGAAGTCGGCAAAAAAACTGGTGCGGTTTTGAGAGGATGAGCAGTCTTGTCGCGAAAAACTTCCGTCATTATCGCGCTACGGGTTATCGCAGTTGCAGCGATCTTTCCGGCTTTGATCGCCAACTCACGCGCGGCGGCGCCCCGCGCGATCCGAGATTGCGAAAAAATCGAGGCGGCCGACGCCTATAATGAATGCCTCGCGCGATTCGGGCCTGCCGCGCGTGAACACGAATTGAAACACGTTGCCCCGAAAGACGAATCGACGTTCGATTCCTTGAGCAGGCGTCACCGGCGTCATTGGGCGCGCGATATGTCGCACAACCGGCACGCCACGCGGGAACGCATGGAATTCACCATTTCGCCGCGTCAGACGCGACATTGAAACTGGCCGGCGCAGACCATGTCCGGTCTGAGAATTGCTGGCTATCCGGAGTTCAAGCGGTTGCCGGCAAAGCGCTTTTCGCCTTTTCGACAATGGCCTTGAAGGCCTCCGGCTCGCGGATAGCCAAATCGGAAAGAACCTTGCGGTCGATTTCGACGCCGGCTTTCGACAGTCCGTCGATAAAGCGCGAGTAAGTGAGGCCGCATTCACGGACGGCGGCATTCAGCCGTTGAATCCACAAAGCGCGAAAGACGCGCTTACGCGCTTTGCGATCGCGGGTGGCATATTGCATCGAGCGATCGACTGCGGCCTTCGCCGCTCTGATCGTGTTTTTGCGACGGCCGTAAAAGCCCTTGGCGGCTTTCAGGGTTTTCTTGTGTTTGGCATGCGAGGTGACGCCGCGTTTGACGCGAGCCATGGCTGATCTCCAGACAGGGGAACAATTTCAGGCGGGGTTGGACCCGCTTCGCCCTGAAAATGCTCTCGTTGAATAATGGTGGACGTGTTCGCAGGAAATTACCGCGATTTGCTAGGATCGGTTCCAGTTTTACTGAACCGGTTCGGCAACATCGGCGCGCCGCAAACCTCTGCGGGACAAAGCCGCGACAGACAGACTTTCAGCTATTCGGCAGAAAGAATTTCTTGATATTGTCGCCGTCGGTTTTGAACAGAACGTTCGTGCCGCGCAAATTGCGGATCTGCTTATTGGTCCGTTTGATCATACCGTGGCGTTTGCCGCGTTGCGCATAGACCACTTTTCCGGTCGCCGTCAGCTTAAAACGCTTTTTGGCACCGGATTTCGTTTTCAGTTTGGGCATTTAGCTCGTCTCCCTCGGGTTTGGACCCGAAAAATTGTCGAGCGGGGCAAGCCCCGCTCCCGTTCGTTGCCGAACGAGCGAAAGAACCGCCACGGCAGCCCCTGTTGAGCCGGGCGGTTCGAAGGGTGGGTTTATATGCGCAAAGTCTCGATCAAGGCAAGCGCCTGGAAACTCATCTCGGCGCGAGAACCATCACCATTTGGCGGCCTTCCATGGAAGGCTCCGTCTCGACCTTGGCAATTGTGCCGGTCTCGGTTTTGACCCGCTCGAGCAATTTGAAGCCCAAGTCCTGGTGCGCCATTTCGCGACCGCGAAATCGCAAGGTCACTTTGACCTTGTCGCCTTCCTCGAAAAACCGGCGGACAGCCTTCATCTTGACACCGTAATCATGGTCGTCGATGCCCGGACGCAGCTTGATCTCTTTGATTTCAACGACTTTTTGCTTTTTGCGAGCTTCCGCGGCCTTCTTTTGTTCGAGAAAGCGAAATTTCCCGTAGTCGAGAATCTTGCAAACCGGCGGATCGGCCGTGGGGACGATCTCGACGAGATCCAGTGAAGCCTCATCAGCCAGTTGTTGCGCTTCAACAATTTCGACGACCCCACGGTTGTGGCCTTCGGCATCGATGAGTTGGACTTCGCGAGCGCGGATTTCACGATTCGTGCGTGGCCCGTCCTTCTGCGGGGCCTGGGTGCTTCTCATTGGACGGCGAATGGTTAGGTCTCCTCTCTTGATGATCGAATCTAAGACTCTCGCAGATTTACGGCCTTCCGTCATCTAACAAGGCTTGCGGCCGAACCTCTGCGCTCGGTTCCACGAAACGGCCTCGCCCCGATGGGTTCAGCATGCATTCGGCAGCATGGTCCGTCGCCTTGCCGGAACATGCTCCTGCGGTTTGGCCCAGACCTACATAAAGAATCGTGTCATTGCCGTCCGAAGTCAACGAACCCGAAGCCGGTATTGGGCAAAATCGTGCTAAAATCTCTCAAAGGCGTAATTCCTGGTGGTCGGACCTCTTAGCTGGCGGCGGAAATCAACGCGGAATAGGCCTCGAGGGTTGCGCCGCACATCCGCTCGAGCGAAAAATGGCGGATGGCATAGGCCCGCGCGGCATGGGAGAGATGATCGCGCGCCATTGCGCCGAGCGCCAGAACTTCCTCAAGAGCCCCGGCGAGTGCGGCAGCGTCGCCGGCTGGCACAAGCCATCCGGTGCGAAGCCATGGCGCGTCCTCGGGCGGCGCCTGGACGATTTCGGCAAGGCCGCCTTGGTCGGCCACCACAGCTGGCGTCCCCATGGCGAGAGCTTCCGCTGCGACCCGGCCGAATGCCTCCGGTTCCACCGAAGGGATGACTGCAACCGCCGCCGCGACCAAGGCTGCCGGCATATCGGTGCAATGGCCGGTGCGGCGCACGATGCCCGAGAGACCGGCCTTCTCGATCGCGGCGTCGATCTCTTTGACATAGCCGCTGCGGCCCTGGTCGTCGCCGGCCAAAATGAATTTCGTGTCCCGCAGTCCCGCTTCCGCGAGCTGCCGGGCCGCCTCGATCATGATCTTGTGGCCCTTCCAGGGCGTCAGACGTGCGGCCATGAGCACGATCCGCTCATCGGGTGCTACATTCCAGGCGCGGCGCAAAACATCCACCCGCTCAACAGCGATTTTGTTCGGATCGAAAAGCCGAACATCGACTCCGCGCGGGATGGTGCGCAGCTTCTTGGCAGCATCGGGGTAAAGCCGCGCGATCTCGCAAGCCGTAAAATGAGAATTGGCGATCACCAGGTCGCCGCGCGCCATCACTGAATTATAGCATAATTTCAGTGCGCCTGTACCCGAATAGGCACCGTGATATGTCGTGACGAACGGGGTTTTGGTCAGCCGCGTGGCTGCATAGGCGACCCAGGCCGGGGCGCGCGAACGGGCATGCACGAGATCGACGTTTTCGGCCCCGATCAACTCGACAAGACGGCGTATGTTGAGCGCCATCGAGACGGGATTCTTAGTCGCCGCGGGGAAAGGGAGCCAAATCCCTCCCTTTGCCTGCAATTCGCTCACCATGCGGCCGCCGCAGCTCGCTACCAGTGCCCGGGCCCCCACCTCGGCGAGGCTGGCCGCCACATCGATGGTCGTGCGTTCGGCGCCGCCGGCGTCCAGGTTTGGAATGATTTGCAGCACGGTGAGCCCCGCGAGCGGGTTCAGGCCACGTTGTTGCACAAAAGCCGCTGTGACGTGATATTGGGATCGTGACGTTGCCGCAGCCCTCCGTGACATTTCTATACCGCGCTTCCGAAGGAAGACGGAGTATATAAATGGGTGGAATCCTTCGCTGCGCAATAAAACCGCTGACCGAGGATAGTTGTGGACGAGGCGCTATCGCAAACTGGCAACGGGGTCGAAACGGGTCTTCCACAGTTCCTCACTGTTGGGGGCGGCGCTGCGGCCCGGCGCATCGCCTATAGGCTACGGCCGGCGCTCGAAGAAGGGCAAGAGCGCCCCGGTCTCGTCTGGCTCTGCGGCTTCAAGTCGGACATGGCCTCGACAAAAGCGACTTGTCTCGATCATTGGGCGGCTCAATCCGGCCGCGCGCTGCTGCGTTTCGATTATTCGGGACACGGCGCTTCGGAGGGCGCGTTTGAAGAAGGGACGATCGGCCGCTGGCTGGAAGACTCATTGGCTGTCATCGGCAGGCTGAGCCGCGGCCCGCAAATCCTCGTCGGCTCGTCCATGGGGGGCTGGCTGGCACTTCTTTGTGCGCGCGCCATTGCTGCACGCGACGAGACCGAACGGCTCGCCGGTCTCGTTTTGGTTGCGCCTGCGGTCGATTTCACCGAAAAACTGATATGGGAACGCCTGCCCGCCGATGCGCGCCGCAAGATCGAGGAGGAAGGCGCGTGGCTGCGTCCCTCGGCCTATTCTCCTGAACCCTACGTGATTACGCGTGACTTGATCGAAGAGGGGCGGCGCCATTTGTTGCTCGACGCTACGATCCGGACGCATTGCCCGGTCCATATCCTGCAAGGCATGCAGGACGAAGATGTGCCTTGGCGGCACGCCCTGACACTACTCGAACATTTGGCGGGTGATCCGGTCACCTTGACGCTGATCAAGGACGGCGGCCATCGCCTCTCGCGCGACGCCGATCTCAAGCGATTGAAAGCGGCCATTGATCAAATCGGCTGAGACATTCATCTGTGAGAGAATGTTACGACGGCGTCGAACCGGTGCTGCGCGCCTGGAGGCGGCGGCGGGAAAGGCGCAGCGCGATGCACCAAAGCAACGCTTTCTTCGTCGAGATCGGCATCGCCGCTTGAAATCAGAAGCTCGACATCAAGGACATTGCCGGCGTCATCGAGCGTGAAACCGATCCCCGCGGAGCCTTGGGTGCCTCGCGCGCGAGCCGCTTCCGGGAATTGTTTGGCGAGTTCCAGGCGGCTGAAGACAAGCGTGCTGTAGGACATAAGATCTTCGCCGGTTTCGGAAGATTGCGGCACTGCGACTGCCCGGAGAATATCCTGCGCGAAATCGAAGCGCATGGGCATCGCGCCACGCCCATTTGGATCCGGGGACGCGGGCGGTTCCTTGCCGATTTGGCTTTCGCTGCCGGGAAGCGGTAAGGACGGCGCGCGTTCGGCCAAGGCGCGTGGCATTGCTTGGGCCGCCTGAACTTTTGCAGCCTCCGCATTTTGCTCCGCTGGCTTGAACGCCTCGGCTTTCGGAGCGGCCTTTCTCGGAGCGGGCTTTGGCGCCTCTTTTTTCAGCGCTGCGGCTTTGCGAGCCTCCTGCTTCGGCGGTTCTGGTTTTGGCGGTTCCGGCCTTGCTTGGTCTTGTTTCGGTGGTTCCTGTTTCGGCGCTTCCGCCTTGGGTTGTTCTGGCTTGGGCGCCTCTGGCTTGGGGGGCTCGGTTTTGGCCGGCTCAGATTTGGGCGGCTCGGGTTTAGGCGGAGTCTCGGCGCTCTTAGCTTGTCCCTCGGGAGGATTTTCTTGGTCCTTGCGAGTCTCCGGTGCGGGCTTTGAATCCGGACCAGGAACTTTAGATTGCGGCGCCTCGGGCTTTTCGGCAGCTTCCGGTGCGCTCACCAGTTCCACCGGAATTTCGCGGACGAGGTTTGTTTCGATCGGCGCCAGTTCGAAAATATTCAAAACGGCAAGAATAGCGCCATGCGCAATGAGCACTGCGGCGAGCACGGCGCCAAACCGCAGGCTGCGCTCGGCGGCATTCCGTCGCGGCTCCTGCGGCACGCCGGGACTGCGAGCGCGCTCGACGAGGAGGCAATCCAAATTCTGAGGATCTATGAACGCCAATGCCATTCAACGTCCGTGCATGCGCTAGCTCATGTCCCGGCGCCTATATTATCCATCATTACGCTTTCAACGCACGAAGCCCAGAATGTCCTTGACGGCAGCCATCGTACCTTGGGCCAGGATGCGCGCGCGTGCCGCGCCGTGGTTGAGAACGCCGTCGATATAAGCGGGGTCTTCCTTCAGACGCCGCACTTCTTTCCCGATCGGCTCGAGCTTTGCGATCGCGAGATCCACGAGCGCCGATTTGAAGGATGAGAAATTGCCACCACCGAAGGCCTTTAGGACATCGACTTTA
>JBKQHN010000208.1:0-9678 GCA_052148755.1 Beijerinckiaceae bacterium | reverse complement strand
CGCCTCCGAATTTCGCTACCGAGAAGCGCCGATGGAGCCGGGTGGCCTGACCCTTCTCGTTTCGCAATCGGGCGAGACCGCCGATACGCTCGCGTCGCTGCGATATGCGAAGGCGCAGGGCCAGAAGGTGCTCAGCGTCGTCAACGTGCCGACCTCGACCATGGCGCGCGAAAGCGATGTCGCGGCACTCACTTTGGCCGGCCCCGAGATCGGGGTCGCATCGACGAAAGCCTTCACCTGCCAGCTCGTCGTCCTCGCCTGCCTTGCGCTCGCCTTCGGCCGGGCGCGCGGCCTTCTCGCGCCGGCCGCAGAAGCCAGGCTCGTAACCGAGCTCATGGCTTTGCCCGGCCATATGGCGGAAGCGCTCAAGCGCGAGGCGGACGTCGAACATCTCGCCCGCGATTTCGCGCATGTGCGCGACGTGCTCTTTCTCGGCCGCGGCACGTCTTATCCTTTGGCGCTCGAAGGTGCGCTCAAACTCAAGGAATTGTCGTATATCCACGCGGAAGGCTACGCTGCCGGCGAGTTGAAACACGGACCGATCGCCCTCATCGATTCCGACATGCCGGTCGTCGTTCTTGCGCCGCGCGACGCCGTCTATGAGAAGACGCTCTCGAACATGCAGGAAGTCGCGGCGCGGGGTGGCCGGCTCATGTTGATTACCGATGCCGCCGGCGCGCGCGATATTGACGGCGAGGCCGAGGCGGTGCTCGTCATGCCGGACATGGCGGCCGATTTTGCCGCCATCGTCTATGCCGTGCCATTGCAACTGCTTGCTTATCACACGGCAGTCTTCATGGGCAAAGACGCCGACCAGCCGCGCAATCTGGCAAAGAGCGTGACGGTGGAATGACGTTGCACGAGTGCAGGGAAGTCCTAAAGGCAAACGACGGGCCAACCGGGGTCCATTTGCTGCATCAGTACAACTCCGTCGACTCCGTGAAAGCATGGGCTTGTAGCGTAACTAGCCCTCGGCTGCCACGAAGCCCTTCCAGTTGTTCATATACTCGATGAACACCGGGCTGAGGCCCTCCTTGCGCAGATAGTCGCGCGTCACCGGCAGGGCGACGGACTCGAAATGCGGGTTCTGGTGAACGAGCTCGGGAAAATCATGGTGCAGGACGGCACCGCGGCCAATCAGCACGAAGTCGGCTCCGGCCTCCAGCGCCGCTGCGGCGGCTTCGCCGGTCTTGATCTTGCCGGCCACGCCCAGGCGCACGTGTCCGCGGTCCAGCTCGCTGAAATAGGACATCAGGGTGCGGCCCTGGAACGCGGCTTCCACCGGCTCTTTGGCCACGTCCCACAGTGACATGTCGAGGTAGTCGATCTGGCCCTCGCGCATGATGGTTTGGGCGAAGTCGCGGACCTCCGCCAGCTGCATGCCGAAGCGCTCGGGCGACAGGCGAAGGCCGATGTTGAAGTCCGGCCGACAACGGGCGCGGGCGCCGGCGATCACGTCGCGGATGATCCGCGAGCGGTTTTCCAGCGATCCGCCCCAGCGGTCGCTGCGCCGGTTGGTCTCGGCGCTCAGGAACTGGCAGAGGATATAGCCGTGGGCGCCGTGGAACTCGACCCCGTCGAAGCCGGCCTTTTCGGCACGCAGAGCGGCTTTGATGAAGTCCTCGGTCAGCTGCTCGACCTCGGCTCCGCTGAGCGCCCGCGCGCCGAACTCGGCATTATCGGAGGGGCAGTGCGGTGCCTCGCCGATCAGCGCCGCGGGCGAACGCATGCCGGCGTGGTGCAGCTGGACCACGGCCAGGCTGTTCTGTTGCTTGATCGCCGTGGCTAGGCGCGTGAGGCCTTCCAGATGGTCGTCGGAAAAAATCCCAAGCTGGCCGGGGAAGCCCTGGCCGACGCGCTGGACGTGGGTGGCGCAGGTCATGGTCAGGCCGAACCCGCCCGTGGCCCGCATGGTCAGCCAGTGGAACTCCTCGTCGGACAGCCGCCCGTCGGGGTGGCTCTGCGAATTGGTCAGCGGGGCCAGCATGAAGCGGTTCTTCATGGCGGGGCCGTGCGCGAAGCTCAGCGGCTCGAACAAGGTTGGGTTGCGCACGTCAGAGTCCATGAGCCGATATTCCTTTATATGAGTTCGATGGCTTGCCCATGGCCCGCCGGATGCATGCATCCCATGGGGACGCATTGTTTGTAAACTTGGTTCCCGCTCAATTATTTTAGGGGAAGACGGACGCGTGTGGGCTGCGGCGCCTTTGCGGGTCCGTGTGCTCGCGCACATTTGCCTTGCCAAACAGCCGCCATAGGAGAAGCTTGACGCTTTCGGATATGCGACATGCGGGCCTTCAATGCTTCTCAATTCGCTTCAGGGTCTGCCTGATTTCCTTGCTTATTTCGTCACCGCAATCGCGCTCTGCCTCGTCTATATCGTGGTCTACACGCGGGTGACCCCTTTCGACGAATATAAGCTCATCGTCGAAGCGCATAATGCGTCGGCCGCGCTGGCGCTCGGCATGAGTTTGATCGGCTTTTCAATTCCGCTCGCGGCCGCGATCCGCAGTTCCGCCAGCCTGATCGATTGTGCGATCTGGGGCCTCGTCGCCTTGCTCGTTCAGATCATCGCTTATTTTCTTGCGCGCCTTGCGCATCCGCATATATCGAATGCCATCGAACAGAATGCGCTGGCGAGCGCGCTCTGGCTCGGCTTTGTCTCGATTGCGGCGGGACTGCTCAGCGCCGCCAGCATGGGCGGCTGACCATGGACCCAACCTCTTCAGGCACTGGACAAGGGCGGACCCCGAACCAGGCCATGCCGCAGCCCATCATGCACGCGCGGGACGGCGTGATCGCAACCGCGCATCCGACCCGCAAACGGAGCGCGGCCGTGGCGCTCGTTGCAATTACCCTCGGGGTCGGCGCAACGACTTATGCTGCCATGTCGGCAGGGCGGAATTGTCCGCGCGATGAAACCAATAAGGATCAAACCGCCACCTGCGGCCAAGCCAGCGAGCATTGGGTCAACAGCGGCCGCACCTATTCCGGCAGCGCATTCTTGGATACGTCTACGCCTGGGGTGGCGAGCACCACGCCGCGCCGCGGATTCGGCATGGCCGGTAGCGCGCACATGAAGGCAGGCGGGTGAGGGCGGGATGCAGAGGATCGCGGCACGCCCGCGCGAAAATTTCGACGCGCGGGTCGCCGACTATGGCTTTACCTTCCATGCCGCAGACGGCGTGCCTTATTGGGACGAGAGTGCCTATTATGCCTTCACGCTCGAAGAAATCGAGCGCGATCTCGAAGCGCCTGCCAAAGAGCTTGCCGCACTCTGCCTCGAACTCGTTGGCCGCATTCATGCCGATGAGGAAGTCTTGCGGAAACTGGCGGTTCCTCGTCACGCCTGGGACTTGATAGCCGAATCCTGGCGCAGCAAGGATGCGTCACTTTACGGCCGCTTCGATTTCGCCTATGGCGGCGAGGGGCCTGCAAAACTTCTCGAATATAATGCGGATACGCCGACGTCGCTGTTCGAAGCCGCCGTCTTCCAATGGGTCTGGCTCGAAGATGCCATGGCGCAAAGTCTCATCCCTGCCGGCGCCGATCAATTCAACAGCCTGCACGAAAAACTGATCGCGCGCTTGCAAGCTATGATACCGGCAGGCCCAAAATTCTATCTTGCCGGAATGCTCGACAGCGAAGAAGACACAGTCTTTCTCGCCTATCTCGAAGATTGCGCGATCCAGGCTGGGCTTGCGGCGACAAGGATTGCAATTTCCGACATCGGCGACGACGAGAAACGAGGATTCGTCGACCTTGCGGGCGAGAAGATCCAATATTTATTCAAGCTCTATCCTTGGGAATGGATGTTTGCCGATGCATTCGGCGCTTCGCCGTCGCTGCGCAAGACGCGCTATGTCGAACCGCCATGGAAGGCGCTGTTGTCGAACAAAGGTGTCTTGCCGCTGCTTTGGAAACTTGCGCCGGGCCATCCCAATCTTCTGCCGGCCTTTTTCGAAGACGATGCGGGAAAGGCCGAACTCGCCACGCATTTCGTCAAGAAGCCGATTTATTCGCGCGAGGGCGCCAATGTTCTGATCGTCGACGGGGATCACGTCGTTGCGCGGGCGGGCGGCTCTTATGGGGCTGAAGGCTATGTGCGCCAAGCCTTGGCACCTTTGCCGCAATTCTCCGGCCAATATCCGGTGATCGGCGCCTGGATCATCGGCGAAGAGGCCTGCGGCATCGGCATTCGCGAGGATGTAGGGCCGATCACGCGCAATATTTCGCGCTTCGTGCCGCATGCCATCCTCGGCTGAAAGCTGCCGATCAGAGCAAGGTCTGTGCGTCCTCCGGGCCGGCGCTCAGGCGCTTTTGGACTTGGCTGCTTTTGCTCTAAGCCCAAGCGGCTTTAGGTCCGGGCGGATCTTGGTCTTGCGCCAGAGCTGGAAGCCTTTTTCGGCAATGCCGCGCTGGATGGCATCGCGCTCGAGCTTATGCGGCGGCCGCTCGTTGGCGCGGACGACGCCGACTTTCGTCCAAGGGGCGAATTGCTTCGGCAGCCCTACCTCGCCGCCCTCGGCCACGAAACTATGCAGATCGTCCTTGACGGAAGATGTAAAGATGACAAGCTTGATGGGTGCTTCTGTCACTTTCGTGGGTGCCATCGTCATTGTCACTTCTCCTGTTGGATCGTGAGACTGCGGCGGCGAATGAAACCGTCCGCGCTTTCGCGACAGAATGAAAACTCGTCCGCGCCCCGCCGGTTCATCCGCGGTCGGCCGCGCAAACGAGATCCTCAGGTATCAGGCCGCGACTTGCAGCTGATCCGCCGAAGACTTGCCGCTGCGGCTGTCGGCTATGAGTTCATAACTAATCTTTTGACCGTCTGCGAGGCCCCTGAGGCCGGCCCGCTCGACTGCGCTGATATGAACGAAAACGTCCGGCCCGCCGGAATCCGGCTGAATGAAGCCGAAGCCTTTTTGAGCATTGAACCACTTCACTGTACCCGTTTGCATGATCTCTGTCCTTTCGAAGAACAAGTTTGATCGGCGGCAGAAATAGGCTGCGCCTTACTAATCGAAATCTTGGAGAGGAGGTCATGTGCCGGGCGTCGCGCGAGACGCAAAAGCAAAGTCATTCGGCCGAAGATCGATCTTCTCAATATGGACTTTATCGGCCGGAAATACAAGCGCAAATTTGCCGTCTTCTAAGACCCGCTCAATTTGACAGTGTCCGCAGATTGCTTCAGCGGAGCAGCCACGCCTCGTCCAATGGTTGTTCTTGTATCGTGTCTCAGTTTGAAATTGCCGCCCTTGACGATCCGCTCGCCGCCGGCATCTGCTTCCTGTATCCACCACGCGAAGCAAGCAATCTTGTGCCTGACACCGTGATCTCCCGGCGATCGCCGACCGTTGCGCCGCAACGGTCGGAATGCTAACCCGTGTAATAAGATACACAGGACCCGTCGATCGCTGGAACCGGATATGACAAGTCTTACCAGAGCCTTCTTGGCGATCGTCTGCTTCGCCCTGTTGCCGGTTTCCTCGGGCCTTGCCGGCCCGTTCCGGGACGCCGCCAATCGAACTGTCGAAATCCCGAGCAAGATCAGCCGGATCATTCCGGCCGGCCCGCCTGCGCAAGTGCTCGTTTATGCGCTCGCGCCGGAAAAACTCGCCGGCCTCGTCGAAGCCTTTCCGGCGGCGGGGAAAGCTTTTGTGCCGGAAGCTTTTCGCAATCTTGCCGTCATTCCCCGCCTCAGCCGTGCAACGACGGACGCGGACATCGAAGCGCTGCGCGGCTTGTCGGCCGATCTCATCGTCGACTATGGCAGCGTGACTCCGACCTATGTCGCGGCGGCCAACAAGGCTCAGGCTGAACTTGGCAAGCCAGCCATTCTTCTTGACGGCAGGCTTGCCGCACTTCCGCACAGCTTGCGTCAGCTCGGCGCCCTCATCGGCGTGCCCGAACGGGCCGAACGGCTCGCCGCACTCGCCCAGAAGGGGCTCGACAAATTGGCGCCGCTCGCCGCAATCGAGAATTCGAGTCGGGTCTCCGTCTATCTTGCTCGCGGCAGCGACGGGTTGAACGCCGTGCGTCCCGGCGGCTTGCTTGGCGAGGCCATCGATCTTGCCGGCGGCCGCAATGCCGTGTGGTCAGGCTCCGGCAGTTTTCTCAAAATGAGTGTCACGGAAGTCATGGAGCTTGCACCCGATATTGTCATTTTCGAAGATCCCGCAGCCCTCAAAAGCCCGTTGCGGGCGGCTCTACCCCCGAAGACGAAGGTTTTTCTCGACCAACCCACGCCCTTCGGTGCACTCGATGAGCCGCCGTCTCTCAACCGGCTCATCGGCGCGCTGGTGCTTGCTTCGATTTTACAACCTGATCGCCTGCCGCTCGACCCCGCATTCCTCACCGAACTGCAGGAGAATTTCTTCGGGCCGATCCCGGCGACGCAAAAATACCTGCCTTTGGTTGCCGATTGAAGCAGCAGGCTCCGAAAGCGACGAGAACCCTTGCGTGGCTTGCAGCATTTTTTCGCTCGGCTTGAGCAAGATCAATGCTGCGCGAGAGTCTAAAAACCAAGCAAGCTGGCAATGTTTGTCGAAGAAGATTTGGCGAGGAGCCTTTAAGATGGACGAGAACGAAAAGGCTATTGCCAGCTGCGTGCGCGAGTTCTATGCCACCGCGCGGCGCGATCCTGTGCTCGGACCTCTGTTTGTCGCCTCGATCCAGGATTGGGATGAACATTTGCGCGTCATCGAAAATTTCTGGTCGCATGCTCTGCTTGGGACCGGGCGCTATAAGGGCTTTCCGTTTCCCGCGCACATGAATCTGCCGGTCGAGCTCGAGCATTTCGACCGCTGGCTCGAATTGTTCGAGCGCAGCGCTCGTGCCACTTTGCCGGCCGATCTCTGCGACAAGGCGATTGCCAAGGCGCAGCACATGTCGACATCTTTCAAAGCCGGAATTTTTCCGTTCACCGACGCGCAAGGCCGGCCGTCCAGGCTGCCGGGGTAGGGCGCTCAGGAACCGGCGAATGCCAAGAGATCGGCGGCGCTCTGATCGGCCCGCTCCTCCATCGGCACATGGCCGCAATTTTCATAGATGATCAGCTGCGCCTGCGGCAGCGCCGTTTTGAAGACCTCGGCGCTGTGCACAGGGACCAGCCTGTCCTCACGTCCCCACAGGATCAGCACCGGCATCTTGAGATCGCCGAGATGCTTCGCCGGCTCGGCGTCAAACGGCAGACCGAAACGGGCCGCCGTGGCGGCGCGCGTGCCGGTGCGGCGATTGAGTTCCCAATATTGATCGATCATCGCCGGCGTCACCAGGGATTGGTCGTAGAAGGCCGACCGCAAGCCTGATTCGAACAGGCTCCGCGGCGTCACGAAACGCACCAATTCTTTCAACACCGGCATGTGTGCGATGCGGAAAGCCAGTGGTCTCGGTGCATCGACGCCGGGCGCCACGGCGCCACCCGAATCGACAAGAACCAGCTTCGACACGAGATCGGGATGGGCGAGCGCAAACCGCAACGCTACCTGTCCGCCCATGGAATTGCCTGCCAGAATGAAAGGTTGGTTGAGGCCCAGGGCTTGTGCGAAGGCAGCGAGGAAATCGGCCATGCCGACGATGCTGTAATCGGCCTCGACACTGGCGCCGGTCAGGCCATGGCCGGGCAGATCGACCGAGACCACGCGCAACCGCCCCGCCAGCCTCTTGGCCCAAGGCTCCCAGGTCAGCAGGGAGGCATTCGATCCGTGCACCAGCATGATGACCGGCGCGCCCGTGAGCGCGGGCCGGTCGCGGTAATGCACTCTCGTGCCGCCCGGCAAAGTCAGGAATTGCGACGGCGGAGTGGCGTAGCGCTGGTCGAGTTCGACGGCCGAAATATCCGGCACCGCCGCAAAATAGAGCGCGACGCCGAGCCCGGCGGCGAGGACCAGCAGCACGATGACAATCTTGCGCAGCATCGACGATTCTCCCTGGTGCGGGGCAGCACCCGCCAAGGTCGATGATATAATCAAAGGCTACGCTTTGTCAGCCTTATGACGGCCTCCGCCCGGATCTTCACTTTTTGCGCAAGCGCTGAGCAACCTTGCGTGCCGAACCCGGTTCTCATCCTGGCCGGCGCAGCATTCGCTCCACAGCCTCGCGAGCCTGTTCGTGCTGATCGGCGAGAGCGGCACGCCGGCTTGCAAGACGGCCCGAGTCCTCAGCACGGCGATAGACTTCGTCTGCCGAGTTGATGCAGTGCGCCGCCTCCACGGCTTCGAGAAAATCGCGCGTCGTGATCGGGATCATCTTTGCGGTGAGTTCCGCCTCGACAACGAGTACACGCCGGAGCACGCGGTCGTCTTCGGTAATGAGAATAGCGCGCTCGTCCGGCTCGAGATGAATGCCGTCGTGAATGGCCTCGATCGCCGCGCGCTCGCCAAGGTCTTTCTCCCGGCGGGACGGATTGGCCTCGCGGCTCTCGACATAATTGAAGAACACCTCGGTGCTGATCGTGCGCACCTGTTCGGAGTTTTTCTGCGCCCAGTCGAGAATTTGCGGCGCGCCGAGCGCGGCGCTGTCGCGAGTCGCTTCATAAAGCACCGCGTCCGGGACATAGACGGGCACGCCCGGATAAAGCAGGTAGTCGAGACTGTCCGCCACCGCGAGCGTGATCAGCGGGCCGGTATCCATGACAATCAGCTTGGCGGAGACGTCATCCGACACGCGAGCCTGCCCTTTCTGCCAGCCGTTTGATCAGCTTGAAGCCCGGCGCGTGCGGATCGCTCGGCACGCGGGGCAAAGGCAAGTGATGCTCGTGCAATTGACCGAGCAACCTGCCAAAGCTGATGTCTTGCCCCGTGCGGTCCTCGATTTCCCGCCGCGTGACTTCACCACGGCTATAGGCTTCGAGCCAAACCTTCTCGATCTTTTCGGACATGGATTCTTCAGTCATGGATTGGCTTCCAAAACTCGACCCAGGATGGCAGGTTTCAGGACGCGCTGACAAGAGAGCACTATAAGAGCCAAAAAGCCGCTTTGAAAGATCGAGCCCGGTCTGACACCGGATCTCTCCGATAAAAACTGACGCGAGTGGCCGTCATTGCGACCGCGAGCGTTTGCAAATCTGGAAGCAATCCAGGTGCTTCAAGCCTTCTGGATTGCCGCGCAGATAAGTTTACGCAATCTGCGCAAGCTTGATTGCGCTCGCTTCGCTCCTCGCAGTGACGGCTGCTGCCCGGACCCTCACTTCTCGCGCAAGCGCTGACCGACCTCCCGCGCTTTGACGACTTGTGCCTCAAAAATTGCCGCAGCAGGCGCATGGCCCGCCTGTTTCATCACGCCGAATGCCGTCTCGATCTGCTGCAGGGCTGTTTCCGCCAGAGCGACGTCCTTGCGCCGCTCTGCGATGGACCGCATGGCAACGCCTTGATTGCCGACGGTCATCGCCCAGTCGAGCGGCACCCGCTCGCGCGTCCATTCCTTCAGCGCCTCGCGAAAAGCCGTGACCGCCTCGTCGAGCTTCTGCGTGCCGCTCTCGCGCTCCCCGAGCGCCAAAAGCGCGTTGCCGAGATTCATCTGCGTCGTCGCCCATTGGAGCGGCACGCGCGCGCGCGTCCTTTCCTTCAGCGCCTCGCGATAGGCGGTGACCGCCTCGTCGAGCTTCTGCGTGCCGCTCTCGCGCTCCCCGAGCGTCGAAAGCGCGGTGCCGAGATTCATCTGCGTCGTCGCCCA
>JBKQHN010000207.1:0-16135 GCA_052148755.1 Beijerinckiaceae bacterium | reverse complement strand
CCTACGGGAGGTCGAATCGATGGGGGAACTCGTTGCTTTCCGGCAGCCGGCTACGCCGAGCCGCCGATATGCGAAAAACAGTGAGACTGCGGAAATCCTGTTCTTTACAGGCGTGCGCTACGTGCCGATGCGGGAGCATGAAATGCTTCTGAAGCAGTTCGGTCGGCAATCGCGGCGGCAGGTTGCCGATAGGCTCCGGCAAGAGCAGCCGCCGCATTGACATAGTGCGGAAGGGTAGCGTTTTTGACGATCGCCGGCTGTGATCGGATCGAAAAGACGAGCGCGCGCTGCAACAATTAATTGAAGCCTCGAGCGAGTCACTCTTCGGCAATCGGTTCCAGCGAGCAGGTGATGGAATTGATTTGCGCTTCCGATTCCGCCCATGCGCTCGGAAATGGCACGAATGCGCTGATCAGGACAAAGCCGATCTTCTCGGGTGAGACGAGGCGCAATTCCTGCCGCGGCTCCTGCTCTTCTTCCTCCCCTTCGAGTGTTTCACGCTGATCGGCGGTCACGACGCGAATGTCGACCATGCCATGCTGCGTCGCCCTATCAGTCATGGCATAGAAAATCCGTCCGCTCCTCGTTCGAAAAGACAGCGTGACGAGGCCGCCGGCTTCAATATTGCCGCGGATGGAGAGCGGCCCCTTGTCGAGATCAAAAAGACACAGTCCCTGCGCGACGGCCGGGTCCGCGAAGGGTGTGATCTGACGTTGCGGCTCGGGCCGCGGCAGCAAGGCGAGTTGCCCGGGTTTGCCCAACGGAGCAAGGCGCGAAAAGCTGTCACGGGGTGCGAGCTGGGGCATCAGCAGAATGGACAGAATGTGGACGACACTGGCGACCAGGATTGCGCCGAAGAGATAGAGCAGAAGAGTCAAAAACCGGTCGAGGACGCTCATTCGCAAGCCCCTTGTCTAATCTGGGGCAGGACGCTCTTGTCGAGATTGGAGGTTCCGAAGTCGAGCAAAGTATCATAGAGGCGCAAGACGATGTTGAAGGCTTGCGGCGTGGCGGCCGGCAGCCAGTTGCCCGGACGCGCGTGGCTAGAGATGATGATCTCGAAACTGCCGTCGGCGGCGCGAAGGATCTCGGCCGAAGTGAAGCCGTAGCGCTTGGCGGGATTGTCGACGAGTGCGCCGGAGGGCGAAACGAGTGTGAGGCTCCAATAGCGGCTGGCGGGAACATGTCCGCTCAGAATATAATCGCAGCGCGGTTCGAGCCGGTGTCCGTCGCTGTCGCTTCGCGCCAGAAAGTTCAAGCCTTCGGCATGGGCAAGCGGCACCTCGCCGGTTCGCGCGAATGCTGCGCGCGCATAAGGATCGATCTCGGCCGACGTGTGGCCGGGTGCAACGCGCCAGGGTCCCACCTCGATCCGGCCGAACCGGGGGCCACCCTGGAGCATGAAGTACGTCGCGGCGAGGCCGAGCAGGGTGCCCGCGACCGCAGTCAGGACAAATCTGAACAAGGTTTTCAACGGCCGGCCTTAGCGTAGCTCGGGGCGGCCGCCGATGGCGGAAGGGCTGCGCCCGCCAGCGTCGTTGTCGCTGACGAAAGACGAAAGCTTCGGTGCGCTCGTCGCGCGCGTGCGCGCAAGGTTTTCCGCAGTCTGTTCAATGTTACCCAAGACATCCACCACGTTGTGCGACAAGCTTCCGGCCTTTGGCGGTGCGGCGAGGTCGGCGACGGCCGTACCGGCCGCTTGCTCGCGCGGCTTGGCCGCAATCAGAGCCGGCCGGCCAGGCAGGGGTTTTAATTCTATCCCTTGATGCGCAAAAGTCATGATTTCGTGCCAAGTGGCCGCGGGCAGCGTGCCGCCCGTCATGTTATTCATTGAAGTATCATCGTCATTGCCGAACCAGACGGCGCAGACGTAGTTGCCGGTGAAGCCGACGAACCAGGCATCTTTATAGCCATTTGTCGTTCCAGTCTTGCCGGCCGCTTCGATATTCTCGAGCTGCGCGCGTCGTCCCGTCCCGGCTTCGACCACTTGCTTCAGCATGCCGTCCATCTCGATGATCTTGTCGGCATCGAAGATTCGCTTTGGCTGCGGCCCGTCGCGGTCATGCCGATAGATCACGTCGCCACGGCTATTGGTGGCCTCTACCGCAGCAAAAGGCTGCACACGCAGGCCGCCGTTGGCGAACACGGCATAGGCGGTGGCCATGTCTATGACCGTGACTTCGTCGGCGCCGATGGGCAGCGACACGGTATCGACCAAAGGCGTCGAAATGCCCATTTTGCGCGCGGTCGCGATGATCTTCGCGCGACCGCGCTTGGCGGCCTCGAAGACGTTCGTATGCCCGGGCATTTCGCCGATTGCGATCGATAATTTGACCGCCACCGAGTTCAAGGAATGCGTCAATGCGCTGACGAGCGGCTGGGCGCCGCTGAAACCTCCGCCGTAGTTCGACGGACACCAATCGCCGATGCAAACCGGGGAATCGACCACGATTGTCGAAGGCTTGAACTTGCCGCTCAACAGAGCGGTGAAGTAGACGAAGGGTTTGAACGACGAGCCGGGTTGGCGGAGCGCATAGATCGCGCGGTTGAACTGGCTCGCGCCATAATCTCGGCCGCCGACGATGGCGCGCACTGCTCCCGACGAGGGGTCGAGGACGACGGTCGCCGATTGCTTGGCGTGGTAGGATGGACCGTTTTCTCGCAACTTGTCTTCGATCGTCGCATCGGCGTGTTTCTGCAAATTGAGATCGAGCGCGGTCCGCACGCTGACGACGCGATCTTTGCCGAGCTTGCCCGCCTCGGCTAATTTCTGGACTTCTTCATAGGCCCAGTCGAGGTACCAGTCCGGGCTCGTCTCGCGGCTGCGGGCGACTGCCGTCGCCGGATTGTGCTGCGCCGCATAGGCCTGACCTGCGGTCAAGTAACCGGCTTCAACCATATTGTTCAAGACGTAATTGGCGCGCGCGCGGGCCGCCGGCAGATTGACATGGGGCGCATATTTCGTCGGCGCCTTGAATAGCCCGGCCAACATTGCCGCTTCCGAAAGGGTGAGGTCGCGGACCGATTTGCCGAAGTAGAATTCGGCGGCGGCCTGCACGCCGAAAGTGCCGCCGCCCATATAGACGCGATCGAGATACAGTCGCAGGATCTCACGTTTCGACAGATGGGCTTCGAGCCAGAACGCCAGATAGGCTTCCGTCACCTTGCGGATCAAAGTCCGCTCGTTCGACAAGAACAGGTTTTTGGCCAGTTGCTGGGAAATCGAAGACCCGCCTTGCACAACCGAATTTGCCCGGGCGTTCACGGTGAGGGCCCGCAAAGTGCCGATCGGGTCTATGCCCAAATGATCGAAGAAACGCCGATCTTCGGTCGCGACCACGGCCTCGATCAGATATTTGGGCAATTCGTCGAAGGAAACCGAGTCGTCGTGCTTGATGCCGCGGCGGCCGACTTCCTGGCCCGAGCGATCGAGGAATACGACGGCGAGGTCCTGTTTCTTCAGCCAATCCTCGTCGACGGTCAGTTGAAAGGCCGGCGAGGCAAGAGATAGGGCGAGGAAACCGCCTGCAATTCCAATATTCGAGGCCTCGCAGAGGAAGTCGACGAAGATCCTGCGCCAGCCGGTGACATGGAAGCGTTCCATGAAGACGACGAAAGCCTCATAGGCTTCCCGCGTCTGCCGCCCGGATTCGTAGAGATATGAATCGACGTAGCTATCTAGCGCGAGTAAAGCTCGCGGGAGGCGCTTCCTGATGTGCGCGATGCGCCACATGTCGAACACGACTGGGAACTCCTCAGACCTCGACCTTGAACGCCTGGGCGGCACGGGTCGAACAACCGCGATTTATGCCTCAGTTTACCATTCCTGGCGCGGCCCGCTACGGCAAAGGGTGAAAACTGGGCACAAGCAAGGGCCACGGAAGATGAAACGGCGAATCAATGCGGAGGCGGTGCCAGACAGGCCGTTCTGGGAAACCAAACCGCTCGAAGCGCTGGACAAGGCGGAATGGGAGAGCCTCTGCGATGGTTGCGGTCGTTGCTGCCTCGTCAAGCTCGAGGACGATGACACGGGCGTCGTCCACGTGACCAGTGTGGGTTGTCGGCTGCTGAACAGCGAAACTTGCCGCTGCAGCGATTATCGCCAGCGCCGCCGGAGGGTGCGCGATTGTATCAAATTGACACCCGATCTTGCGCGCGCACTCGCGTGGCTGCCGCCGACCTGCGCCTATCGGCTGATCGGCGAGGGCCGTCGCCTGCCGTGGTGGCATCCGCTTGTGTCGGGTTCGCCGGAGACTGTGCATGAGGCCGGCATTTCGGTGCGCGGGCGAGTCGCGGCGTCCGAAGGCGAACTCGAACTCGACGACTATCCGAATTACATCGTCAATTGGCCGCGCAAAGTCCCAAAGACCGCGCGGCCGCCCTCGAAGCGGCAGGCGTTGCCCGAGAAATGCCGCGGTGCAGTGGCGGCCAAGGGAGCGCGAATATGAGCTTTTGGAATAGCATGCCGCGTCGGCGGGGTGGCCCTGAGAGCCTCGGCACAGCCATAGAGCGATTACGCCACCACTGGCGGGTTATCGTTGCGTTCGGCGTTCTCGTCGCGCTGCTCGGTTTGGCGGCGCTGATCCTCGTCTTTTCCGCGACGATCGCATCTGTCTTCACGATTGCACTTTTCATGATCATTGCCGGCGGCGCCGAAGTCGTGATGGGATTTTCGGCTCATAATTGGGGGCGCTCGTTCCTGTGGATCATTTGCGGCCTTGCCTATATCGTCGTCGGCGCCCTCGCCTTGGCGCAGCCGATCGTCGCCGCGGTTTTCTTCACGCTCGCCCTTGGCGCGGCACTTTTGGCAACGGGCGTCGTGCGTATCTATCTTGCCGCCCATCTCGGCCAGGGCGCGCGCGGGCCGCTGCTTGTTGCCGGAGTAGTGACGGCGCTCGTCGGGCTCGTCATTCTGATCGGCTGGCCGGGGGATAGTTTCTTCGTTCTTGGGACGCTTCTCGGGATCGATCTCTTGTTCCGGGGAGCCGGCGCCATCACTTTGGGGCTACGCCTGAGGCAAAGCTTCTGATCGGTTTGTTGATCTTGGCCCCGGTTGTTGATTATACCGCCCTCTCGGACTACAGCGTGTTTCCACCCATCTTCGTCGCAGCCATTTGGATCGGCGCCTGCTCCGAGGGGGCCGCTCGACGAGACCACGTTGGAACAGCATGATCCCGAAATGTTGCCGACTTTTTGGACAAGATCATACGATAAAACAAAGACTTAAGGCGTGATTGCGATGCAATCTCAGGCAATCGCGGCCTAGGGCGGGATGAAGAAGAGCGGGAACTGGTTTTCCAGTGCAAGGAAAGTCGTAATGGGAAAATGGGTTTATACGTTCGGTGACCGAACCGCCGAAGGGGCAAGCAGCTTACGCGACCTGCTTGGGGGCAAGGGCGCCAATTTGGCGGAAATGGCTAATCTCGGTCTGCCGGTTCCGCCGGGTTTCACGATCACGACCGAAGTTTGCACCTATTTTTACGCGCACGAAAAGACATATCCGCAGGAACTGCGCGCCGACGTCGAAGCCGCGCTCGGTCATGTCGGCGCGCTCACCGGTCGTCGCTTCGGCGATACCCGGCAGCCGCTGCTCGTTTCCGTGCGATCGGGCGCCCGCGCCTCCATGCCGGGCATGATGGACACCGTCCTCAATCTCGGGCTGAACGACGAGACGGTCGAAGCGCTTGCGAAGAACTCGTGCGACCCGCGCTTCGCCTACGATTCCTACCGGCGTTTCATCCAGATGTATTCGAGCGTCGTGCTCGGTATGGAACACCACGATTTCGAGGAAATTCTCGAACATTTCAAAGAGAGCAAAGGGATATTTCTCGATACCGAGCTCACCGCGGACGATTGGCAAGCCGTCATATCGGCATTCAAAGCCAAGGTTGTGAGTGGCCAGGGCAAGCCGTTTCCACAGCTGCCGGAGGAGCAGCTTTGGGGGGCGATCGGGGCGGTTTTCGGCTCCTGGATGAATCAGAGAGCGATCACTTATCGCCGCCTGCACGATATTCCCGCGAGCTGGGGCACGGCAGTCAATGTGCAGGCGATGGTGTTCGGCAATATGGGTGAGACGTCGGCAACCGGCGTTGCTTTCACGCGTAATCCGTCGACGGGGGCCAGGGAACTCTACGGCGAGTTCTTGATCAATGCGCAAGGCGAAGATGTCGTTGCCGGGATACGGACGCCGCAAAACATCACCGAGGCGGCGCGGCTTGCGGCGGGCTCGGACAAGCCGTCGATGGAAACGGCATTGCCGGAGGTGTTCCACGAGTTCGTCGGCATCACCAATCTGCTCGAAAAACATTACCGCGACATGCAGGACCTGGAGTTCACGGTCGAGCGCGGCAAATTATGGATGCTGCAGACTCGTAACGGCAAGCGCACCGGCAAGGCGGCACTCCGCATTGCCGTCGACATGGCACATGAAGGCTTGATCGACCGCGAAGAAGCGGTGCTGCGGGTCGAGCCCGGTTCACTCGATCAATTGCTGCATCCGACCATCGATCCCAAGGCCGAACGCAAGGTGGTGGCGAAAGGACTGGCGGCTTCACCTGGCGCGGCTTGCGGCGAGATCGTGTTCAAACCAGATGAGGCAGAGCAATTGCGCAATGCCGGCCACAAAGTCATCCTTGTGCGGGTTGAAACGAGCCCCGAGGATATTCATGGGATGCATGCCGCCGAAGGCATATTGACGACGCGCGGCGGCATGACCTCGCACGCCGCCGTCGTCGCGCGCGGCATGGGCAAGCCATGTGTGTCGGGAGCCGGGACGATCCGCGTCGATTATGCGCAGGGGACAATGCTGGCGAGCGGCGTCACCTTCAAAAAGGGCGACGTCATCACGATCGACGGGTCCACCGGGCAGGTGATCGAGGGTGCGGTCGCCATGCTGCAGCCGGAGTTCTCGGGCGATTTCGCAGTGCTGATGGAATGGGCTGATGGCAGCCGCCGCATGGGTGTGCGCGCCAATGCCGAGACGCTGCAGGATGCGCGCGTCGCACGCGCTTTCGGCGCCGAAGGCATCGGTCTTTGCCGGACCGAACACATGTTCTTCGACGCTGAACGCATTATCGCAGTGCGCGAGATGATCCTCGCCGACGACGAGGCCGGGCGGCGTGCCGCGCTCGCTAAACTTTTGCCGATGCAGCGCGCCGATTTCGCCGCCCTCTTCGAGATCATGGCGGGCTTGCCCGTGACGATCAGGCTGCTCGATCCGCCGCTGCATGAATTCCTGCCGCATACGCAGGCCGAAATCGCCGAGGTCGCGGCTTCGATGGGCGTTGCGCCGGAAAAATTGGCGCGGCGTGCGGCGGAACTGCATGAATTCAATCCGATGCTCGGCTTCCGCGGCTGCCGGCTCGCGATTGCTTTTCCGGAGATCGCCGAAATGCAGGCCCGCGCCATATTCGAAGGTGCGCTCGAAGCCAAGCAGAAGACCGGCAACATGCCGAAGCCGGAGATCATGGTGCCGCTCATCGCGACCAGGGCGGAACTCGAACTTGTCAAGGCCAATATCGACGCCATGGCTGCCGAGATCGAAGCCGCCACCGGCCAAAAAGTGCCCTATCAGGTCGGCACCATGATAGAGCTACCCCGCGCGTGCCTGCGCGCCGGCGAAATCGCCGAACTGGCGGAATTCTTTTCTTTCGGCACCAACGACCTGACCCAGACCGGCCTCGGCATTTCGCGCGACGATGCCGGCTCCTTCCTCGGTGTCTATACCGCGAAAGGCATTTTGCCGACCGATCCGTTCGTCTCCATCGATCAGGAAGGGATCGGCGAACTCGTCGCAATTGGCGCCGCGCGGGGACGTGCCGCCCGCCCCGATCTCAAGCTCGGCATTTGCGGCGAGCATGGCGGCGATCCGGCCTCGATCGTTTTTTTCGAAAAGGTCGGGCTCAATTATATCTCCTGTTCGCCGTTCCGCGTGCCGATCGCGCGGCTTGCGGCGGCACAAGCGGCTCTCGGCAAGAAGGCGGAGAGCCAAGCGTGAATCTGCGCTGTACCGGCTGCGGCCTGCAGCGACGGTGGTCCAGAGCGGGATGAGGAAAAGTGGGACGCTGCGCGGCTTTTCCGGCGCAATCAAGTTTACTCAGATTGCGTAGACTCATCTGCCTATCCCGCTCTACATTATTGGAATCGACCACGTTCATGGTTTTGGATTGGCTCAATCCAAAATCATCGTGATCTAATGCAATGACGTGAGGATCGCATGGATCTTGGCTTGGTCGGCAAGGTGGTCCTCATCACCGGGGGTTCGAAAGGGATTGGCTTTGCTTGCGCGCGCGCCTTCTTGTCGGAGGGCGCACGCGTTGCAATCGTGTCGCGTTCGCAAGCCAACATCGACCATGCCTGTGCCGAGCTGAAAGGATGTATCGGTTTTACGGCGGATCTCACCGATGCCGGTCAGGCCTTGCAGGTCGCCTTGCGTGTCGTGCAGGAATTCGGCCCGATCGATATATTGGTCAATAGTGCAGGGGCGGCAAAGCGCACGCCGCCCGAAGACTTGAATCCCGCAGCCTATCGCGCCGCCATGGACGCGAAATATTTCTCCTACATCAATGTCATCGACCCGGTCATCAAGCAGATGGCCGGGCGCGATGCAGGCGTCATCGTCAATGTCATCGGCAATGGCGGCAAAGTGGCTTCACCGACCCATATTGCGGGCGGCGCCGCCAATGCCGCTCTGATGCTTGCGACGGCCGGCCTCGCCCATGCCTATGCGGCAAGGGGCGTCCGCGTTATCGGGCTCAATCCGGCGCTCACCAATACGGACCGCGTCGCCGAAGGCCTTCGCGCCGATGCCCGCCACAGCGGAGTTTCCGAAGACGAGGAGCGGCAAAAGAGTATTGCCCGGATTCCTCTCGGACGCATGGCAGAACCCGAAGATATTGCCAATGCGGCGCTTTTCCTCGCCTCCGACAAGGCCGCCTATATAACCGGCGTGACGATCACAATGGATGGGGCGCAGATCCCGATCGTGGTCTGAACATCCGAGAATCACCGGCTGTGGCTTCGCGGCACAAGCGGCGTGTCCGCCAATCGGGTGGTTTTCTCCGAACGGGATAGGCTCTAAGGTCGTCACAAGCAGCTTTTTTGGGGTGATCGAGCCGACGTGCGGCGCGTAGCGGGCGCACTCGGCATGGTCGAACCCGGAGCTGTTTCTGACGCGGCCGCCTTGAAGACGCGCACGGCCGGTTCGGCGTCAGCACTCAAGGAGCAAAGTGATGCTTGACAATGTCAAGGTGGAGGAGGCGAAGGCGGAAGTGGCGGCGGAGCGTCGGCCGCCTTTGCGCTTCGTCACGGCAACGAGCCTGTTCGATGGCCACGATGCGGCGATCAACATCATGCGGCGGCTGCTGCAACAGGCGGGCGTCGAGGTGATCCATCTTGGGCACAACCGCTCGGTGGATGAGATCGTCACGGCGGCGATTCAGGAAGACGTGCAGGGGATCGCGGTCAGCTCGTACCAGGGCGGCCACATCGAGTTCTTCAAGTACATGGTCGATCTGCTGCGCGGCCGCGGCGCTGGGCACATCCGCGTGTTCGGCGGCGGCGGCGGGGTCATTGTGGCGCCGGAGATCCGCGAACTGGAGGCCTACGGGGTAGAGCGCATCTACGCCCCCGAGGACGGCCAGCACCTCGGCCTGGAAGGCATGATCGCGGACGTGGTGAGGCGTGCCAGTTTCGATCTGGCGCACGACCTGCCGGCGTCGCTGGACGGACTGGATGCGCCGGACCGGCGGGTGTTGGCGCGGCTGGCGACCGGACTGGAGAATGCCACCGTGCCGGGCGAGCTGGCGGCGGCCATCAGCACGCGGGCGCGCGGCCGCCGGGTTGCGGTGGTCGGCATCACCGGCACCGGCGGCGCCGGCAAGTCGTCGCTGACCGATGAGTTGATCTGCCGCTTCCGCCTCGACCGTTCGGAGATGGGCATCGCCGTCGTCGCCATCGACCCGTCGCGGCGGCGCACCGGGGGCGCGCTGCTGGGCGACCGCATCCGCATGAACGCGATCGGCGGGATGCTCGGCGGCGGCACGGTGTACATGCGCTCGCTGGCGACGCGGGCCTCGGGCAGCGAGGTGCCGGGCTACGTTCCGGCGATCGTCGATCTGTGCAAGGCGGCGGGCTTCGACCTGGTGATCGTGGAGACGCCGGGGATCGGACAGGCGGATGCGGCGGTGACTCATCTGGCCGATCTGTCGCTCTACGTGATGACGCCCGAGTTCGGCGCCGCCAGCCAGCTCGAGAAGATCGAGATGCTCGACCACGCCGACATGGTGGCGATCAACAAGTTCGACCGCAAGGGCGGCGATGACGCGCTGCGCGACGTGCGCAAGCAGCTGCAGCGCAACCGCAATGCCTTTGCGGCGGCACCCGCGACCATGCCGGTGTACGGCACGATCGCTTCCCGGTTCAACGACGATGGGGTAACGGCGCTCTACCACGGACTGCTGGCGGGGCTGGCGGAGCGCGGCTTCGTGCAGCCGAAGTCACGGCTGCCGGTGCCGGCCGGCCGGGTGTCCTCGGCAGGCGCTGCCATCGTGCCGCCGGCGCGGGCGCGCTATCTGGCCGAGATCGCCGAGGCGGTGCGCGGCTACCACGCCACGGCGGCCGAGCAGGCGCGCCTGGCGCGCGAGGCGCAGCAGCTCGCCGCCGCGGGGCGGCTGTTGTCCGAGTGCGGCGGCGACGGAACGGCGGCGGCGGCGCTGGCGACGGAGCGGCAGGGTGAACTCGACCAGCGGGCGCGCCGTCTGTTGGACACTTGGCCGTCGACGAAGGCGAAATACGAGCGCGACGAATTGATCTCGACCGTACGCGGCCGCGAGATGCGCAGCGCGCTGACGGCGACGACGCTGTCGGGGACGCGCATCCGCAAGGTGGTGCCGCCCGAGTTGAGCGACCATGGTGACCTGCTGCGATGGCTGCTGCGGGAGAACTTGCCGGGGCGCTTCCCCTACACTGCCGGGGTGTTCGCCACCAAGCGCGACCAGGAGGACCCGACGCGCATGTTCGCCGGCGAGGGCGACGCCTTCCGCACCAACGCCCGCTTCAAGCTGCTGTCGGCCGACAGCGCGGCGACGCGGCTCTCGACCGCCTTCGATTCGGTGACGCTGTACGGCTGCGACCCGGACGAACGCCCCGACATCTGGGGCAAGGTGGGCAACTCCGGGGTGTCGATCGCCACCCTCGACGACATGAAGGTACTCTATGACGGCTTCGACCTGTGCGCGCCCTCGACCTCGGTGTCGATGACCATCAACGGCCCGGCACCGATCATCCTGGCGATGTTCTTCAACACGGCGATCGACCAGCAGCTGGCTGTCTTCCGCGCCCGCGAGGGGCGCCAGCCGAGCGCTGGCGAGGCGGCGGACCTGCGCGCCCGGACCCTGGAGGTGGTGCGCGGCACGGTGCAGGCGGACATCCTCAAGGAGGACCAGGGGCAGAACACCTGCATCTTCTCGACCGACTTCGCGCTCAAGCTGATGGGCGACATCCAGGAATGGTTCATCACGCACAAGGTGCGCAACTTCTATTCGGTTTCGATCTCGGGTTACCACATCGCCGAAGCCGGGGCGAACCCGATCAGCCAGCTCGCCTTCACCCTCGCCTACGGCTTCACCTTCGTCGAGAGCTACCGGGCGCGCGGCATGAAGGTCAACGATTTCGCGCCCAATCTCAGCTACTTCTTCTCCAACGGCATGGACCCGGAGTACGCGGTGATCGGGCGCGTGGCGCGGCGCATCTGGGCAATCGCCATGCGCTTCAAGTACGGCGCCGACGAGCGGGCGCAGAAGCTCAAGTACCACATCCAGACATCGGGGCGCAGCCTGCACGCGCAGGAGATGGATTTCAACGACATCCGCACGACGTTGCAGGCGCTGATCGCCGTCTATGATAATTGCAACAGCCTGCACACCAACGCCCATGACGAGGCCTACACCACGCCGACGGCGGAGAGCGTGCGCCTCGCGGTGGCGATCCAGATGATCATCAACCGGGAATGGGGGGTGGCAAAGAACGAGAACCCGAACCAGGGCTCGTTCTTCCTCGACGAACTGACTGATATGGTGGAGGAAGCGGTGCTGGCCGAGTTCGAGCGCCTGGCCGAGCGCGGCGGCGTGCTTGGCGCCATGGAGACCGGCTACCAGCGCGGCCGCATCCAGGACGAATCGCTGCACTACGAGCAGATGAAGCACGACGGCAGCTATCCGATCGTCGGCGTCAACACCTTCCTCAATGCGCAGCCGCCGGCCGAATCGGCGGTGGCGCTGCAACGCTCCTCGGAGGACGAGAAGCACAGCCAGCTCGCCCGCTTGCGGGATTTTCATGCCCGCCATGCCGACGCCGCCCCGGCCGCGTTGGAGCGCCTGCGTCAGGCCGTCATCGCCAACGACAACATCTTCGCCGTGCTGATGGACGCGGTACGCTGCTGCTCGCTCGGGCAGATCACCAACGCCCTCTACGACGTCGGCGGCAAGTACCGTAGAAACATGTAGGCTGGAATGGGATTCTGCATATCGCGCTCTAACTTATCAAAATCGATCACGTTCATGATCTTGGATTGATGCAATCCAAAATTACCGTGATCCAGGCGTAACCCAGGGAGAAACGCCAATGTCGGCCATCGCATTCATCGGTCTCGGCAATATGGGCGGACCCATGGCGGCCAATCTCGGCAAGGCCGGCCTTGCCGTTCGCGGCTTCGACCTCGCGCCCTTCCTGCGCGACCAGGCCGCGGCCCAGGGCGTGTCGATTGCCGCATCCGCGCGTGAGGCAGTCGAAGGCGCGGATGTCATCATCACCATGCTACCGGCCGGCAAAAATGTCTTGTCGGTCTACAAAGACGTCGTCGGCGTCGCCAAGAAAGGCGCGCTGTGCATCGATTCTTCGACTGTCGACGTCGACAGCGCACGCGCTGCGCATGGCTTGGCGCAGGACGCTTCGCTCCTCTCAATCGACGCGCCCGTCTCCGGCGGCACCGGGGGTGCCAAGGCGGCGAGCCTGACCTTCATGTGCGGCGGCGCGGAAGCCGCGTTCGCTAAGGCAAAACCCATCCTGGAAAAAATGGGTAAGAAGATCGTCCATTGCGGCGAGGCCGGCGCCGGCCAGGCGGCGAAAATCTGCAACAACATGATTCTCGGCGTCTCCATGATCGCCGTCTGCGAAAGTTTCGCGCTCGCCGAAAAGCTCGGCCTTTCGCATCAGGCGCTTTTCGATGTCGCTTCGACCGCGTCGGGACAATGCTGGTCGCTGACGAGCTATTGCCCCGTCCCCGGCCCGGTGCCGGCTTCGCCGGCCAATAATAGTTACAAGCCAGGCTTTGCCGCGGCTCTCATGCTGAAGGACTTGAAACTGGCGCAAGAAGCCGCCGCTTCGAGCGGCGCATCGATACCGCTCGGCGCTCATGCCGCTCAGCTCTATGCGATGTTCAATGCCGCCGGACATGCCGCAGAGGATTTCTCCGGCATCATCAATTTTCTGCGCGGCGAGAGCTGAGGCGGCGATGCGTTGAAAAGACTGGATTGCGTTCGCGTTACGGCGCCGGATCAATCGACTCGGCTCGCACGTCGAGACGCGCAGCCATGTGGAAACAGCAATCGTGAGGCACCATGACCTACCAGAACATTTTAGTTGAAACGCACAACAAGGTTGGCCTCATCCGGCTCAACCGGCCGAAGGCGCTGAATGCACTGAATTCCGAGCTCATCAACGAACTCAATGCGGCGCTCGACCTCTTCGAGGCCGATCCGAAGATCGGCTGCATGGTGCTGACCGGCTCGGACAAGGCCTTTGCCGCCGGCGCCGACATCAGGGAAATGCAGCCGAAATCCTATATGGACGTCTATCTTGAGGATTTCATCACGAGCTGGGAACGCCTGTCGCGGACGCGCAAACCGATCATCGCGGCCGTCGCCGGCTTCGCGCTGGGTGGCGGCTGCGAACTTGCGATGATGTGCGATTTCATTCTCGCCGCGGATAATGCGAAATTCGGCCAGCCCGAGATCAAGCTCGGCACCGTGCCGGGGGTTGGCGGAACGCAGCGCCTGACCCGGTTCGTCGGCAAGTCGAAAGCCATGGAAATGTGTCTCACCGGCCGCATGATGGACGCGGCCGAGGCCGAGCGCGCCGGCCTCGTCTCGCGCATCGTGCCGGCCGATCAGCTTATCGACGAGGCCTTGAAGACGGCGGCGTCGATCGCCGCTCTGTCCTTGCCGGTCGTCATGCTGGCCAAAGATTGTGTCAACCGTGCCTATGAGACGATGCTTGCAGACGGCGTGCGTTTCGAACGGCGGGTCTTCCATTCGACCTTTGGCACGGCAGACCAGAAAGAGGGCATGACTGCGTTCCTCGAGAAGAGAGCGGCGAAGTTCTCGAACCGGTGAAATTCGCTGGCAACATCGCTCTGTCGGCTTGAGCACACCTATGTCCGGGCTGCGACAACGATCGGCGCGCGGCGTGGCGCGGGCTGGGCAGATAGGCCGATCCCAGATCCGGCCGAACCCTTGCTGGCATGCAGATTGCTGAGACGGCCTCGCTCGGGCGGATCTTCGCCTTGCCATCAAGGAGGATGGACATGCCGTTGCAGCTTCTCGATATCGATCCGAACCGCCTGGCGGCCGTCCTCTATCGGCCCGAGGACGACGTCGATACGCTGCTCGCTGATTTCGCCAGCGACCTGTTGTCGTCCGGTGAGCGCATTGGTGGCATCGTCCAGCGCAACCTCAAGAATGACGCCGGCCGGCAGGTCGGGATGCAGGTGATCGATTTGATGACCGGCGCCGAAATCTCGATCTGCCAGGCGCTCGGCAGCGGCGCGACGGCCTGCAAGCTCGACCCCGCGGGACTCGCTGAGGCGTCTCTTGCCGTGACCCGCGCCGTCGAGGACGAAGTCGCGCTCGTCATCGTCAACAAATTCTCGAAGCAGGAGGCGGCCGGCCACGGCCTGCGCAGCGAACTCGCCGACGCGATCATCGCCGGGCTGCCAGTGCTGACTGCGGTTCCCGAGAAATGTATGGACGCCTGGACGGTGTTCACCGGCGATCGCGGCACGACGCTGCTTTGCGCGCGCCACGTCGTCGACGAATGGTGGCGCGAATCCGCTCTGCTGCGCGGCGCTCTGCCGCGGGGGCGTGGCGAAGTCTCGGATCGGGCGGCCGCTACTTACCGATCATGACGTCCGAGGACTTGATCACGGCCGATACACTGTCGCCCACTTTGAGGGCGAGCTCGTCGACAGCGTCATTGGTAATCGAGGCGAAGACGCTCACGCCGGAGGAGAGCTCGATCTTGACATGGGCGGTGGTCGCGCCCTTGGTCACCGCCACCACCTTGCCGGGAAGAATATTGCGGGCGCTGAGCTTCATCGGTTCGATCCTCTCTAGAGGCTCGGATGACACTATCCGAGGTCGCCTCTTGCAGGCAAGCTGCTGAGACGCAGCACGGGCCTGCTTCTTCATGTGTCGGCTTGGCCCGCATCTTGAATAGCTGCCGGGAGACCCCCGGAGACCGCCATGATCGATATTTCTCTGACGTCCTGGGCCCGGCGCGATCGCCTGCCTCTCGCCGTGATCTTGGGAACAAACGAGATCGCCTCGGCGGTCGCGGTGTACCTGTCGCAGGTCGGGTTCGGCGTGCTTCTGTCGCACGATCCGCAGCCACCGGTGATTCGGCGCGGCATGGCGTTTCACGATGCCCTCTACGGCGACATCGCCGTCGTCGACGGGATCGCAGCCGTCAGTGTCGAGAGTGCGCTGGATGCGCTGAAGGAGATGGCCGTGCCGCGACGGATCGCCGTGACGCGTCTCGGCCTCACCGACCTCCTGGTGATCCGCGGCATCGACGTGCTGATCGATGCCCGCATGCAGAAGCGGCAGGTGACACCGGACTTCCGCAACCTCGCGGGCATCACAATCGGCCTTGGCCCCGGCTTCCGGGTCGACTGCAATTGCGACGTCGCCGTCGAGACCCGCCCGGCGCGTAACGGCACGCTGGTTCGTACCGGCGCGACCGACGAGCCGGACGGCAATCCCATGACGCTCGGCAGCGCGGGGCGCGAACGTTTCGCCTATTCGCAGGATGCAGGCAGTTGGCGGACCGCCCTCGACATCGGCACGCGCATTTACAAGGG
>JBKQHN010000206.1:0-4199 GCA_052148755.1 Beijerinckiaceae bacterium | reverse complement strand
CGGCGTGGATCGCGTCAGGGCCGCACGTCATATCGACGAGCCATTCGGAGCGCAACGACAGGTTCGGGAACTCTCCAGCAATCTTTGCCAGCCGGGCGACCAGGACGGTGTTTTCGATATTTGCGCCAAAAGCCTGCAGGCCGATTTCGGAAGCGGCGAACTCGATCTTCGGGATCGGCAGGCGAGCGCCGGTGGCGTCGATCATAGCGATCGTTTCGATCGGCGCGGCGGCATCGCTCAACCTCGGCCACAGGCCGAGCGCATGGAAAAAGCGCAAGGAGCCCTCAAAAAGGGCGACGGTACGCCCCGGCGCCTTCGTCTCGATCGCGCCGACGCAGATGACCGAAAAGCCGCTCAGCGCCAGCGCGATCGCCGCCGAAAGTCCGGCCGGGCCGGACCCCACCACGAGAATATCGGCCTCGGTGGCACTTGCAGAAGATGCAGACATTAGGCGCAAAGTCCTTGCGAAAACCGGATCCGGCCGGATCATAGCAGCGGTGAGATAGACTATCGAGCAGAAAGCCGTGTGCGGATGCCAGCCGGCACGGCATGCTGCAGCCTTAAGGCTCCCTTGCAAGATCGTTCAGTATTTGTGCCGCCCGTTCATCAGGCGGGACCGGCGGTTCCTTGGCTTTCAATTTCGGTCTTTTTTCGGCGAAGCGCGTAGGCTTCGGCAACGTCGCTGCGTGCCGCCGGCTGGTCGCAGACGCAGATCGCACCTCTATTGGCCGCATCTTGCGAGGTCGCCGTTCTCGGCTACGTCTTTGCGCATTTGCATCGGCTGCGGCGCCAGGCGCGTTCGGCCGCAGGGCTGCGGATTTGAGCGTCAAATTTGTCCACGCGCTTGGTGTCGGGGACGCAGGGCTCGGAAGGACCGCTTATCCTGCCCTATATTGCCAAGTCATTTCCGCCTCATCGATCTCGTCCGGCGCTCCCGCCGCTCGCAGCGCGTCCAAAGCCATGCGCCGATAGCGTCCGCGCTCTTCGGTCCGCTTCTGCCGCCGTGTCAGATTCGCCGGCTCTTTGACGAGAATGTTCAACGGCGGTCCCACCGCGGCCATGACGATCGTCGCGCCGTCGTAAGAAACATCGATCCAGCCGCCGCTAGCTTTTATCCGCACCTGGATC
The DNA here is from genome assembly GCA_052148755.1 of Beijerinckiaceae bacterium. Classification (GTDB taxonomy): domain Bacteria; phylum Pseudomonadota; class Alphaproteobacteria; order Rhizobiales; family Beijerinckiaceae; genus Methylovirgula. Next base: position 3,071 of record JBKQHN010000206.1, on the reverse strand, counting down.
ATTGTCGTCCTGTTGATTGGCGTATATGCGCCGACGTCTTGCACTGCCGCCTCAATCTCGCCGACCTCAATAGGGCAATCCCACGTAATTTTCCGCCAGCGCCGTCATCGCCGCATTTGAGCTCACGAGATATTCGAGTTCGGCGCGCTGCATTTTCTGCTCGAAACTGCTCGTCTGCGGGAAACGGTGCAGGATCGAGGTCATCCACCAGGAAAAGCGCTCCGACTTCCACACCCGCGCCAGCGCCGTCGCGCTATAGGCGTCCAGCCCGACCTTCGATTTTTCTCTATAATAATCGGCAAAGGCGCGCGTCAGATAGAAGACATCGCTTGCCGCGAGATTGAGGCCTTTAGCGCCGGTCGGCGGCACGATATGGGCGGCATCGCCGGCGAGGAACAGAGTGCCGAAGCGCATCGGCTCGGCGACGAAGCTGCGCAAGGGTGCAATGCTCTTTTCGATCGAAGCGCCGGTCACGAGCCTGGCGACTGCTTCCGCGTCGAGCCGGCGCTTCAATTCTTCCCAGAACCTTTCGTCGGACCAGTCCTCGATCCTTTCTTCGAGCGAGCATTGCACGTAATAGCGGCTGCGCGTCGTCGAGCGCATCGAGCACAAAGCAAAACCGCGTTCGTGGTTGGCGTAGATGAGTTCCGGCGAAACCGGCGGCGTTTCGGACAAGAGGCCGAGCCAGCCGAAGGGATAGACACGCTCGTGATGGCTAATCGCCTTTTGAGGCACGCTCTTGCGCGTGACACCGTGAAACCCGTCACAGCCGGCAAGAAAATCGCACAAGATTTCGGATTCGACGCCGTCTTTGACGTAAGTGACGCGCGGCGCGCTCGTGTCGAAATCGTGGACTGCGACGTCTTCGGCCTCATAGACCGTGGCAAGCCCCGCCGCGGCGCGCCCATCCATGAGGTCGTGTGTGACTTCCGTCTGGCCATAGACGAGGACCGTTTTGCCGGTCAATTCGCGGAAGTCGATGCGGTGGCGCGCGCCGGCAAAGGCCATCTCGATCCCGTCGTGGACAAGGCCTTCTTTGTGCATGCGCTGGCCAACGCCGGCTTCGTCGACGAGGGCGGCGGCGCCTTGTTCGAGCACGCCCGCGCGGATTCGGTTCAAGACATAGTCGCCGCTGCGCTGTTCGACGATGATGTTGGCGATGCCGAGCTTATGAAGAAGTTGGCCGAGCAGAAGGCCTGCGGGTCCAGCGCCAATGATTGCGACTTGCGTGCGCATGTCATCCTCCCCTAGATCACGATGACTTTGGATTGAATCAATCCAAAGTCATGAACGTGATCGATTCTAATAATCTAGAGCGGGATGCGCAGATAAGTCTACGCAAACCGCGTAGAATAATCCGCGCCGGAAAACCGGTTCCCACTGTTCCTTATCCCGCTCTGGGAATTTTAATCGTGACGAGCCGAAGCGATCGGCGATTCTCGCAAGATTATGCGGGTGCGGCTTCGAATGCTATGGACAGAGGAAGCAAAAATTGGACGAAGGTGTCGCTCATAGTCAGCGCGGCGTGGCGATTTCGTTCGCAACCGTTTCCAAGAGGCCGCGCAGCCAAGCCTGGGCGGGATCGTTCTGGTAGCGCCGGTGCCAGACCATATACATTGCCAATTCGCAGATTTTCGCCATTTCGCGGATTTTGCCGGCCGGCACTGCGTCGAGCGGGATCGCGACATGCGCGAATTCGCGCATCACATGCCTGTGCAGCAAGCCCGGCAGGCTCGCCAGCATCGTGCTGCCGCGCAAAAATTCGCCGACGCCGGTAAAGCTCGGCACCGCAACAGCGATGTCACGAAGGATGCCGCCCGCCTCCAGGCGCTTGTCGAAATCCAGCCGGCTGCCGTCCGGATAGACGACCGTAATGTGGCGAGCGCCGAGATAATCTTGCGTCTTCTGTGGTGCCTTCCGCATGGCGGCATCGAAGAAGCACACATAATTGTCGCCCAGCAGGCGCTTTTGCATGACGTCCGATCCGGCCGGCGGCCGCGGCGTGATCAAGAGATCGCAATCATTGGCGCGCAAGACGTCGAGGCTCGGAGCCAGCGACGGGATGATCCGCAAGGACACGTGTTCGAGGCTCGCCTCGAGTTTTCGGAACAAGGCCGGCAGCAGCAAATTGCGCTGCAAATCATTCGCCGCAATGGTCAGCGACAGGCGTGCGTGGCGCGGATCGAAGCTCGCGCCGCGCGAAAACTCCTGCATCTTGCGCAGCAGGTCGCGGGCCGGCTCGCCCATGGCCTGCGCATGCGCCGTCGCGACGATACCGCGCCCGGCTTTCACGAACAGCGGATCATGCAGGATTTGCCGCAGCCTCTGCAGGCTGTGGCTCACCGCCGATTGTGTCAGGCCGAGACGGGCGGCGGCGACCGTGATCGAACCCTCCTCGAGAATCGCGAGAAAAAGCCGCAGAGCATGGCCGTCGAGCCCCAAATGATCAATTTTGTTCATGCGATCCATGATAAATCATGCATTTATTTTTTGAATGGTTTTTTCGATCATGCCGCCGATCGATCGGCATATTATTGGCGCGAACGTTCTCACCTCGGGTGGCCATAACCACGATTGCGTTTGATAAACCCAAGCAAAATCAATACTGTTTGAGATTCGACAAGCTGCGCCGGTTTCGAAAGCTTGCTTAGTGCGTGCGGATACCGGCCTGCCGCCCCATATTGCTCTGAGTGTCGGTGCGGTGTGCTTTCCCAAGAATGCCCGGCTGCGGCTCATCTTGAAAATGTGCGAGGGAGGATATGATGGACCAGAAATCTGGAACATCGCAAAGAAGCGGTTCATTAGGTTCGAACCTACCGCCGGTGCCGTTCGGTGACGGCGGGTTCTATCAGCGTGACCGGACGCTGCATCCGCCAGCCTATACGCCGATCTATAAGACGAGCGTTGCCCGCTCGCCGCGCCAGGCGCTGCTTTCGCTCGACAATTCCACGTCCGAACTGACCGGCCCGGTCTTCGGTCATGGCGATCTCGGGCCGCTCGACAATGATTTGATCCGCAATTACGCCAAGACGGGGGACCCGATCGGCGAACGCATCATCGTGCACGGCCGC
>JBKQHN010000205.1:0-40030 GCA_052148755.1 Beijerinckiaceae bacterium | reverse complement strand
GAAAAAGCTTCATCGCTTCATGGCGGGCCGGCCGGCCCGCCATGAAGCGATGAAACCCGAACAAACCAAGGAAACTGTCAGGCATGTATCCGGTCCATAGTGTCAGATATGTTCCCGGTTGCACAGGGCATTGGCCGCAGAGCCAAGTCGGGCTTGCCCGATTTGGCCACGAGAAATGTCGAAGCAAATCACCCGGCCCCTCACCTCACCTCTCCCCGCATAGGGCGTCATTTAGATGCCCGTCGCATGCGGCGAGCTATGCGGGGAGAGGAGCGGCAAGCTTAGTTGCGTAGCGAATACCCGAGAGGTGATGACTGATCGTCATTCATTCTGAAATTCAAACTGAGTGAGTACCCAAGCAACGCAGGCGTTGGCCGCGGCAAAACGCTTTGTGGCGCATTTCGCGCGTTTGCTCGCCGAAGACAATTCCAGCCAGTGAGTTTCGTCGGTTGGCGGACCGGAAGGCGGAGCCGCGAAGCGGTTCCGTGTACTCGCACGACGGCCTGCCCGCACAACGCGCGCGGGAACGCCTTAAGCGCGCAACATGACAATCAAAGACAGACCTTCACGTCTGTTTCCGTGAAGTCGTTGCCCTTGAACAGCAAAGGGGAATTCATCGTCCTGGCGAGCGCATAGGCCGCGCAATCGGCAAGATTGAGCCGCGCCTTCGGATCGATGCCCTTACCGTAGCGGTCGAAAGCAATAGCCGCCGCGCGCACCTGCACCTCGTCGAACGGAACGATTTCGATTTGACCGTCGCGCAACATCCGCCAGAATCTTTCGACCGCTTCAGGGCCGATACGAGCGCGTAAGACGCATGCGGTCTCATCCACATTAACAGCCGATATGACGCAACGGTCGTCGCCCGCAATTATGCTTTCAAAGGCCCGGTTCCTTGAGAAAGATCGCAACAAGCTCTGAACTGTCGATGACGATCATAGGGCGTTTAGATCATCGACGATCTCGCTGATGGGACGTGCATCGCGCACAGGCATTGCCGATATTTCCTCAACAAACCGATCCGTCGCTGCGCGGCGCGCGGCCACGGCTTCGGGGGATTGATCGCGCGGACGCCGCGGTTCCATCGTAACGCCGACGGCGCGCGCCTTCTCTTCGACCGCCAGTTTGACGGCGTCTTCGACGGTCAGGCTTTGCGTTGCGGCCAGGCGCTTGGCGAGGGCTTCGGTTTCTTGAGAGAGATTAATCATAAAACCAGTTTAGCACAGCACAGCCGGAAAATCATAGACGGAATGCAATCATGGCCCCGACGCTGCGGACGGGAACGCGTTAGGGATGGAAGCCGCAAGGCCGAAACCGCTTGCGGGTTCGGTTCACGACAGCGCGACCCGCGCGACAACGCGTGGGAACGCTCAACGAAGGAGATTTATTTCCGCCAGACTTGAAATGCGAGCACGACAACATTGAGCAAGCCGACCACAACGAGAAGGAAGGTAAACCAGTTGAGTCTGTTCGCCGCTTTTTGCTGGCCTTTGGCAAGCAACACCTGAAGGCGCTGTTCCGCGTTGCGCCTAGCCTCAGGATCGCCGAAGCCAGCGCCATCCTGAAACATGTCGAGTAATTCCTGCATCTCGTCTTTAGCCATGTCAGTTCGCAAGCCTCGCAATCGGTCACAACTAATTTGCGAAAATTAGTTTCACGGCATCCCAAATGACACCCCCCAATGTCGCGATAGTTAGCCCTGCCCATACGGCTCTGTGGCGAAAGGGGGATGATCTTTCGCTCTCCAATTCGACTTTCGGAAACACCCACCTCGAATACAAGAAAAACACGCGAAAGAGATTCAACGCGGCGAAGAAAATATATATGTAAATTGCTGATGTAATTACAGTTGGCAGCTTCGGCGCTGCCTCCAGCGCGCGGCTGACGTGGTAGGTCGCCCAGATCGCGACTGGAAACCCTAGAATATATAGCCCAACATCGTATATGGCGCCGGCATGGAGCCAATTTACTCTCGTTGTCCTGTTATTGAAAAAGTCGATTAATCGCGACCTCGCTCCGGCGAACAACAACTCGTTATCCGATGCGACTTCAAAATTGCTTTCGTTCGGCGTCGGTAGGCTTGGCATCCTGCTGAAGTCAAAAAGTGGCGATCGTGTGAAATCAAGGAACACAACAATCTTATTCACTGGCGCAATACCCAAGGCCGCAGGGACCGTGCTGGTGGTGAAAAATATCGATCGTATTCGATCTGGAAGATTGTCCTCGCCGAGGAATGCTTCGTTGTTGCCATGCAAATACTCGCCATTGAGTCTATGTATCGTCATGGAGGTCACAAAGGAATCATAAAGCCGTTTTTTTCGCGCTTCGAACTCGTCCGGCGGCTCGTTCGGTTGTAACGCGAGAACAGGCATAAACCTGTCTCTGAACTCAATCTGCTTGTCGTTAATGATCTTGTAGAGCTTTTTGAGATCGCCTTTGCGGAGCACCATCGCTGCAAGGGGGACTTTATCCGAAAAGTTGCGCCACCCTTCGGGCGCTTTTGGAATATTGTCTGCCATGAGCGCCCCTAGCTGAGCCTCGATATCGTCGAATGGCTTACGTTGTAGCTGCGCGCAATCTCGCGCATCGGCTCGCCCTTGTCACGGCGCTTGATCGCGCCGCGCGTTTCCTTAGCTCACGTGCAGTTGGATTCCGGCGTGTTTTTGCAAATGGCCGAGAACCTTGAACAGATTGCCCGCGTTCGGATTGCCCTTCGGCCCAAACATGCGGATCAGGCTTTTCGAGGGTGTCCCGACGCTTTCGGCAAGGGCTGTGAAGCCTATCGTGGCTTTGATGTAATCGCGCAAGACGGCCTTGCTGGTTTCCATGTCGCCGCTCTGCATTGTTTCGACGCTTTCACGCAACAGCGCCTCGCGGAACCCCGGATCTCGGGCAAGGCGCGCCTCCGCCGTCGATCTAAAGCTTCGTGTCAAGGCCAATTCACTTCTTTCGCCGTTTATGATCGGCCCAATGCTCCTGTAGAAAAAGTGGCATCTATCCTGATGATCTCAGAAACCTAATTCGTTGAGCGTCTTAGCTGTGCGGACCATGGGAGGCTTATTGCGTCGAACTATTTTGCTCTGGTCGCGCAACGAAGTGAGCGGCTTTCTCCGGCCATTTTCATCGACGAAAAACCAGTTAGCCCACGCGTTTTCGTTGGTGATACCGATAGCCCCGCTCAGCTCGTTGAGCGTGCCATAGCCGAGGCCCGTTTCGCCGAAGATCCAAAAGCCTTGTATGGCCTGTGCCGTATAGCGCTTACCGCGATATGTTCGGAAAATCTCGAACCCCGAGGGGACTTTGACCCCATATCGCGGATCATGAAACCCGTCGGGCACGACTTTCAAATCCCGATCAGGCTGCGCTGGTGACGTCATGGCCGTCACGCCGAGAAGACGCCGGAGGATTGCTTCCTCTGACGCCTCACCGGGCTTCTGCGCTTTCCAAATCGCCGCAAACGTCTCGACTGAAATCTGAATTGTGCGCATGACGGCCCCCACTAACTGGAGGCTTAATTAACTCACTAACTTTAGTTAGTGTCAATAGCAAAATTATGTTCGTCTCAAGGGATAATTACCGCTACCTCTTCAGCTTGCGGCACAAATCGTCGAGCTGTTCGAGCGTCTCATAGCGGATCCGCAATTCCCCCGCTTCGCCGTCGCGGCCCGTGCTGATCGTGACGAAGAGGCCCAAAGCCTGGCCGAGAGAATTTTCGAGGTCGCGCGTATCGGCATTTTTCCAGCCGCGTTCGGCCGACGCTTTGCGCGCCGGCTTCTCATTCGTATTCTGGGCATTCTGCGCCAGCTTCTCGACGTCGCGTACCGAAAGGCCTTGCGCGACGATTCGCTCGGCGATCGATTCCGCCTCCGCCATGGTGAGCAGTGCCCGCGCATGGCCAGCGGTCAGCGCCCCTTCAGCGAGCAGGCGTTTTGCTTTTTCGGGCAATTTCAACAGCCGCAATGTATTGGCGACATGGCTGCGGCTCTTGCCGATGACTTTGGCGAGCTCGCTTTGCGAATAGTTGAATTCGCTTTCGAGTCGCTCGTAGCCCAAGGCTTCCTCGAGCGGATTGAGATCGGTGCGCTGGACGTTTTCGATGATGGCGAGTTCGAGCGCCTGCCTGTCGTCGGCTTCGACGACGAGGATCGGCACGTCGTGCAGACCGGCCTTTTGCGCGGCGCGCCAGCGCCGCTCGCCGGCAATGATCTCATAGGCATCGGCAACACCGGCGAGGCTGCGCGCCAGGATCGGCTGGATAATGCCTTTTTCGCGGATCGACTGCGTCAGATCTTCGAGGTCGGCCTCACCGAAAGACTTGCGCGGATTGCGCGGATTGGGGCGCAGAAATTCGATCGGCACTTTTTTCTGGCCGCGGCCGCGCGCCAGCGCCGGCCCTTCCTGGCCGGTGTCGCCGATCAATGCCGCAAGCCCGCGGCCCAGGCGCGCCCGTGGTTCTTCTGCCATGTTCGAAGCTTTCATAGGGGTCTCTATTCATTTCTCCTTCTCCCGCTTGCGGGAGAAGGTGCCCGGCGGAGCCGGGCGGATGAGGGTTCGCGCCCCGCTTCATGCCGGACGGTTTTCTCTCGGCGTAAGCTTTTCTTCCTCATCCCCGAACATCGATTGGCCGGGAATATTACCCTCATCCGTCGCCGCTTAGCGGCGACACCTTCTCCCGTAAACGGGAGAAGGGAGTCCCCTCCTTACGCCGCATGCAGCTGCCGCTCACGTTGAATGACTTCCGAAGCAAGCCGCAAATAGGCTTGGCTGCCGCTGCATTTGAGATCGTAGAGAAGCACCGGCTTGCCATGCGAGGGGGCTTCGGAAATCCGCACGTTGCGCGGGATGACGGTGTCATAGACCTTGTCGCCCATGAAGCCGCGCACATCGGCGACGACCTGCGCGGCAAGATTGTTGCGCGGGTCATACATGGTCAAGATAATGCCATGGATATCGAGCTCGTGGTTCAGCGTCTTCTGCACCTGATCGACGGTCGACAGGAGCTGCGACAGACCTTCGAGGGCGAAGAATTCGCATTGCAGCGGCACCAGCACGCTATGTGCCGCCGTCAGTGCGTTGATGGTCAAAAGATTGAGCGAAGGCGGGCAATCGATGAGCACATAAGTGATTTGCTCGGCCTGCGGCAGACGCGACTGATCTTCAATGAAGCGCTTGATGGCGTTTTTGAGCTTATGGGTGCGGTCTTTATCGTTGGCTATTTCCAACTCGACGCCGAGCAGATCGAGCGTCGACGGCACAATCGACAGCCGCGGCACATCGGTGGCCAGAACCGCGGCCGCCAGCCGCTCTTCGCCGATCATCACGTCAAAGGTGGAAATGCGGCGTTGCCGCCGGTCTATGCCGAGCCCCGTCGAAGCATTGCCCTGCGGATCGACATCGATGATCAAAACATTCTCGCCGATCGCGGCGAGTGCCGTGCCGAGATTGATCGCGGTCGTCGTTTTGCCGACGCCGCCTTTTTGATTGGCGAGAACGAGCACGCGCAAGGTGGGGGCAAGTGACACGGCGGTTCTCCGCGACCAGGTTCAGCGAGGCTCTGCGAGTTTATCTTTGACGATCAGGAGCCAGCCCGCCTTGGACGTCCTGCTCTTTTGCATTCTCACATCGTATCTACTTGTTATGGTCGAATCGGTCAATTCATCCCCTACATGTTGTCCCTTGAGAAAAACACCGAGGGCGCCTTTTTCCATAAATTTCGCCGCATAAGCGACAAGTTGCGGCAGCGGCGCAAGCGCACGGGCACTGACGGCGTCGATTGGCTCGCCGATCTGCGGAACGATATCTTCGATTCGCCCCATGTGGATCAGCGCCGGTGCCCCTGTTTCACGTGAAACTTCGCGCAAGAAAGCGCATTTGCGCTGATCGCTCTCGATCAAATGTACGCTTGCGCCGGGCACGTCGGCAAGCCCGATTGCCGTGACCAATCCAGGAAATCCGGCCCCCGAACCAAGATCGACCCAGACTCGCGCTTGCGGAGCGGCAGCCAGGACCTGCAGCGAATCGGCAAAATGCCGCGTCCACAGATGCGGCAAGGTCGCAGCCGAAACGAGATTGATGACCTTCTGCCATTTCAGCAGAAGGTCGGCGAAAACGACGAGCCGCGCCTCGGTCTCCGGCGTCACCGGAAACAGCGCAAAGGCTGCCGCCTTGTCGGCTGCAAGATCGATCGATTTCGGAGTGAAGCTTCGCACTATCTTGCCTTAGCGCGTATTCCGATCGGGTGAAATCACCCGATCGACCAAGAATACGCGCCAATTCAAAAAGTTGGAGCATGTCCTTGTCGGAAAAGTGGGGCCACTTTTCCGGGACATGCTCTAGCGCGCCCGCCTTATCTGCGAAGCCAACAATGTGAGCGCCGCCGGCGTCACCCCTTCGATCCGGCTCGCCTGCCCCATGGTCTGCGGCCGCACCGCCGCGAGCCGGCCGCGAATTTCATTCGAAAGTCCAGGCAATTGGCCATAATCGAGAGTGTCCGGGATGGCGAGGGCTTCGTCGCGCCGAAAGGCACGAATATCGGCCGCCTGACGATCGAGATAGACGGCATATTTCGCATCGATCTCGATCTGCCCGGCAATCGAAGCTTCGATGTTGCCGAGTTCCGGCCAGATCCTCTGCAGCGCCGGCATGTCGATATCCGGAAAGCCCAACAGATCGAAACCGGAGCGCCGCACCCCGTCGTGATTGACGCGCAAACCGCAGCGCGCCGCCTCATTGGGGCTGAGCGTCAGGTCCTGCAAGATGCGATGTGCGTCGGCGAGCGCGCCGGCTTTGGCCTCGAAACGAACTTGCCGCTCGCCGCCCACGCAGCCGCAGGCGATGCCCTTTGCGGTCAATCTCTGATCGGCATTATCGGCGCGAAGCGTCAACCGATATTCGGCCCGCGAGGTGAACATGCGATAGGGTTCGCTGACGCCGCGCGTCACGAGATCATCGATCATCACGCCCAGATAGGCCTCGGATCGGTCGAAGCCGATGGCTTTGCCGCCGCCTGCCGTCGCCGCCGCATTGAGCCCGGCGACGAGACCCTGCGCGGCCGCTTCTTCATAACCCGTGGTTCCGTTGATCTGTCCGGCCAGAAACAAAGCTTTCACCCGCTTCGTCTCGAGGTTTTGGCGCAATTCCCGCGGATCGATGAAATCATATTCGATCGCATAGCCCGGCTGCAGGACGCTGACATGGGCAAGCCCCGGAATCGTCCGCAAGAAGGCATCCTGCACCTCAGCCGGCAACGCCGTCGAAATGCCGTTCGGATAGATCGTCGAAACGTCCAACCCCTCCGGCTCGAGGAAGATCTGGTGCGCCTCGCGATCTGCAAACCGCGTCACCTTGTCCTCGATCGACGGGCAATAGCGCGGGCCGCGCCCGGCGATGGCGCCGGAATAGACCGGCGAATGATGCAGATTATCGCGGATCAAAGCATGCCCGGCCTGCGTCGTCCGGGTGATGAAGCAATCGACCTGCGGCCTGTCGATGGCGCGCGTGAGAAAAGAGAAAGGCACAGGCTCCGCGTCGCCCGGCTGCCGTTCGAGCCCGTCCCAGTCGATCGTGCGCCCGTCGAGACGCGGCGGCGTACCGGTCTTCAAACGGCCGAGTGGGAAGCCAAGGCGCATCAGGCTTTCCGAAAGTCGCAGCGCCGGCTTTTCATTGACCCGGCCGGCTGGAATTTGCTGTTTGCCGATATGGATCATGCCGCGCAGGAAGGTGCCGGTCGTCAAGACGAGCGCCGCACAGGACAATGATCTGCCGTCGGCCAGAGCCAGGCCGCTCACCCGTCTGTCGGCTTCCCCCGCTTCGAAAATGATCTCTGCCGCTTCGCCTTCGATCACGCAAAGCCGCGGCACGGATGCGACTGCGCTTTGCATGGCCGCGCGATAGAGCTTGCGGTCGGCCTGGGCACGCGGGCCGCGGACGGCCGGTCCTTTGGTCCGGTTGAGCAGACGAAACTGAATGCCGGCTGCGTCGGCGACACGTCCCATCAAGCCGTCGAGCGCATCGATCTCGCGCACCAAGTGGCCTTTGCCGAGGCCGCCGATCGCCGGATTGCAGGACATTGTCCCGATCGAGGCAAAAGCGTGCGTCACGAGGGCCGTTTGCGCCCCCATGCGCGCCGCAGCCGCCGCGGCTTCACAGCCGGCATGGCCACCGCCCACGACGATGACATCGAATGCGTCTTTCACGGCCAGCCCTGTTTCACGTGAAACATCCCTCATTTGCCGATGCAAAATCGCGCGAATATTTCGCCCAAAATATCTTCCACGTCCACCCTGCCGATGAGGCTTTCGAGCGCATGGCAAGCCGCTCGCAAGTGCTCGGCGATGATTTCAATCGGCGCGTCAGGCGTCTCGATAACCGCCGAAAGAGACGCCGCCGCTGATTCGAAAGCCAAGCGATGCCGCTCCCGCGTGATCAGCGCATTCTGCCCCTGAGCTGTAGCGGCACGCGCAAATCCACCGAGCCGCTTAATCAAGAGATCGAGATTTTCGCCCGTCGCGGCGCTCAAGAAGAGGCCCGAGTCGTTTTGTACAGCAAGGCTGGCTTCACGGTCGACAAGATCCGCCTTGCTGAAGATCGGCCAGATCTCCGCCTTGGTCTCGACATCCGGCGGGCCCGGCGCCGCGGCTTCGCTCAACCAGAGCACCAGGTCTGCAGTTTGCACCTTTTGCAGCGCCACGCCGATTCCAATTGATTCGATCTCATCTGTCGATGGCCGTAGCCCCGCCGTGTCGATCAGCGTCAGCGGCAAGCCCTCGATATCGAGATGAACCTCGATCGCATCACGCGTCGTGCCCGGAAGCGCCGACACGATGGCCGCCTTTCGCCTTGCCAAAGCATTCAGCAGGGTGGATTTTCCGGCATTGGGCGGGCCCGCGATCACCACCACCAGGCCATCGCGCAAAAGCTCCCCAGCGCGGCCCAGCGAAAGTTGCGCCCGCAGATCCGCAAGCACCGGCAGCAGAAGCCTCCCGACATGCGTCCCAGCGAGGCTCGCCACGTCGCCTTCGTCGGCAAAGTCAATGTCTGCCGCAACGAGAGCGCTGGCCTCGAGAATCTGGCTGCGCCAGTCTTCGACGCGCATGCCGAGACTGCCATCCATCTGCCGAAACGCCTGACGCCTCTGGGCCTCGGTTTGCGCATCGATCAGGTCGGCCAGACCTTCCACCTCGGTCAAGTCGAGCTTGCCGTTTTCGAAGGCCCGCCGGGTGAATTCCCCCGGCTCGGCCGGCCGCATCCCTTCGAAGGTGGCAAAAACACGCAGCAGGCCGGCGACGACCGCCAAGCCGCCGTGGATATGAAATTCAGCGCAATCTTCGCCGCTAAAACTCTTCGGCGCTTCGAAATAAATGACGAGGCCGCGGTCGATCGCTTCACCCGACTCGGGATCCTTGAAGCGGGCAAGCGTCGCGCGCCGCGGCGGCGGAAGCCGGCCCGCGATGGCGGCCAAAACCTTACGCGTCGCCGGCCCGGACAGCCGAACGACGGCCAGGGCCGCGCGGCCAAAACCCGACGATAAGGCGTAGATCGTGTCTCGTTCGCCCGTCACGGGGTTTCGACCTCGCAGCTCCACCGGGTCCGCAGGACAGCAAACCATGGCTTCGAATGACGCGAGGTTTGTTTCGCTAGCGCGCTATAATGGGTCGCCATTGACAAGGATTCCAATTAGTCTGCAAGGCGCGAAAATCAATAAACCATTTTCCGCCTCTGCCGATTCAGATCGCTGCTTCGGCGGGCAGATTCGAGACCCGTTCCATGTCCGTCAACGAACTCAGCCAGGCCGCAAGCCCCTATCTGCTGCAACATGCCCATAACCCCGTGCATTGGCGCCTATGGACGTCCGCCACACTGCAGGATGCGCAGAAATCGAACAAGCCGATCCTGCTTTCGATCGGCTATGCCGCCTGCCACTGGTGCCATGTCATGGCGCATGAGAGCTTCGAAGATGCCGCGACGGCAGCGGTCATGAACGAACTTTTCGTCAGCATCAAAGTCGACCGCGAAGAAAGGCCGGACATCGATCACATCTATATGTCGGCTCTTCACGCCTTGGGGGAAAGAGGCGGCTGGCCCTTAACCATGTTTCTCACGCCGACCGGCGAGCCTTTCTGGGGCGGCACCTATTTTCCGAAAATCGCGCGCTACGGCATGCCGGCCTTCGTCGATGTTTTGAAAACGGTCGCGCATGCCTTCGACAACGACCCTGACAGGATTACCTATAATACGCGAATCATCCGCGAAAAACTCGCCGAATCTTCGCAGCGAGACGGCGAGGCGCTCAGCCTTGCGCTTCTCGATGGAATCGCACCGCAAATCGTCAATTTCGTCGACGCTCAAGATGGCGGACTGAAAGGCGCGCCAAAATTTCCCAATACGCCCATTTTCGAATTTCTGTGGCGCAGCGGTGCGCGGCTTGGCAACGACCCTTATCGCGACCTGGTCAAACTGACGCTGACCCGCATGTCGCAGGGCGGCATTTACGATCATCTCGGCGGCGGCTTTGCCCGCTATTCCGTCGATGATCGTTGGCTCGTCCCGCATTTCGAGAAAATGCTCTACGACAATGCGCAGCTGCTCGAACTTCTGGCGCTTTGCGCCGCGGCCGAAGACGACAAGCTTTTGGCAGCCCGCGCCGCCGAAATCGTTGCCTGGCTGGCGCGTGAGATGACCCATGCCGAAGGCGCCTTTTGCGCCAGTCTCGATGCCGACAGCGAGGGCGAAGAAGGCAAGTTCTATGTCTGGACCTGGGACGAGCTCGTGGCGATCCTCGGCCAGGAGGACGCGAGCTTTTTCGGCAAATTCTATGATGCGGCGCGGGTCGGCAATTGGGCCGAAGAACCGCACGACAAGACGGTCACGATCCTCAATCAGCTCGAGGCCAAACCGGCTACGCCGGCTGACGAGGCGCGTCTTGCCCCGCTCAAACAAAAATTATTCTTGGCCCGCGAGAGCCGCATTCATCCGGGCTTGGACGACAAGATCATGGCCGACTGGAATGGGCTGATGATCGCCGCGCTGGTCAATGCCGCAACTCTGCTCGGGCAACCGCAATGGGTCGAGCGTGCGGCACGAGCCTATGATTTCATCGCCGAAACGCTGCACTATGATGACGAACGCGGCAACCAACGCCTGGCGCATTCCTGGCGTGCCGGCGTCATGGTGAAGCCCGGCCTTGCCTTGGATCATGCCGCGATGATGCGGGCAGCGCTTGCCCTCTATGAAGCGCGCAACATGGCGGGAATCACCCCACCGCGGCGCGACTATCTGGCCGATGCGATCGCTTGGGGCGAGGCGTTGGACACATATCATCTCGACCCGCAGTCGGGCCTTCTCGCCATGGCGGCGAATGATGCCAGCGATGTCATCCTACGGCTCGCGCCGACTTCGGACGATGCCATCCCGAATGCCCATCCGGTCTATCTTTCGGCCTTGGTGCGGCTCGCCGGCTTGATGGGCGACAAAAAATGGCTCGACCGCGCCGATGCGCTTTTCGCAGCGGTGACGCCGGCGGTGCGCGCCAATGCGATCGGCCACATCGGCATCCTGAACGCGCTCGACTTCCGCTTGCGGGCCATCGAAATCGTCACTGTCGGAGCAAAACGGCAAGAGCTTTACGCTGCCGCGTTGGCCCTGCCGTTCACCGAACGCGTGCTTTTGGACATCGAACGACCGGAGGCGATACCACACGGGCATCCCGCTGAATCACAAGTAAAAATCGCCGGCGACGCGGCGGCTTTCGTGTGTTCTGCCGGGACCTGTTCCTTACCGGTGCGGGAGGCGGAGGAGCTGTTGCAGGTGATGGCGGAGCGGAGGGCGGGGTGAGCGGCTATCCTTCAATCCGGGCTGTACAACCCTGTCATCCCCGCGGAAGCGGGGATCCAGTCCTTAAGTCGCGGCAGCTCGGAAAAGATTCATGTCGCCGCGAACGCGGCTCTTCCTGGATTCCCGCTTTCGCGGGAATGACAGCCGCAGTTCGATTCTGTAGTCAGCCGAAAAAGACCGGAAGACACGATTTGATCCCCGCTTTCGCGGGGATGACAGCGAGTGGGCTGAAAGGGAGGTTGAGTTCAGATCCATCGAGAGCCAAAATCGGTTCATGGAGCGCGTGTATTATGTCTATTTGCTCGCCAATCGAAGAAACGGCACTCTCTATTGCGGCGTGACAAACAATATCGGACGGCGTGTTCAAGAACATAAGAGCAGGTCTGGATCGTCGTTCACCACACGCTACAACATCGTGATGCTGGTCTGGTACGAAACATACGGCGACATCAACGCGGCCATCGCCCGCGAAAAACAAATCAAGCATTGGAATCGGACATGGAAACTCGCGCTCATTGAGGGCGTGAACCCGAATTGGCGCGACCTTTCTGAAGAGCTCAACGCCTGACGAGACAATTCGATCCGCCGCCTGGTCCGCCGCCGCCGCTGTCATCCCCGCGAAAGCCGAAAAAGGCTCATGTCGCCGCGGACGCGGCTCTTCCTGGATTCCCGCTTGCGCGGGAATGACAGGTGGAGCCGGCTCCGCGTTAGGCGAGAATAACGAGAGCCATCGTTCGATTCATTTCTCCGGCGTATTATTTTCCGAGTTCTGTCATCCCCGCGAAAGCGGGGATCCAGTTCTTAAGTCGCGGCAGCGCGGAAGAGATTCATGTCGCCGCGGACGCGGCTCATCCTGGATTCCCGCTTGCGCGGGAATGACAGCCATAGTTTGATTCTACAGTCAGCAAAAACCCATCGGAAAAATGATTTCATCCCCGCTCGCGCGGGGACGACACTGCCGTGTCCATCTGGCGTACACCCCGTTTTGAACGGACAGGGGGCCCGTTGATTTAGCCCCCGATTCGACTAAAAATTTCCTCGACCGGCGCGGGCGGCGTTACGTTAAAAGTTTCATCGAGAAGCCGGGTCAGCTCTTCGGCGCTGTCGATTGAGCGTTCAACAGCAACCTGTCCCTCGCGCGCCTCGATCGCAAACCTGCGATTGATCAGTTTGTAGCGCCTGTCGCTGCTGACGCGCTCTATGATCAGCGTGTGCGGGAACGGCGCCAGCGGATTCGTGGATGTAAACCAGTTGCCGAGCTCGTAGTCTGATGCAATTTGCGGTTCAAGATTGAAGCCATACATGACCCGCCAGCCGGCCGGCTGCTTTGCGCTGAGAAAGTACAAGCCGTCAGTTTCGCTTAGCCGGTACGTGCCCATGGCCGTAGGCTGTTCGACATCCGTCTCAAATCGCAACGGAGCGTCGAGCACGCAAGCGCCGAAGCCGACATCGGCGAGATAAGGCCCGTCTTGAAGATCGACCTTCAGCACCATGTGCGTCCGCGGACCAAGCGGACTCTCGGGCGCTGCCATCCAGCGCACACGCGCGGCAAGCCCCGTCACCTTGAAGCCGATCGACTCCAGTGCAGCCTTCAGCAGCGCATTCTGCTCGAAACAATATCCGCCGCGTCGACTGTCGATCAGTTTTTCTTGCAACGAAGCGAGATCGAGCCTGACCGGACGGCGCAGCAGCGGGTCGAGGCCTTCGAACGGGATCGCATTGACATGCGCCGCATGAATAGCGGTGAGCGTCGCCAGATCCGGTCCGGTCGTTGTGTCAATGCCGATACGCGCCAGGTACTTATCCAACCGAAAATCATTCGACATTGTCCGCTCCAAGACGACTGCCGCGCGTCGGACTGATGCAAACCGTGCAATCTCGAAACGGCTTTGACGATCAGCCCTCACCGAGGGATCAAATATGATTGTTAGTTCAGCGGGCGTTCAGAGGCCAGCGGGAGCTTAGCCGACGATACCGAGATCCTGTGGCGCGCTTTATGAAGAGGTGAACCCTCTGTCATCCCCGCGAAAGCGGGGATCCAGTCCTGAAGTCGGGCAGCGTGGAGGAGATTCATGTCGCCGCGTCCGCGGCTCTTCCTGGATTCCCGCTTTCGCGGGAATGACAGCCATAATTTGATTCGGTGTCAGCAAAAAGATCGGAAGACAGATTTCCGCCGCGCTCCGCCGACCACCTTCTCCCACAGGGAGAAGGTTCGCACTCATCTCACGTATTCATCGATTCGAAGAAGCTCGCATTGCCCTTCGGCGTATCGCGCAATTTGCCGAGCAGGAATTCGATCGCATCGACCGTCCCCATCGGATTGAGGATGCGGCGCAAGACATACATTTTCTTCAACACGTCGGGCGGAACCAGCAATTCTTCCTTGCGGGTTCCAGAGCGGGTAATGTCGATCGCCGGGAAGGTTCGCTTGTCGGAAACTTTGCGGTCGAGAATGATTTCCGAATTGCCGGTGCCTTTGAATTCCTCGAAAATCACTTCATCCATGCGCGAGCCGGTGTCGACGAGGGCCGTCGCGATGATGGTCAGCGAACCGCCTTCCTCGATATTGCGGGCGGCGCCGAAGAAACGCTTCGGCCGCTGCAGGGCGTTGGCATCGACACCGCCGGTCAAGACTTTGCCGGATGAGGGCACGACGGTGTTATAGGCGCGCCCGAGCCGGGTGATCGAATCGAGCAAGATCACGACATCGCGGCCATGTTCGACGAGACGTTTGGCCTTCTCGATCACCATTTCCGCAACTTGCACGTGCCGCACGGCCGGTTCGTCGAAGGTGGAGGAGACGACCTCGCCTTTGACGGAACGCTGCATGTCCGTCACTTCTTCCGGCCGCTCATCGATCAACAGCACGATCAAATAGCATTCGGGATGATTGGCGGTGACCGACTGCGCAATGTTCTGCAACAGCACCGTCTTGCCGGTGCGCGGCGGCGAAACGATGAGGGCGCGCTGACCCTTGCCGATCGGTGCGACAATGTCGATCACGCGGGCAGACAAGTCTTTCTTGGTCGGGTCGTCGATTTCGAGTTTCAGCCGTTTGTCCGGATAAAGCGGCGTCAAATTGTCGAAATGAACCTTGTGCCGGATTTTCTCCGGATCTTCGAAATTGATCGTGTTGACTTTGAGCAGCGCGAAATAGCGCTCGCCCTCTTTGGGACTTCGAATCAATCCCTCGACCGTATCGCCGGTGCGCAGTCCAAAGCGGCGGATCTGCGAGGGCGAAACATAAATATCGTCCGGCCCGGCGAGATAATTGGCATCGGGTGAGCGCAGGAAGCCGAAACCGTCCTGCAGCACCTCGATCACGCCCTCGCCGACGATCTCGATGTCCTTGTTCGCCAATTGCTTCAAAATCGCAAACATCAGCTCCTGCTTGCGCATGATCGAAGCATTTTCGACCTCGTGTCCTTCCGCGAAGGCCAGCAGTTCGGTCGGCGATTTCGCCTTCAAATCTTGAAGTTTGATATCCCGCATGGGGACTGGGTCTTCGGAAGACACCGCAATAGGTTCGGGCAAGATAAAGGGCCTCGGGGCCAGATCGTGGAGGGGGAGGTGCAAAAGCTTCTAACAGCGCACACTCGCGCCGGCTCGTCACCTGAAGGGAAGGGCTTTGAAGATAGGATGTTTTGGCTTTTTTGGCAACCAGACGCGCCACTTCAATGCCTGAACCAACCCCAAAATCGTGACGGAATCAAGTCGATTTTCGTTTTTTAACACGAGTCAGAACCGCCCATCACCACGCCCCCAGCGGCGAAACGGGTTGCAAACCAACGATCCTTCAACAGGCTCGAACGTGAAAATAAAACCCGCCCGCGGCGGCACCAATCAATCGAACTTCCAGTCCAGACCGGCGCGCACCGTATGGAAGCTCGTCTTTACGTCCTGGTAGAGACCCGGATTGCGAATTGCATCCTGCGGATCCTGAGAATACCAGCTGCCGAGATCCGTATAGAGATATTCGGTTTTGAAGCTCAGGTTCTTGGTAATGGCATATTCGAGACCTGCGCCGGCCGTCCAACCCGTTCGCAGGCTCGACCAGGAATAATCGCCCTTTTGACAGGTAGGCACAAGCGTCTGCGTCACATCGCAGCTGTTAGTCACGCGGCCATAAGCAAAACCGCCGGTCGCATAAGGCAGTATGTTGCCAAAGGCATAGCCGATGCGCGCCCGCGCCGTGCCCCACCAATCGACTTGCGACGCAACTTCACCGACGACGCCTGCAAGAGTGGGATCGTCAATATAGGTCCCCTTGATCGTCGAGCCCTGCAAATCGGTCTCGATGCCGACGACAAAATTGTTCGACAGCTGATAATTGAAGCCGATCTCGCCACCGCCGGAAAAACCGATCGAGCGCGCACGCTGGGTACCGGCATTAAAAGCAGGATCATAAACGCCGTTCAGGTAATAATCGTCGGTAAATTTATCGCCCGAGAGGCCTGCGTTTACACCGACGTAGAACCCTGTCCAAGCGAAGACCGGCGGCGGCAGAACAAACACCGGCGGCGCCACGGCCGCCGGCGGCGTAAGCCAATCGAACTTCCAGTCCAGACCGGCGCGCACCGTGTGGAAGCTCGTCTTCACGTTTTGGAAGAGACCCGGATCATGAATCGCATCCTGCGGGTCCTGAGAATACCAGCTGCCGAGATCCGTATAGAGATATTCGGTTTTGAAGATCAGGTTCCCGGTGAGCGCATATTCGAGACCTGCGCCGGCCGCCCAACCGGTTCGCAGGCTCGACCAGGAATAATCGCCCCGCTGACAGCCGACAGGTCCAAGCGTCAAGTCGCAGCTGTTGGTCACACGGCCGTAAGCAAACCCGCCGGTCGCATAAGGCAGGATGTTGCCAAAGGCATAGCCGACGCGCGCCCGCGCCGTGCCCCACCAATCGACTTGCGATGCGGCTTCATTGACACCAAAAATGGCGGACTCGGCATAATAGGTGCCCTTGAGGCTCGAGCCCTGCAAATCCGTCTCGAGGCCGACGACGAAATTGTTCGAGAATTGATAATTGAAGCCAACCTGGCCACCACCGGAAAAGCCGTTCGAGCGGGCATGCTGCGTGAGATCGTAACCGCCGTTCAGATAAAAATCATCGGTGAACTTATTGCCCGAGAGGCCAGCGTTTGCGCCCACATAGAACCCCGTCCAGGTGAAGACCGGCGGCGGATTGGCGCCATAAGCGCCGCTCGTCAGCGCAGCGAAAGCTACGCCGGAAACTAACAATTTGCGAACCATCCCGTTCCCCAACGGCGCATGCTGAGATGCTTCGCCGCAGCGTATCGGCTTGCAATTCGGGAACAACACGATTCGCCGATTCTCTCTAAGATGATCGACCGCTGTGGCCTTAGCGACACACTTATTAAGGGTGCTTTCTAAAGCTGAACGATTTGAAGTGGCAATGGTCGCCGTTAACGCAAACCGACGATTCTTCGGCGGCGTTCACCAGCCAAAATAAAACCCGGCTGCGAAGGCCGGGTTTCGAATTCCATCTGCGCTCGAAAAAACCAGATCAGTATTTGGCGATGACCGGAGCCGCAGCAGGTGGGATGCCGAAGAGATAGTTGAGGCCGATCCGCGCGATGAAACCTTGATCGGAGAAGCGATACAAGAGCTGAGTCTGGTTGACCGCGCCAACCGTATGGTCGGCGAGCTGATAATAAAGCCCTTCTCCCTTCACCGACCAATTCTGATCGATCTTCACCTCGAGGCCGGCACCGGCCGTCCAGCCGAGCCGCCAATCGCTATCGCTCCAAGTCGGATCAACCCCTCTTGCGATATTCGCCACGTACCTGTTGCCGACATGGCCCACCGCCAAGCCGCCGGTCACAAAGACCAGCGCCGAATCGAAAGCATAACCGAAACGGCCGCGCCCGGCTACGAGCGCATCCATCTTGCTGTCGAATGTTTGATTGCTTGCATTAATGTGAGCATCGAACGCCGTGTAGGATGAGGTTCTGTTGCTCAGCCAGCTGCCGTCAGCTTCAACGCCAATAACAAATTCACGAATTTGATAATTATAGCCCGCGGTGCCGCCCAAAGCGATCCCGGCGCTGATCAGGTTGCCGTTGCCGCCACCCGGAAGGCCGCCGCCGCCGGGAACCACCGGGGCGTAATTGATGTTAGTGACAGTCAGATCATTCCACGAATAACCCGCCGTACCGCCAATATAAAATCCGGTCCAGGTGAAAACCGGCGGCGGGACAAAAACCGGCGGCGCTATGCGCGACGGCAGGTCGGCGGCATAGGTGCCTGTCGCAAACGCAGCGAAAGCTGCGCCGGACAATAAAAATTTACGCAGCATCCTGCTCCCCGCTGTTTGAAACCCGCCCTGCAGGTTATCCCTCTCGAACTCCTGTGCAACGCAATTTTCACAAAATCGTCAAACTACGCGGACAGTGTGGCTTTAACGGTACGATTCCCATAGGTCGGTCGCGCCGCTCTATGATTTTGAACATCTCGAATTACGTGGAATTTTTGCAACATCGACAGAGAACATGCCGGCCATGAAGCAGATGGCGGCACCAATATGCCGGACTTTGATTCAGAAATAGAACTCTTACGGCGCTCAAGCGCCGGCGCGAAGCAGCCGAACCAGATGTTCGACATTGGCAATCGGTGTTTCCGGCAAAATGCCATGCCCGAGATTGAACACATGCGCCCGATCACGCGTCGCCGACAGGATGCTGCGAACGGCTTGCTCGAGCGCAGCTCCCCCTGCCAGCAGAGCCAATGGATCGAGATTGCCCTGGAACACACGTTTCTCGTCACACAGTGCCATGGCCTGGGAGAGATCGGTCGATGAATCAAGACCAATGACGTCGGCGCCCGTGCGCTCGGCGAAATCGCTGAGATGCAGGCCCGCGCCACGCGGAAAGACGATGATCGGCACTTGCGCAAATCTGTCGCGCAATCCTGCAATGATTCTTGTTATGGGGGCTCTGCACCAACGCTCGAATTCCAACGCCGGCAAGACGCCTGCCCAAGTGTCGAAGATTTGCACGACATCGACACCAGCCTCGATCTGACGGCCAAGATAGGCGATGGAGCCTTCGACAAGTCTGTCGATCAAGCGTTGAAAGAGATCGGCAAAGCGGTAGGCGAAAAGCCGCGCCGGAGCCTGGTCCGGCGTGCCCCGTCCGGCAATCATATAGCTCGCAACGGTCCACGGAGCACCGCAAAAACCGATCAGCGCAGTTTCTGAAGGAAGCTGCTGTTTGATCCTGTCGAGCGCTTCGAACACCGGTGACAAATGCTCGAGATCGATGCTGTCGTGCAACCGGCGGATATCCTCAGCTGTCTCGATCGGTTCGAGTCTTGGCCCCTCGCCCGACTCGAAACTGACTTTCTGACCGAACGCGTCGGGGACGACGAGGATGTCGCTGAACAAAATTGCAGCATCGAAACCAAACCGCCGTATTGGCTGCAGCGTTGCTTCGGCGGCCACTTTCGGATTGTAGCAAAATTCCAGAAACGAACCGCTTCTCGCGCGAAGCTCACGATATTCCGGCAAATAGCGGCCAGCCTGCCGCATGAGCCAAATCGGTGCCGGCCTCAGCACTTCGCCGCGTATCGTCCGTATGAGCTTCTTTTCGCCGCTGCGTGCCTGGTCGGTCAAGTCCCCAAAAATCCTTATAATCTTTTTTGAATCTATTTTGATTTTGTTTTGTTTAGACGAGGGATAAGTCTCATTCAACGGTTTTCACAACGACCCCTCTGTCTGCCGATGTGGTCCCCATTACTCACAGGCTGTGACGGGTTTGCAATGTCGTTAACCATTCGTTAACCAAAACAGGATGCTTCGCAGAATTGTCCAGCGGAGCGCCAAGTTCCCGGCAAAATCCTGCTGAAATCCACAGGACGAGACCGCCACCTGAACCTTTGCGCAGTCCTGTTGATGACGAGCGGCGTGGATCCGGGCTTTTCCCGCCAGCGGTTAGAGACGTGCAAACTTATCCCGGCTTTTCCGCAGAATTTGAACGAGGTCGTGTATAAGTGGCTAATAAGAGCCCGATGTAAGGCTCAGCCGATATTCGGCCCGATTCAATCGCAGCCGCAAAGGACAGCAATTTGGGCCGCAGCTATTTTCATCTGCATCTTGTTTCGGATGCGACGGGCGAGACGCTCATCGCCGTCAGTCGGGCCGTTGCGGCGCAATATGACGGCGTTTCGTCGATCGAGCATCTCTATCCGCTGGTTCGCTCGCAAATTCAGCTCGACAAGGTCATTGCCGAAATCGAGGCGGCGCCGGGAATGGTTTTATTTACGCTCGTCGATCTCGGCCTCTCGCAGAATTTGCAAGAGGCCTGCCGGGCGATCGGTGCGCCTTGCCTGTCCGTCCTGCAGCCGATATTGGACCTTTTCCAATCTTATATCGGTACGGCGACCACGCCCCGGCCTGGCGCCCAGCACATGTTGAATGCAGATTATTTCAAGCGGATCGATGCGCTGAATTACACTTTGCTGCATGACGACGGGCAGATGGCCGAAGATTACGAGGAGGCCGACGTCCTGCTCATCGGCGTCAGCCGCACGTCGAAGACGCCAACGAGCATTTATCTGGCCAATCGCGGCATCAAAACCGCCAACATTCCTCTCGTTCCGAATGTCGCATTGCCGAAGCGCGTATTCGGCTTGAAAAATCCGCTCATCGTTGGCCTTCTGGCATCGCCCGAACATATCGTGCAAATCCGGCAGAACCGGCTTGCGGCCCTGCAGGCCAAGGGTGATTCACCCTATGTGGACCGCCATATCGTGACCGAGGAAGTCACAAATTCACGCCGGCTGTTTAGCGACCATGGCTGGCCGACGATCGATGTCACGCGCCGTTCCATCGAGGAAACGGCTGCGGCGATCATCGATCTCTTTCGCGTTCATCGCATGAAATTCATCACCCAGGCCTAAGGGACGATTTCGGATGGGCACATTTTGGCGCGCTGCGCGGCCGCTGGTTCTCGCGTCCAAAAGCCTCGCTCGGCGCAGCCTGCTCGAGTCCGCCGGGATTCCACTCGTCATTGCAACCGCGGCACTCGACGAACGGATGATAGAGGCGCCTCTGCGCGCCCGTGCTGCCGACGGCTCGGAGATCGCCCGCCATCTCGCGCGCGCCAAGGCGCAAGCCGTGAGTCAGTCCCGGCTCGATGATCTTGTCCTCGGTGCCGATCAAACACTCGAACTCGACGGAAGCATTTTCTCCAAACCCGTCGATCGCACGGCGGCAGCCGCGCAGCTCTCGGCGCTTTCGGGACGCACCCACAGGCTTCACTCGGCGCTTTGCCTGATGCGCGGCAAGGCCTGCATCTTCGAACATGTCGACACGGCGAAATTGACCTGCCGTCCTTACGACGCAGACTTCATCGAGACTTATTTGACTTCTGCCGGAGCGGCGGTTCTGGCGAGCGTCGGCGCCTATCAGCTCGAAGCACTCGGCATCCATCTGTTCGAGCGGATCGAGGGTGATTATGCGACGATTCTCGGCTTGCCTCTGCTGCCGCTGCTTGCATTTCTGCGCAAAGAAGGCAGCCTTGCCGGATGATCGATCGCTCCAATTCCCCGCCGCGCGCGTTCGTCATAGGCTGGCCGATCAAGCACTCGCGATCGCCTCTCATCCATAATTACTGGCTAAACAACCTCGTCCTCGCAGGCTCTTACGAGCGGCTGGAAATTCGCCCCGACGAACTCGAAGGTTTTCTCAGCCACTTGCAGGAGAAAGGTTTCGTCGGCGGCAATGTAACTTTGCCGCATAAGGAAGCCGCCTTTCAGCTGTGCGCCAAAACAACTGCGACGGCAGCACATCTCGCCGCGGTCAACACAGTGTGGATCGAGGACGGGCAGCTGTGCGGCGACAACACGGATGTCGCAGGATTCCTGGCCTGCCTGGATTGCGAGGCGCAAGGTTGGGACCAAACCTGTCAAACTGCGGTCGTCCTCGGCGCGGGTGGCGCCGCGCGGGCCATCGTGCATGCCCTTATGTTGCGCAGCAAGCCTAGGATATTGCTTGTCAATCGGACGCGCGCACGGAGCGAGGACTTGCGCCTTCATCTGGCCCGTCAATTTGCGGTAGAGATCAAGCTCTGCACGTGGGCCGAACTCCCCGAAGTGCTCGAGACGGCCGATCTCGTCGTCAATACGACCTCGCTCGGGATGGTCGGGCAGCCACAGCTGCACATCGATCTTGCACCACTGCCGGCTCGCGCCATTGTCTCGGATATCGTCTATGTTCCCCTCGAGACGGAGCTCGTGCGAATGGCACGAAGCCGCGCTCTCCGCGCCGTTGGAGGGCTTGGCATGCTGCTCAACCAGGCAGTGCCAGGGTTCGAAAAATGGTTCGGCAAAAGGCCGCAAGTCACGGCCGAGCTGCGTGCCCTCGTCGAAGCCGATATCACGAGCACAACAGCGGGAAAGATCTGATGCTGGTTCTCGGCCTCACCGGCTCGATCGGAATGGGCAAGTCGGCGACGGCGGCCATGTTTCGCGCAGAAGGCGTCAGGGTACATGATGCCGACGCGGCGGTTCATGCGCTCTACCGCGGTGCCGCCGCGCCTTTGATCGAAGCGGCTTTTCCGGGCTCGGTGACTGACGGCGTGGTGGATCGCGCTGTGCTCGGCGCGCGGGTTCTCCGCGATAGCGCAGCAATGGCAAAACTCGAAGCCATCGTGCATCCGCTCGTGCATGGAATACGCGAGTCCTTCCTCGCCGAGGCGCATGCCGCCGGTGCGCATCTGGTCGTTCTCGACATCCCGCTGTTGCTCGAGACGGGCGGCGAGCGGGCGGTCGACGCGGTCGTCCTCGTATCGGCATCGGAATCGGTGCAAAAGGCGCGCGTTGCGGCAAGGCCCGGCATGACACAGGAGAAACTCCAAGCCATAATGGCAAAGCAGATGCCGGATGCGGAAAAACGCCGGCGTTCGCATTTCATCATCGACACGGGGCGCGGATTTCTCGCTGCTGAAATTCAGGTCCGGGCCTTATTGCGCAGCGTCGCCGGCATGACCGGACGACATAGCTCACGATGATTGTGGCTTGATTCAATCCACAATCATCGTGAGCTAGCGCGTATTCCGATCGGGTGGAATCACCCGATCGATCAAGAATACGCGCCAATTCAAAAAGTTGGAGCATGTCCTTGTCGGAAAAGTGGGGCCACTTTTCCGGGACATGCTCTAAGGGAACCGATTCAGATGCGGGAAATCGTTCTCGATACCGAGACAACGGGCCTCGATCCGGCAGCCGGCCACAGGATCGTCGAGATCGGTTGCGTCGAACTTTTGAATGCCATTCCGACCGGTCAGATCTATCAT
The DNA here is from genome assembly GCA_052148755.1 of Beijerinckiaceae bacterium. Classification (GTDB taxonomy): domain Bacteria; phylum Pseudomonadota; class Alphaproteobacteria; order Rhizobiales; family Beijerinckiaceae; genus Methylovirgula. The sequence goes on along the minus strand of JBKQHN010000205.1, from coordinate 16,883 downwards.
GTCTATCTCGACCCCGAGCGCGACATGCCGGATGAAGCTTTCGGCGTGCACGGCCTTTCCGCCGATTTTTTAGCCGGCAAGCCGAAATTCGCCGATATCGGCGCGGAACTTTCCGCCTTTCTCGGCGATGCCCAGATCGTCGCGCATAATGCCGAATTCGACATACGCTTCATCAATGCGGAGTTTGCCGCGCTCGGCATGGCGCCGCTCGATCTCGCACGCGTCATCGATACTTTGGCTCTGGCCCGGCGGCGCTATCCGGGCTCGCCGAATAGTCTCGATGCGCTGTGTGAGCGTTATGGCATCGACACGAGTCGACGCACAAAACATGGCGCTTTGCTTGATGCCGAAATTCTGGCCGAGGTTTATGCCGAACTCATGGGCGGCCGCCAGGCGAGCCTTTTGCTCGAAACCGCTGCATCAAAATCTGCCATGACTTCGCTGCTTCAGCGGGGGCGCCCGGCGACACTTCCGCCGCTCGTGACGGAAGTTGAGATCGTCGCGCACGACGGCTTCGTCGAAAGCCTGGGCGGCACTGCGATTTGGCGCAAATTCCTGGCCGCTCCCGCCGCCGAATCGTGATTAAGCAGTCGCTGTGCTCTGCGTGCCCATTTGTTCGATCCGCTGCCGGTAAAGCGTCGCAAAATCGATCGGATCGATATAGAGAGGCGGAAAGCCGCCATTGCGCACGGCTTCGGCAATGATTTGCCGCGCAAAAGGAAACAACAGGCGCGGGCATTCGATCATGACGATCGGCTGCGTGTCGTTTTGCGAAATGTTCACCAGCCGGAACAGACCGGCATAATTCAGTTCGAACTTGAAAAGCGTCTCGGCGCCTTCGCCGGCCGCGCCTTCGAGCAGGAGTTCGACTTCGAAATCCGCATCGGCAACCTTGCGGGCGTTGACATTGACTTGGATGGAGATGTTCGGCGGTTTGGACTGCGGTCCCAGGGAACGCGGTGCATTCGGGTTTTCGAAGGAGAAATCCTTCGTATATTGCACCATAGCATTGAGCATCGGCGCTTTGTTTTCCGCGCTCGTGCCGTTCCCATCCGCCATTTTGTTCTCCCGATCAGCTACACCACGCCTGATCGTCGATGGCGTCCCGAGTGCCCGGCGATCCGGCGCAGCGGGTAGCATGGATGAACCGGTCGAACAAGCTGGCTAGCGAGCCGCAGGGCTAGAGCTTCTTCGGCAGTCGCGCGGCGGCGTCGAGGCGATGCCATTCTTCCGGTGAAAGGTCGACCACATCCGGACCGGTTTGCCTGAGATCTTGCGGTACGGCCGGCGGGCTGCGCAGCCAAAATCCGGAGGAAGCGACGGCCAGAACGAGGCCCAGCGCATCGGAAAGAAAGCCCGGCAAGATCAGCAGAATGGCGCCCAAAGCCGCGACTGCGCCATCGCGCAGGCCGCCCTCGAGAAGAAAATATCCCGTTTGTGGATTCTGCAGCAGAGCAAACAATCGCTGGAGAGCCGCGCCGCCGACGCGGCGCAACAGGCTGATCCCGCCATAGCTCGTCGCGAGAGCGACGAGAAGTGCGCCGGCAAGGCCAATCTCGTCCGCGACATAGAGGAAAACCGAGAGCTCTGCGGCAATCAGAAGAAAAACCGCAAAAAGACCGGCGAAGGCAAAGACAGGCACAAGGCGCATGGCGGCTTTCAATCCAAATAATGAGCGCGCCCGTGCTTGCCCCGGGACCTGCCCAACCGGCGCAGATTCAACAAAAGGAACGCCCTTTACGCTCGAACCGGCGTGACACTGGTCTTGGTCGCTGTTGGCCGCGCTTTACTGGACAATGTGGGAGTTGCAAATAAAAAAGCAAAAATCGGCGGCAAGCGTCCCGACTCCTGCATTTCGGCAATTCTGACTTCCGCACCCGGCGCAAGGGCGCTGCGCGCTTTGCTAGGAAGCCTTTTGCAAAAAAGATCTGAGACTGGTTGCCTATACGCTCAAATGCAACATAAGTGTAGGTATTTGGGACAGTCGAGGCGACTCTGCCCGAGTGCGCGTGAGAAGACTGCCCCTCCCGCCGTCGCGACGATTGTGCTAAGATACTGTAACTTTGCCATGCTCACGCGGGTCGGACCCGAAAGGCGCCATGCACGAACCGTTTGATGCCGCGACGATTGTTTTCGGCCTGCTCGCAATCTTCGTCCTGTGGAAACTCCGCTCCGTTCTCGGCGCGCGGACCGGCGAGGAAAAACAACCGCCGACGGATTCTTTCGCACGGCGGGGTCCGGCGCCGCCGCCGCGCGGCGCCAACGACGATAAGGTCGTTCGCCTGCCGGGCGCCGGCGAAGATGCGCGCACGAAAGCCGCAGCCGTGCCCGATCCGGACCGTTGGAAAGGCTATGCCGAACCCGGCACGAAAGTCGCTGCCGGGCTCGATGCGATTGCCGCGGCAGATCCCGGTTTGGATCTTACGTCTTTCGTTGCCGGAGCCAAAACAGCCTATGAAATGATCATCACCGCCTATGCGGCCGGCGGCCGCGAAACTTTGCGCAGTCTCCTCGCCGGCGACGTCTATGAGAGCTTCGTCATGGCGATTGCGCAGCGTGAAAGCCGCCACGAGACGATGGATACGACCTTGGTCTCGATCGATAGTCTCACGTTCGACGACGCAGGCCTGCGCGGCCGCTCGGCCCAGCTGACGGTGCGGTTCGTAGCTAAATTGGTGACTGCGACGCATGACGAATCAGGCAATGTGGTCGAGGGCAATCCCGACAAGGTCGTCGATATGGTCGACATCTGGACATTTGCGCGCGATGTCGATTCGCGCGACCCGAACTGGAAACTCATCGCGACGCAGACTGGGCATGGAGATATGTCCCGCAGCGGGCCTGGAAAGTGTGCCGTAGATCACGATGATTTTGGATCGAATCGATCCAAAATCATCGTGATCGATTCCAAAAAATTAGAGCGGGATTTTAGCGGAAAACCGGTTTCCACTTTTCCGCATCCCGCTCTGGTGTGAGATTTCGGAACGAGACTTGGGGATGAGATTTGCTCCTCGGCCGGGTGTGAAGGTTTGCTGATGCGCGCGGCTCCGGTTGCATCTTCATCTTCGGCGGGGGATCGGCCACCTGCCGATCCCATTGTCGATCGCATGGCCGGGCACTTGGCCGACCATTTGGCCGATCTTCTGCCGCTCGATTTTTCTGAATTGGATCAATTCGAGGCGGACGACCACTTGGCGGCCTTCGCGGCCTTTGCGCGGTCGGCTGCGGCGATTTGCGCGACTCGCAGGGCTTTGCGCCCGGCTCGCCCGGCGCATACCGGGCTCGCGGCGCTATGTCACAAGGCGCTTGCCGATCCGCCGCGGACGCGGCCGCAGGCACGCCGTTTCTTTACCGAAAACTTCCGTCCTTTTCGGGTAATGAGGCGCGATCGCGACGAGCCCGAATTGGGTTTCGTTACTGGCTATTTCGAACCCGTCGTCGCAGGTGCCCTGGTGCGGAGCGCGGAATTCGGGGTGCCGCTGCTGGCGCGCCCGGATGACCTTGTGACGCTGGCGCAGGGTGAGACTGTGCCAGGGGTCGATCCGGGCCTCAATGCTGCGCAGCGATTGCCGCAGGGCCAATATGGGCCCTATCCGGAGCGTGCCGAGATAGAAGCCGGCGCCATTGCCGCCCATACGCGGCCGATCATCTGGCTGCGTGATTGCTTCGAGGCTTTTCTCGTCCAGGTCCAGGGTTCGGCGCGCGTCGTTCTGCCAGATGGAACGACGCGGCGCCTCGTTTATGCCGGGCGCAACGGCCGGCCCTATTCGTCGCTTGGCCGCATTCTGGTCGAAATGGGCGAGATCCCTGCTCAAGAGATGGGGATCGCCCGTCTGAAAGAGTGGATCTATGCGCATGGATTGCAGCCCGGCGAAGCCGGTGCTGCACTTATGCTGCGCAACAAATCCTACGTTTTCTTTGCGCTCGAGGATGACACCGCCGGCCGCGACGGGCCGGTCGGCGGCGCTGGAACGCGGCTTTTGCCGTTGCGCTCCATCGCCGTCGATAGAAACCTCTGGTCCTATGGCCTGCCGTTCTGGATCTCAGCGGATTTGCCTTGGAATGGGCCCGCAGTGTCGCCCTTTCGGCGTCTGATGATTGCGCAAGACACGGGCTCGGCCATTCTCGGTGCAGCCCGCGCTGATCTATTCTTCGGCACCGGGGATTCGGCAGGCGCCCGCGCTGGGGAAATCCGGCATAGCTGCGATTTCGCTGTTCTTCTGCCGCTAGAGCATGTCCCGGAAAAGTAGCCCCACTTTTCCGACAAGGACATGCTCCAACTTTTTGAATTGGCGCGTATTCTTGATCGATCGGGTGATTCCACCCGATCGGAATACGCGCTAGAGCGGGATGAGCAAAAATGAGAATCGGCTTTCCGGCGCAATCAAGTGCACGCAGATTGCGTAAACTTAACTGCCGATCCCGCTCTAATTTATTGGAATTGATCACGATGATTTTGGATTGTTGCAATCCAAAATCATCGTGATCTTGGCGATGGGGAAGATTCATGAAAGAGGCTCCGCCATCTGCCGGATTTCCTCGTTTGCGGCGTCTGTCGGGCGAAGAAGTTGAACTCTGGCTGAACGTGACCCGCAACGTTGCACCCCGGCCGGGAAGCGCGCCGCCGGCGCACGATGTCTTGCTGCGGGACGACACGATAAAGCAACCGGCCCCGGCCGAGCCTTTATTGCCGCAGCCGGCCAATCCACCCTCGTCTTTGCCGAACCTGGCGCAACTCGACAGACGCATGCGGCAGAAATTAGCCCGCGGGCAGCAAGAGATTGATGCGGCGATCGATCTGCATGGGATGCGCCAGCAGGAAGCGCAGCGGGCTCTGCATGGCTTTCTGCTGCGTTGCCAACGCGAGGGCGCGAAACTCGTGCTGGTCGTCACCGGCAAAGGCGAAAGCCACGACGCGGACAGCTTCGGGACTCTCGGTGGGACTCCTGGTGTGTTGCGCCGCAGTGTGCCGCTTTGGCTGCGCGCGCCGGAGTGGCGAGGCCTCGTCGTCGGCTTCGAAGAGGCCTCGCGCCAGCATGGCGGCGCTGGCGCGCTCTATGTTCGGCTGCGCCGACCCGATCGGGCGACCGGCAAGCGGCGGGGCAGCTCATGACCCCGTTTGGCGCGAGACTTCGGCAATTGCGGGCGGCGCGTGGTGTCACGCTCAAGGCGATGGCCTTGGCTTTGCAGGTTTCGCCGGCTTATCTCTCGGCGCTCGAACATGGCCATCGCGGCAGGCCGACCTGGACTTTGGTCCAGCGTGTCATCACATTCTTCAACATCATCTGGGATGAAGCCGACGAACTCGAGCGCCTGGCGCAAGTCTCAAACCCGCGGATCGTCATCGATACGTCCGGCTTGACCCCGCGGGCGACCGAATTTGCCAATCGACTCGCCAAACAAATCGGTGGCTTGAAAGAAACGGATCTGGAAAAGCTGCTCATCCTACTTCCGGCCGATCCCCGCGCGACGCTGTGATCCCGGACCCACTGAAAAGGGAGGTCGAAATGGAAATTGCGACGCCGGACTGGCACAAGATTGCGGCCCCCGGGCTTCTCGACATTGAACAGATCGCCGAGGCGGCCTTGGCGCGTCTGCCCGAAGAGTTTCGCAAATTTTGCCAAGGCCTCGTCATCCAGGTCGAAGATTTTCCCGACGAAGAGATCCTCGATGAAATGGACTGCGAGACCGAGTTCGACATCTTGGGTCTGTTCCGCGGCAACGGGCGGGCCCAAGCCGGCGCCGTTCCGCCAACCGGCCAGCTGCCCAATATGGTCTGGCTCTACCGCCGGCCGATCCTCGATTATTGGGCCGAGAACGAAGAGACGCTCGGGGCGATCATCACGCATGTGCTCGTGCATGAGATCGGCCATCATTTCGGCCTTTCGGATGCGGATATGGAGGCGATCGAAAGGCGCGCCGCGTGACGATGAATCACGCGCAATTTGGTTTTTCCAACGCGTCATGGCCGGGACAAGCCGAGCATGACGTTAGTGCGCTCTTAATGACAGTTGCCACGTGACAATGAAACTTATTGACTCCTGATCCGAATAGGCAAAAGATCAGCGTAGTCCGCACCTTGCATGACGGAGTTGCCGCACGGCAGCCTCGTTTTGCGGGCAGCGCTGTCCGGCTCGGAGGCCATGGCGGCGAGCGGTTAACGTCGACGTTGCACCATAGGTAGGAGCATGACGCCACCGGGTCAGAAATATGGACCGTGGCATGCACCACGGTCACGGTCTGGGAGCTAGGTTGAAGCGCTCAGTCTATTTCGCGGGCCGCCGACAATCTAAAATTTGCGCGACACCTGAGGTGCAAAGGCCAAGCGTCGAAGGTTTCGAGAAAAACTCCGCATATATGGAAATTCTTCGCTAGACGAAGAACAAAAGGCCCCGCCGAGCTTCGCGCCGCGGGGCCGCCGCTTTTTTAGGGGGCGGGGTGGGGATCGGCAGCGAGACAACTACCGGGCCTTAAGGCTTAAGTCTTCCAGACGTCGCGGATCAGTATGAACAGAAAACCACCGAAAGCTATCGCACCGAAGATCAGTGAACCCAAGGTCGCCGGCGTTGCGCTGCCATTATCTAATTTCTCGAATGCCATTCCCAAATTAAGTGCAGTGACGGCGAGCGCGAAAATCCAGACGGATTTCGCCAAGCGTGGATCGCGATAGTTCATGGCCCTGATCCTGCGTTGGCGGCAAGCATAGCAGGGGGATCCAGATGGTGCGAGTGGAAGTCAAGAGCACCAAATTTCAAACTGAGACTCTATCCAAGAGGCGATAGGGTCTCAGTTTGAAATTTGTTTCTTGTAAGGGGCACGTTTTTGCGGAACTTCTTCAGCATCCATCATCGCAATCAAATCTTCCCATGACATGAGTGTTGAAGTGAGGCCGGCGGCCATAGCTGGCGAAATGCGAAGGGTCTTGTGTTGGCGCATCCAATTGTAAAACACGAAATAGATTGCCAGCGCATGCACATGATTTTCGAGCTTCTTTGAGAATGCATTTGTGAGCCGCGTGAACCGCCGCATTGACATGCGCATCGTGAGGTTCGCCCGTTCTACATATGACGTGCTGATGTGCTTTGGATCTGGTTTGCCTTCGATCGGGGTTTTCTTGATGCCCGTGCATTCTGCGGGGCTATAGCGGCCCTTAGAACTCTCGGGGGAAGCGCGCACCGTACAGCTTTACAAGCTGCGCATAGTCTGCATCGGCCCCAAAGGCACCTTCGACGGCTTCTAGATAGGCCCGCTGGCCGGTCTCCGCTCGTAAGCTGGACGCGATTGGCCATCCGGGCCGCTAAATCATCCATGAACCACTTGGCGCAGTCACCATCACGGCCGCCGATAAAGAACCCGACAAAAAGTTTTGGCAGTGGCTTAGTTTGAATTTTTGCTTGCGACCCACCCCAGTCATTGGGCGCAAAGTGCCGAATGCCGCAAGTTGACCGATACTGTTGAAAAACTCTGATTTTTTCGGTGATCACGAGTCTAAAGGTCAAGGGCACCATTCAAAGAAAATGAGCTAGCCGTCCGGCAGAAGGCCTGGCTTTGTTGCCGGAAAACTGGCGATAGACCAGTTGACCCAAATCAAGGCCCAAACAGGCGGACAGGTTCACAGTTTCTCAGTACCCAGCGATGGAGATGTCCTCATGATTATCGAAAGGCGAAAGTTTCTGATAGCTCTTGGAGGAAGCATTATCGCATCTGCCGCTCAGGCGCAGGGGGATGATCTTGGCTTCGAATGGCGGGTCCATGAAGAAGTGCCGGGAGGCCGCTTCTGGGAAGGTACGTGGCGCCGCCGCGGTAGGTCCGACGTGTTTGATGCGCGCTGGCGCGACAGCCAGAGTGGCGGCATCGTGCTCGACGTAATCGAAATCCAAAGTTACGATGGTTCGTCAATCACACTCTACCGGCGCGGCAACAATGGGACGTACTCCGGCGTAGTGTCGCATCCTGGACGCAGTATTCGAGGAACGGCAAGTTGGTATCCGGCTGGTGCATTCTGGACGGCGCAAATAAGAGGCTAGGAGGGCCGGTTGCTCGGCCAAGAATTTCTCCTTGTGGCGCACTTGGGCCGTTCACGCACGTTTCTGACCGAATGTCTGCATAACCACCCAAAAAGGAAATTCCGCCGCGCCACTCGACCCTCTGAAGCCCTCGCTTGACAAAGCCGCAGGCGGCGAAGTATGTAGCGCGCGTCAGAGTTGATCTATTCCTCTGCCGAGATTGAGCAGGCCTCGTGCCGCTCGCAAAGTTTTGGTGTGTGGCCATCGAAGAGTTCGTTTGATGGTAAGGGCGTCTACGCAAGACGCTGCCATATGCCAAATCCCCTCTCTGCTAATCAAAACCCAATAGTCTTCGCAGCGCCGTGGCCACTTCGCGCATGAGTTCCGGCGTGATCTTGCCAAGCCGTTCAGCGTGACGCGTTTCGATCGTCGCGAGCTTGCAGGGCCGGACGACTGAAGGCGCGGGCAATCCCGCCTTGCGATAAGACGGGCCAAAAGCAACGTCGTCCGGCCAGGCACGATTTTCAGCGCTGGTAATCATCGCGACCCAAAGCAGATTGTTTTCGTTGCCGACTTCCCCTTTGGAGACGATGAGCGCCGGCCGATGTTGGCGCACCGGCCGGTCCGTATAAGGAAAAGGCACGCGGACGATATCGCCCTGCTTAAAGCTCGCCATAGGCTTTTCGATCGGCTTCGCTGTCCCATTCTTCGAAGGTCGCAAAGGGATTATCGATCGTTCCTGCGTCCCTTTTGGCCTTGGTGAGAATGACGCGGCTCTGGGCGATCTCGTAGGCGAGTTCGTCACCTTCCTCGAGATGAAGAGCGAGACGAACAGGTTGCGGGATCGTCGTCTGTGCTTTGGAGGTGAGTTTGCTGGTAATCATGGGTCTCGAAAAGGTTGCGACCTTGCGTCGAAATGGCATCCCATTTGTAAGGAATTTCCTTTCGCTTTTCAAGCTGCATGAGCACGAACACCGTACAGCAGTGCCCGCGAGCCAATACCGAAATAGGCTGTCAAAGGGGGCTAAGGCGGCACGCAAGATTTGGTACGCCGGTTTTTTGCGACAGCACCCCACTGCCGTCATGGCCGCGCTTGTCCCAGGGGTGTCGGGTTCATCTTGCGCCAATTGACGCCCGACACACATGCGGATTAACGACGCCTTAAGGCCTTGTAGTGCATAATGGTTTTGCTTTGTGCCCTAAGCATAAGTCTTGGTCGCGGAAACGGCATCGGTCAGTGCGCAGGAGATTGTTGTGAAAACGACCGTTTTGCGGTTCTTGAAGGACCGATCCGGCGCAACCGCAATCGAATATGGCCTCATTGCAGGCCTTATCGCCGTCGTGATTATTTCGGCACTTAGGTCGGTAGGCAGCCACCTCAGCGCCAAGTTTTCCATCATTGCCAACAATTTGACATAGCGCGGATCGGCGCGGATTGTTTTCCGGCTCCTGCACGGCCAAAGATTGCAAACGGAGATACCATTAGATCGGCCTTCGTTTGCTTCGAATGCAGGGCTTTGCTAAGAGCTTAGCAGCCCGCAGCCTCATGTCCTCGAGATGCGGCTTCCTCGCGTCTCGGGCTAAGGACAGCGCAGAAGAAAATCGGAAACTCCGCTGTTATGGATAAATTCACCACGCTCACCGGCGTCGCAGCGCCGCTCGAGATCACCAATGTCGACACCGACATGATCATCCCGAAGCAATATTTGAAGACGATCAAGCGCACCGGTCTCGGCAGCGGCCTGTTCGCCGAGATGCGTTTCAGGGACGACGGCAGCGAAAATCCCGATTTCGTCTTGAACAAGCCGGCCTATCGCAAGGCCAAGATCCTCGTCGCGCAAGATAATTTCGGCTGCGGCTCGTCGCGCGAACACGCCCCCTGGGCTTTGCTCGATTTTGGCATTCGCTGCGTGATCTCGACGAGTTTCGCCGATATTTTCTACAATAATTGCTTCAAGAACGGGATCTTGCCGATCCAGGTCTCGGCCGAAGACCTCGCCAAACTGATGGATGATGCCAAGCGGGGAGCCAATGCGACGCTCTCGATCGATCTCGCCGCGCAAGAAATCCGCGGGCCGGACGGCGGCCTCGTCAAATTCGACATCGATCCGTTCCGCAAACATTGTCTGTTGAACGGGATCGACGACATCGGCCTGACGATGGGCAAGGCCGATAAAATCGCCGATTTCGAGAAAAACGCCGCCATCACCCGGCCTTGGCTTTGAAAAGCCAACCGGGCAAAACCGCCTGGACTTGACGCAAATGCGCGGCTCGACTAGAAAGCTGCCCTCCCCGCATCGTCGATTGGGATTTAAGTGTTCGGCGCCGTCGCGACACTGTTTGCGGTTCGTTCGAAAGGAAACGTCATGTCGCGCCGTTGTGAATTGACCGGCAAGGCCGTGCTGACCGGCAACAAGGTCAGCCACTCGAACCACAAGACGCGGACGCGGTTCCTGCCCAATCTCTGCAATGTGACGCTGATTTCCGATGTCCTCGAGCGCAGCATAAAATTCCGCGTCGCGGCGGCGGCGCTGCGTTCCGTCGAACATCGCGGCGGCCTCGATGCTTTTCTCGTCAAGGCCAAGGACGACGAACTTTCGTCGGGCGCCCTGACGATCAAGCGCGAAATTCTGAAGAAGCAGCAAGCCAGCGCCTGATTTCGACGCACTGCGCGACGTGCTCTAAGCCCACAAATAAGTGCTCATCCGATCTGCCGCACCGTTCCGGCCTCGACGTGCAGCATCTGCGCGCGGCCTTCGAGAGGACGGAAAACTTCTGCGTCCGTGCCGGTCATGAAAACTTGCGAGCCGAGGCTTTCTAGCCGGTCATAGAGCGCGCTGCGGCGCCGAGAATCGAAATGCGCGGCAATCTCGTCGAGCAGGATGAGCGGCTTTATGCCGGAGAGATCGCCGACGAGCTGCGCATGCGCGAGGATGAGGCCGACGAGCAGTGCTTTCTGCTCGCCGGTCGAGGCGCGTCCCGCCTCGACATCTTTCGGTCCGTGCCGGACGAGCAGGTCGCAAGTCTGCGGGCCGATCAAGGCGCGGCCCGCAGCGGCGTCGCGGCTGCGGTTGTCGCGCAACATCCGCCGATAAAGATCTTCGACTTCGAGGGCGGGGCGGGTTGCGACAAGCGCTTCGATGTCGCCTTTGAGGCCGAGTTCGGCCCAGGGAAACGGCGAGGCTTCATCTTTTTCTCTGGCAATGAGGGCCGCTAGCCGCGCTGCGGTCTCCTGCCGCGCGGCTGCAACCGCAACGGCGAGTTCAGCCAATTCGCGCTCGGCCGCGTCGAGCCAGAGCCGATCGGCGCTGCCGTCTTCGAGCAGACGGTTGCGATTGCGCAAGGCCCGCTCGAGCGCATTGACCCGCGTGCCGTGATCGCAATCGACGGCGAGGACCAGGCGATCGAGAAACCGCCGTCGATCACCTGCCGAGCCGGTGAAAAGCCCGTCCATGCCGGGCACCAGCCAAACGACCCGGACATGATCGGCAAGAGCGCGGATCGAGGCGATCGGTTCACGGTCCAACCGGTAGCGTCGCAAAAGCCCGCCTTCCGGCTGCAGCTCGGTGCCCGTCCCCAATTGGGTCATGCCGAGACGCGTGGCGAGTTCGACCGAGATACCGAAGGTGCCGCGGCCGCCGATGCGCGCACAATCGGCGAATTCGGCCCGGCGCAGCCCGCGGCCGGGCGAAAGCAAGGACAGAGCCTCGAGAAGATTGGTCTTGCCGGCGCCGTTTTCGCCGCAGAGCACGACCAGGCCCGCGTCGAGCGCGAGATCAAGCTCGCGATAGGAGCGGAAATCCGCCAGGATCAAGCGGCGGACCGAAGGTGAAGGCAGACTTGTCCCCGCAGCAGAAAGCACCATGGTTTGGAAAATCATCCGATTCTGCCGCAGGCGCAACATGACCGACGGCGCGAATGGGGGAAAATGCTCTAATAATTGGCTGGGTGTGTCCAATCAGAACAGGCATGCATGGAGAAGAGCCACTTGCCGCAACATCCTGCCGCTTTTCGGCTGGCGCCGCGCCGCGCCGGGGATTTGCCCGATCTCGTCGACCTCTGGGTTGAAAGCTGGCAGACCACCATGCCGCACATCGAGTTTGAGGCGCGGCGCGACTGGTTCAGGACGCATCTCCTGGCGATGGAAGCCGACGGGGCCCTCACGATCTGCGGCTTCGATGCGGACGATCGCCTCGCCGGCTTCGCACTGCTCGTGACGCAAAAATCCTATCTCGAGCAGATCGCCGTACATCCGCGGCATTTCGGCAGCGGCCTTGCCGGCCGGCTCTTGGGCGAAGCGAAATCGCTTTGCCCCGGCGGATTGACGCTCGACGTCAATGCCGACAATCTGCGCGCCTTGCGGTTTTACGAGCGCCAAGGGTTTTGGCGAATCGCAGCCGGCACAAATGAACTTTCAGGACTTGCAACCTGGCGGCTGCGCTGGCCATGAACGCATTGGAGCCCCGACCACGGCGGACACACACTCCGTTTGGCCGCACGCGGCGTCTCGCGGGATCACGCGCTCTTTCGCCGAGGGCATGGCCGTCAACCGGCACGGCCATGACAAGGCCGATCTGCCACCCATGAAGGATCGGTTTCACTCGCCGATATGAACCGAATTCAGGAAGGCCTCCGCGTCCGCACTATTCTCAGTTCCGGGCGGTCCGGCGAACAAGAACTGGTAGAATTTGGAGCCGACCCACAGAAGCCGCTCTCGGAACATCAAAGGACCCGGACATTCGACGAAGACTTCCCGGCCGGTCATCCCTTGCAACCGAAAGGACTGTTGATTGACGAGCTTGCCTTTGCACGAGGAGGCGAGGCCGCCGGTCGGCCCGTCATATTCCATATTAACCGGTTTTGCATAGACGCTCACGGTGACGATATAAGCTATTTCCCCTTTGTCGACCGTCCAGGAAAATAGGTCGTAGGCGATCCCGCCTTCGGTCGTTCCATTCTTATGTTCAAACGTGGGCGCCACAGGCAATTCAACGGTGAAATTTCCATCCGTGTTATGCAACGAAAACGCGCCGGCAAGCCCGACCTGAGCCAAGCACAGCGCAACGCCGGCAAAGAGTCGTATAATCAACTTCATCATGGCGCCCATCCATTCCGGTCCCGCTGCCGCCGGGCATTTGGGTCGAACTCCGCCTGAAGCGACAGGCATCGGCTTCTCCCTTGTATGGCAAAGCTTGCCCGGCGACAAGCATCGTGCCGGGTATTTACGAGAGGCTGATTGAGGCGGTGCAAAGCGTGCCGACGCCACTCACGACGATCGGTTTCACTCGCCGATATGAACCGAATTCAGGAAGGCACTTACTTCCGCATTGTTTTCCGTTCCAGGGGGGCCGACGTACAAGAACTGATAGAGCCTGGAGTCGACCCACAGCATCCGCTCCCTGAACATCAAAGGACCCGGACACTCGACGAAGACCTCCCTGCCCGTCATCTCTTGCAATTGGAAGGGCTGCTGATCGACGAGCTTGCCTTTGCAAGAGCCGACGACGCCGTTCATCGGCCCGTCATATTCCTCTTGAACCGGCTTTGCGTAGACGTTCATACTGACGATGTATGCCGAATCCCCTTTGTCGACCGACCAGAGAGATAGTTCGTAAGCAACCCCGCCCTGCGTATTTCCAGTTTTCTTTTCTAGCTTGGGCGGCTCGGGAAACTGCACGGTGAAATTTCCGTCCGGGCTGTGGAACGAAAACGCATCGGCAAGCCCGATTTGGGCCATGCACAGCGCAACGATGGCCGCAAGCCTGACAACCAGCTTCATCATGGTGCTCACTCCGTTTTGGCCACGCTGCCGCGAGGCTTCCCGGTCGAACGCCGCGTGGAGCGACGGGCACCGGCGTCTCCGTGGTACGGCAAGCGGTCATTGCCGACAAGCACAGCCTGTCTAATTGGCACGATGCTCTAGAAACGTGTGACGATGACCTTGGTCAAAATGCCTGCAGGCACGAACACGTCAACGACTAGATCATGAACGTGATCGATTCTAATAAATTAGAGCGGGATGGGACGGAAAACCGGTATCCACTTTTCCTCATCCCGCTCTAGACGAAGGCTTTAAGGTGCAGTTGTGCAGCCCCCCACCGGCTCATGGCAGGAACAACCCCTCGATTGACATTGGTCGAGTGCTATTCCGGGCGTCGCCCCATAGCCATAGCATGTTCCGCTCGAAATTGCGGTGGTGACGTATCCACAGCCGCCGTTGGAAAATCGGCTTACGACGTGACAGTTGCTGCTCCGCGCCTCGCATTGCTGCAATGCCTTGCGATCGGCGGCAAATTGGGTCGGATAATTCGTGGAGTATCCAACGCCGACCCTATTGCCAATAATCCCGGCGGCGATGGCGCCGTACTCATCGGCGCAGGCGACATCGGATAACACAAACGTAGCCAAGCATACGAGCAGAGCTGTCCATTTGAACTGCATGGTCATCCCCCCTTTTTGCTGAGAATCCGCCCAGCAACCTATTTGTCAAGTGTACCACAAGAGCCTGCGCCCGGACGGTAAACCTGCGCCGCGGCTCTGCCCCAAATGTCAACAGTCGCTAGAGAATAATGCAGTCGCGTCGAGATGTCGCTCCTGGCGAGGGCTGTTGCGTGCAGGCAAGCCATCTCATCGTGCGACGATGAGGTTGAGAATGGCCAAGACAGCAAGCAGAATGATGTCGAGAGCGAGGCTCCCGACAATCGGCTTCTTTTCGACCGGCGGCAAAGGCTCTTTGGCAGCCTGTTGCATGTCGCGGCATTAGATCACGATGATTTTGGATTGAGCCAATCCAAAATCATGAACGTGATCGACTCCAATAAAATAGAGCGGGATATGCAGATAACTCTACGCAATCTGCGTGAACTTGATTGCGCCGGAAAACCGGTTCCCACTTTTCCTCATCCCGCTCTAGCTCCGGAACGCCAAGAAATCCGAGCAGCAAAAGTTCGCTCTGACATATCTGTCGTGACGAGCGCACAAGCCGTCGTCGGCACGTGCCGAGCCATGCGCTGAACTCAGACTCGTCAGCCCCTGGATCGCCCGTTCGAGGTGCTGCGGATCATTGTCGAAATGAGTGCAGGACCGGCATGCTTCGCGAGACGCCGCTGCCGCACTTCGCTTCAAGTTCCGCATCTCCCGCTTTGCTCGAAACAATGCGACCACGTCCTCCACCTCGCCTATCGCGCCAGATTCTGCCAATGCGCGGCGAAGACGAACACCGAAAGAATGAAGCCGAGGATCACATTGACGACGACGCCGGCACTGAAGGCCGCGAACGGCTTGCTGCCGGCATGCGCCAGCTCCCGGAACCGCGTGGTCAGGCCGATGCTCAAGAAGCAGAAGATGAAGGCCCAGGTCCGCAAATCCTTGATCGGGCCGACAAGCACCGGGGTCACCTGTTTGCCGAAATCTGCCTGGCTGTAGTTGCGCGCCACAAAGGTGATGATGAGAGAAGCCAGCAGAAAGCCGATCACGAATTTCGGGAACCGCCACCAGATCTCCGCCGCGTCGGGCTTGCGGCCGGACTCGGCCGGCTCCCAGCGCGTCGTGGAAATGATCGCGAGAATCAAGGCCCAGACGCCGATCCAGACATCGCGGCCGACCACTTTCATCAGCGTGAAGGCCCAGACCGCCTGATCACTGGTGCCGGCGATACCCGGCACATTGCCGGCGAAACCGCCATAGGTCTGCGCCGCTGCAAAGCCCGCCGCATCGGCGAATTCGGACGTGCCTATCCATGCGCCGGCAACTCCCGTCGGCAGCAGCAGCAGGCGGGACGCAAACGGCAGAACAAAGATCATGACGATCGCCCAGAGGATCACGACAGTGATGGCAATCGGCGCATATTCTTTCTTGGCGCCGACGGCGCCGGCTATGGCGATCGATGCCGAGACGCCGCACACCGCACCGCCGGCCCCGAGGACCGACGCAAGCTGCCGGTCGAGCCCGAGACGGCGGGCCACTGCGAAAATCACCAGGAACGTCACGATCGAGACGATAGAGGCCTGGATGATCGCCACGGGCCCCGCCCAAAGGATCAATGTGAAGGGAAGCGTCGCACCGAGCAGGACAATGCCGATCTTGATGTAGAACTCCACGCGGAATCCCGCATCCAGCCAGCGCGGCAAACCGACAGTGTTGGAGATCAGCAAGCCGAGAATCAGCGCCACCAGCGGCGGTTCGAGATTGTAGTAACTGGCTTCGCTCCATTGACCGAGGGCGAAGATGAAAATCGAGAGCACATAGAGCAGGGCAAAGGACGGGATGAATTCCCGCGCTTTATGACCGAGAGCCGTGAGCGCAATGCCGAAGAGTGCCAGCCAAACGACGAATTGGGCGAGATAGCGAAGCGCATTGGCGGAAAAATCCGCGCCCAATTGCGCCCAATTCGCCCATTTCGCGGGGGTCACGGCGATCCATTTGAGGCTCGAGCCGTTGGCGAAAAGGACATAGCCGACGATAACTATTCCGAGCCCGAGCCATATGGCCCACCAATCCTCCTTCAACCAGAGTTCGCGCCAACCCAAGCTCGAAGATGGTTCGCTGGCGCGGGGTGCTTCTGCGTTGGTGCTGCTCATGATGTCTCACCCTCTTTCGTCAGGTTTCGGTTTTTGCGCCGATGCTGTGCCGGCCAACGCCATCTTTGCCGTTGCCACAGCCGCATCCATTATGTTGCTGCATCAAACCGAAAGACTATTAACTTGGTAGACTAAATATGTAAATCGGCCCTGTGTCTAGAGCCGGCGATTTTTAAGGCGTCGATTCTGCAGGGCAATGGCGACGCGGATGAGGGGTAACAATCGAGATAATATCGCAGCATCGTAACCCCTCACCCGCCGCCCGCAGGCAAGTTTACGCAGCCTGCGTAAACTTGCC
>JBKQHN010000204.1:0-10579 GCA_052148755.1 Beijerinckiaceae bacterium | reverse complement strand
GTTGGTCAGCTTGCTGATCGAGCATTTCGGTCCCATCATCTCGACCAAGCCCGGGAATTTCTTTCGGGCATGTCTTTTATTGGTTTGGCGGGAGTGGCGTCTGAAACTCGACGAAGCGCAGAAAACGGGTATATTGATTTGATTGTGCTCCGCCGCGCACAGCGACGCGCCCGCATTTGCCGACAGTTGACGCCGCGCGTCAATCGCGCTGTCCCCGAGCACGTTCGAGCCCTGGCCGGCCCGAACACTTCGGGTCCGGGAGTGCCGCGATAAATTATGTTAACCGTACCGCATAGTTCGTGTAAGTTCAATCCAGCTGAATGTCAATCGCCTCACCCATTTGTGAAATGCACCAGACCAGACGTGTTCCGCGCGGCGAGAAGCGCCGCGATGAAATTGCCGCAGTCGCACAAAAAGTGTTCTTGGAGCTCGGTTTCACCGAAGCGACGATGCAGACGATTGCGGCAAGCGCTGGGGCCTCGAAGGAAACTTTGTACCGGCATTTCGGCTGCAAAGAAGAGCTTTTCGCAGAGATCGTAAGGACCCGCGCGGCGCGCGTCTTCTGCGGCATCGGCGAAGCTCTTGTCCGCGGCGAGCCGAAGGAGATTCTGACCGGCGTCGGGCGTAATCTGCTGCAGATGATCTCGGGCGAGGATTCGCTTTGCCTTTACCGAATGGTGATTGCCGAACTGCCGCGAGCGCCCGAGCTCGGCCGCATTTTTCTTGAGCAAGGACCCTTTCAGATCCTGCGGCAATTGACCGCGCAGATCGCGAGCGCCGTGGAGGCGGGCCAATTGAACTGTCCCGACCCTCAACTTGCGGCCAAACTCTTCCTTGGTGCGCTCAGCGGCACTCGGCATGTCTACGCGCTCATTGCACCGGAAACGGACGTGCTTACTGAAGAAAAGATCGAACGGCACGTCGACGAAGCGGTCGCCATGTTCTTGGCGCGCTATGGCGTGGCGGCGAAGGAAAGCAGCCCACAGGCTTGAACTCGGTCAGCCGATCTCGACCACGACGCGGCCGCGGATTTTCCCCTCGAGGATGGCTTTGGCGGTCGCAATGACGTCTTCGAAGCCGATTTTCGTCGTGATCTGATCGAGCTTCACCGGGTCGAGGTCGCGCGCCAGCCTCTGCCATGCGACGAGCCGGAGCGGCTTCGGCGCCGTGACGCTGTTGATCCCAAAGAGTGTGACGCCACGCAAAATGAACGGCGCGACGGTTACCGGCAGATCCATGCCCTGCGCGAGACCGCAAGCGGCAACCGCTCCGTCACGCTTCGTCTGCGCCAGCAGATTGGCGAGCGTGGTGGAGCCGACGCAATCTATGCCGGCGATCCAGCGCTCCGGCCCGAGCGGCTTGCCGGCCCCGGCGAGTTCGCTGCGCGAAATGATCTCGGCAGCGCCGAGAGATTTGAGATAATCGGCTTCGGCAGCGCGGCCGGTCGAGGCAATGACATGCCAGCCGTTTTTGGCCAGAAGTGCGATCGCGACCGAACCGACGCCGCCGGCCGCACCGGTGACGACGGCAGCCCCTTGCGCCGGCGTCAGCCCATGCTTTTCGAGCGCCAGGAGGCAGAGCATGGCGGTATAGCCTGCCGTGCCGATCGCCATGGCCTGCGCCGCGCTCAGTCCTTCAGGCAGAGGCACGAGCCAGTCGCCCTTGACGCGGGCCATTTGCGCATAGCCGCCCAAATGCGTTTCGCCGAGACCCCAGCCGTTGAGGATGACGGCGTCGCCGGGCTTGAATTCGGGATCAGTCGAAGCCTCGACGATACCGGCAAAGTCAATGCCGGGAATCATCGGAAACCTGCGGACGACCGGTGATTGTCCGGTGATGGCGAGCCCGTCTTTATAGTTCACCGTCGAATGGGTGACCCGAACGGTCACGTCGCCCGGCATCAGGTCCTTTTCGTCGAAATCGACGATGCCGGCACGATAACCCTGATCATCTTTATCGACACGGATGGCTTTGAAGGTGGACATGGAAGTGCTCGCAACTTTGATAGACAGCGCGATCCTATAGCGGCATTTGATCGTCGGCGACATTCACATGTTTAGGTCATTCGGCCCATGCCGGCGGCCACAATTCGCAGCAGTGCGATCCCGCAGCCGATTGCTTTCCCGCCTGTAACGCGTTACATTATCGCTGCTGATGGAGGAGGCGATGGCGGCACCTGCCGAGCGAATGAAGGCCGTGCGTGAGCGGCGTCGTGCTAAGGGCTTGCGTGAATTGCGCCTCCTCGTGCCGGATGCGCGGTCGCGGGCCGTTCGACAGCGGCTGGCAAAAGAGGTTGCCGCACTGGTGCCGGCGCATGAGCTCGACGCCTTGAATTGGATCGAGGCAATTTCCGAATTCGACGCACCCGCCGCGGGCACTGATGAGGCGCGGTGATGTCGTGATCGTCGCCGCGAGCGGCGACTACGGCAAGCCGCGACCGGCGGTCATCGTTCAGACGGACGCTTTTCCCGCAAGCCACGCATCGGTCATCATCTGCCAAATGACATCGGAACTCGCCGATGCGCCCGATTTCCGAGTGACGATCGAACCGGGCCCGGAAAGCGGACTGCGCGCGCGATCGCAAGTCATGGCAGACAAGCCTGTCACCATCCGACGCGAGCGAATCGGATCCGTGATCGGCCATCTGAGTGGCGAGGATTTGACGCGCATCAACGTCGCACTGGCCTTCGTGATGGGTCTCGCGGACTGATGCTGCGGGTCTAACGAACGGCACCTTGCCGGACCGTCCTTTGGCGCGGCCAAACCGCCTGGCCGGATGCAGGATTCCGTCACCGCAGCGGCAAGCTCTTGACCTGAAACACCGGAATCGACCGTTGGCGAACCCTCTCCCAGAGGGAGAGGGTGGCTTGCGGAGCAAGCCGGGTGAGGGGTTACAATCGTCGGAAATTGATATTTGGCACATTTATTTTTGAGCGATGCCTAGGACAGCGCAACGATCAGGAGGCAAGCCCGCCCCCCCTCACATATTCGGATAGTTCGGACCGCCGCCGCCCTCCGGCGGCACCCAATTGATGTTCTGCGCCGGATCTTTGATGTCGCAGATTTTGCAATGCACGCAGTTTTGCGCATTGATGACGAAGCGCGGATCTTTCTTGTTCGCTTCGTCACCATAGACGACTTCGTAGACGCCGGCCGGGCAATAAAGCTGCGCCGGCTCGCCATATTCGGGCAGGTTCCGGGTGATCGGAATCTCTGCGTCCTGCAAGTGCAGATGCACCGGCTGATCTTCCTCGTGGTTGGTGCTCGAAAGGAACACCGAGGAGAGCTTGTCGAAGCTGATCTTGCCGTCCGGCTTTGGATATTGGATCGGCTTGACTTCGGAGAGAGGCTTCAAGGTGGCGTAATCGGGCTTGCCATGTTTCAATGTGCCGAACAGCGAAAAGCCGAAGAGTTCGTTCATCCACATGTCGATGCCGCCGAGCCCGATGCCGAGGAGCGTGCCGAACTTCGACCACAAGGGCTTCGCGTTTCTGACTTTGAAAAGATCGTGGCCGATCTCGGACCCACGCCAGGCGGCCTCGTAGGAGACGAGTTCGTCATTGGCGCGGCCGGCCGCCAAAGCGGCGGCAACATGTTCGGCGGCGAGCATGCCGGAAAAAATCGCGTTATGCGAACCTTTGATCCGCGGCACGTTCATGAAGCCCGCAGCGTCGCCGACGAGCGCGCCGCCCGGAAAGCTGAGCTTGGGCACGGATTGATAGCCGCCTTCGGCAATCGCCCGCGCGCCATAGGCAAGTCGCTTGCCGCCTTCGAATGTCGGCGCGATCAGAGGATGTGTCTTGAAACGCTGAAATTCGTCGAACGGCGACAGCGTCGGATTGGTATAATTCAGGTGCACGACGAAGCCGACCGAGACGAGCCCCTCTTCGAAATGATAGAGAAAGGCTCCGCCGCCGGTGCCATAATCGAGCGGCCAGCCGAAGGAATGCTGCACCAGGCCCGGCTTGTGTTTTTCCGGCGCAATCTGCCAGAGCTCTTTCAAGCCGAGGCCGAATTTCTGCGGTTCGCGGCCCTGGCCGAGATCGAACCGTCTGATCAGTTCCTTGCTGAGTGAACCGCGGGCGCCTTCCGCGAACAAAGTATATTTGCCACGCAATTCCATGCCGCGCGTATATGTGTCTTTCGGCTTGCCGTCGCGAGCGATCCCCATGTCGCCGGTCGCGATGCCGAGGACTTCGCCGCCTTCCCCGGAAAGCACTTCGGTCGCGGCAAAACCCGGATAGATTTCGACCCCCAGAGCTTCCGCCTTGGTGCCGAGCCAGCGCACAAGATTGCCAAGCGAGCCGCTGAAACAGCCATGATTGTTCATCAGCCGCGGCAGGGCGAAATTGGGCAGCCGAAACGCCTTCGCGGCAAACAGGAAATAGAAACGGTCGTCGGTCACCTGCGTGCGCAAGGGCCGATCAGGGTCCTCCCGCCAGCCGGGCAGGAGTTTGTCGAGCCCGGCAGGATCGACGACCGCTCCGGACAATATGTGGGCCCCGAGTTCGGAGCCCTTTTCGACCACGACGACCGAGAGATCGGCAGACAATTGCTTCAGCCGAATAGCGGCAGCAAGCCCTGCCGGACCGCCGCCGACGATGACGACGTCGAAGTCCATGCTTTCGCGTGCCGGCAATTCGGCGTCTGTCTCGGCCATAGTCTGTCCTCTTGTCGTGCTTTTCTTGCCGCGGGTCTTTGCAGCTGCATAAGCCGATTTTGGCGGCCGATGCGTCTGAATACAACCTATCTTCCTGTCCGCTCCCTGTCATCCCCGCGAAGCCGGCGACGACGAGGAGAGCCGCGTCCGCGGCGATATGACCGCTTTCCGCTTTGTCGAACGCAACGGACTGGATCCCCGCGTTCGCGGCGATGACAGGAAAGGACGACGGTCTTTCTCCCGCATGAATGCGAAAAGTTTCGTTTTTTCCTGCGTCTCACCTAAGATGAAATCGGTTATTCCTAAACCTCGCTAAAAAATCTCGCATGGCCTCGAAGTTCGACGAAATTCCTTCACCGGCGGAAACAGCGGCGCTGCTCGGCCTGCTGCAATGGTATGCGGCCATGGGTGTCGACATGGCTGTCGACGCCAATCCGCACGACCGTTTCGCCGAATGCGCGGAAGCACCCCCCGCCCAGGCCCTGCGCGCGGCCAAACCAGCCGTCGAGGCCAGGCCTGCCGAACGCGGCGCGCCGCGTCCTGCGGCGCAGATTCAAGAAGCCGCAACAGCCTCGGCAGAGCGGCTTGCTCAATCGGCGCGGGAGAGCGCAGCCGCGGCGCAAAATCTCGAAGAGCTGCGCGAAAGACTACTGGCCTTCGAAGGCTGCGGGTTGAAAGCGACGGCTACACAGCTCGTCTTCGCCGACGGCAATCCGCAGGCGGAGATCATGCTCGTCGGGGAAGCTCCGGGGGCCGACGAAGATCGGCAAGGCCTGCCCTTCGTCGGCAGGGCCGGACAATTATTGAACAAAATGCTCGCCGCGATCGGCCTCGACCGGACAAAGGTCTATATCGCCAATGTGGTCCCCTGGCGTCCGCCGGGCAACCGGACGCCGACGCCGATCGAGATCGCCGCCTGTCTGCCGTTCACCCGCCGCCAAATCGAACTCGTGCGGCCGAAAATTCTCGTCTGTCTCGGCGCGCCCTCCGCGCAAACGCTGCTCGGCGTCAGCGAGGGCATCATGCGCCTGCGCGGACGCTGGCACACTTACGACCTCGCCGGCACGAAAATCCCCGCTTTGGCAATGCTGCATCCTGCCTATCTGCTGCGTCAGCCGGCGCAAAAAAAACTGGCCTGGCAGGACTTGCGCGAACTCGCCAAAGCGCGCGCCAAGCTCGGCGACGCATAGGAGCCATTGCGATGCCGGCTGCCCCCACACTTGCGCTCAACAATGGCGTTGCGATCCCGCAGCTCGGCTTGGGCCTTTGGCAGATGGCCAATGCCGACATGCCGAAGGTCGTCGGCGCGGCGCTCGATGCCGGCTACCGCCTCTTCGATACGGCGGCGATCTATGGCAACGAAGCAAGCTTCGGCCAAGCGCTGAAACACGCCGGCGTTCCGCGGGACGAGATTTTCGTAACGACGAAGCTGTGGAACGACCAGCAGGGCTATGAACGTGCCTTGCAGGCCTTCGACGAGAGCCTGCGCAAGCTTGGCCTCGACTACGTCGACCTCTACCTCATCCATTGGCCGCAGCCAGCGAAGGACAAATATGTCGAGACCTGGCGGGCTCTGGAAAAGATTTATCGCGACGGCAGGACCCGCGCGATCGGCGTTTCGAACTTCGAGCCGGCACAGCTCGAACGCCTCCTCGCATCGGGCAGCATCGTGCCGAGCGTCAACCAGATCGAGCTGCATCCGAAACTGCAACAGGCGGCGCTTTGCGCCTTCGACCGCGCCCACGGCATAATGACCGAATCCTGGAGCCCGCTGGCGCGCGGCGATCTCGGCGATCCTGTC
Organism: Beijerinckiaceae bacterium; assembly: GCA_052148755.1. GTDB lineage: Bacteria > Pseudomonadota > Alphaproteobacteria > Rhizobiales > Beijerinckiaceae > Methylovirgula. Next base: position 4,118 of record JBKQHN010000204.1, on the reverse strand, counting down.
ATAGCAGCCATCGCAGGAAAACACGCCAGGACGCCGGCGCAGGTCGTCTTGCGCTGGCATATCGAGCGCGGCCTCATCGCCATTCCGAAATCATCCAAGCCGGCCCGCATTCGCGAGAACATCGGCATTTTCGACTTCGCGCTCGATGCGGATGACATGGCGAAAGTCGCTGAGCTCGACACCAGCCGCCGCATCGGGCCGGATCCCGCTGCGTTTTGATGGCCGGTTCTGCCGCGGATGCCATCCTGCAAGTCGCTGATTTCGCGCCCATTCGAAGCGAGTGTTCCCTCCGCTTGGAATAAGCTCTAAAGAGGCGCGGGACCTGCGAAGGAGCGTCTGATGCGTTGGGAAGATTTCCGCCGTTCCGATAATGTCGAAGACCGCCGCGGTGAGGATTACGCCAGCGACCCACAAGGCGGTTTCATGCCCGGCTCGAGCATCGCGGGAGCCGGGCATCTCGGCCTCGGCGCCATCGTCATCTTAGGGATCATCGGCTATGCGCTCGGCATCGATCCGCGGCTGTTGATCGGCGGCGCCGAAATGCTGCAAAACGCCCGGCAAACAAGCCAATATAATCAAACCATGCCGCAGAGCCGGCCGGTCCAGCACGCCGCGCAACCCGATCAGCTTGGCAATTTCATCGCTGCCGTTTTGGCCGAGACCGAAGATGTCTGGTCGGACGTCCTGCCGGCGCAAAAGGGCATCAAATACATCGCCCCGCATCTCGTCCGTTACTCTGGCCAAACGCGGTCCGGCTGCGGCGGTGCGCGCGCCGCCATGGGGCCCTTCTATTGTCCGGTGGACCAGAAGGTCTACCTCGACACGTCCTTCTTCGCCGACATGAAAAGCCGCTTCGGCGGCGGTGGAGATTTCGCCTATGCCTATGTGATCGCCCATGAAGTCGGACACCATATCCAGGATCAGCTGGGCATTTTAGGGAAAGTCCAGGCGGCGGCGCAAAATGCGTCCTCGAACGCGCAGGCCAATGCCTATTCGGTGCGGCTCGAACTGATGGCCGATTGCCTTGCCGGCGTCTGGGCGGCCAATGCGCAGGCGAAATTCCACATCCTCGAGCCCGGCGACGTCGAAAAAGCCGTCAATGCGGCCCAGGCCATCGGCGATGACCGCCTGCAGCAGGCCTCGCGCGGCGAAATTGTCCCGGATTCCTTCACGCACGGCACGTCGGCTCAGCGGGTGCAATGGCTGAATATCGGGTTGAAATCCGGGCAGATCGATTCGTGCAACACGTTTGCGCGCTGAACTTAGCCCGGTCCCATCAGGCTCACAAAATCAGCCGACGCGGCGGGCGCGCGTATTGAGTGCTTTACGCGCCCGCGTCGCCCGCACCAATGTTTCAAGCGAAAGCGCGCCGCTATCGCTGACGGCCCGGCAGGATTGGACCGTTGCGATGAGGCCGACGACAGGCACGAGAGCCGGGATCAAGCGCTGCCAATAGGTGGCGGGCTCGGCGTAAATGCGCCGGCCGCCGTGCCCCGGTCCCCCTGCCAAAAGGTCCTCTATTTCATCGATGAAGCCCGTTTCCGGGATATATCCGGGGCGCAGGACGAGAAGATCCTCGGAGCGGACGAGAGCAAGGGCGCGGCGCAAGGACTCCGGTTCGCTCGCCGCTTCGACGCTGCCGCAGCCGGCGTAATCGGCAATGAGGCCGAGACTCGCCTCTCTTGGACCGGCGAGGACCACATCACGGACAAGGCCCTGCACCGACGCGGCGACCAAGGCGGCCAGGCTCCGCACGATCGCCTCGGGTGCCACTACGGCAGCGTCCGCTGCCTGTGCCGCTTCGCAAAGAATAATGACCGACAACATCCGCCGCGATTAAAGCGCATTTTGCAGCGCGACAAGACCCGTTCAGCCAAAAAACTGTTTCGGGACGGCCTTCCGAAGTGGTCTTCAAAGATGGTCTCCCAAGGTGGTCTTCAAAGATAATCGTCCATCACGGTTGACGGAAGCCGATAAGTTCTTTATTTGTTCACTTCCTGTTCCTGATGATCTAAAGAGCGAGACGATTCATGGCGCAGCTTTCATCGCCGCAGAGCGAAATTTCCGCATCGCGAAGAGCGCCGGCACAGCGGTTTGCCGCATTATCGGGCATTGCCGCCGAGCCTGAGGTTTTCCCGGCTGCGCCGGAAGATACAACGGCGGGCGGGCGCAAGCCGCGTGCAAAACAGTCCAAGGAGGCCCGGTTCGAAGGCCAGGGTGAGCTGGCGCGGCGCGACGGGCGGGCTGCGATGCCGCGGCCGCGCGGCCGCGGCGCTCATTCGAACGCGAGCGGCCGTTTCGAGGTCTATGCGCGGGTTGCCGAGCCGGACGGCTGGTCGGAGGTGGAGGACCTGCCGCCGCTGGTGACGCATGTCACTCAGGAACGCGCCAAGACTATCATCACCCGCAACGATTCGCCCGATATTTCGTTCGATCGCTCGATCAATCCTTACCGCGGTTGCGAACATGGCTGCGTCTATTGTTTCGCAAGGCCGACCCATGCCTTCATGGGCCTCTCCGCCGGCCTCGACTTCGAAAGCCGCCTTTTCGTGAAGCTCGGCGCAGCCGAGCTGCTCGAACGAGAATTATCGGCGCAAGGCTACCAGCCGAAGACCATTGCCATCGGCACCAATACGGATCCTTACCAGCCGATCGAGAGAAAATACCGGGTGATGCGGCAAGTGTTGGAAGTTCTTGCCCGCACGCAGCATCCCGTCGGCATCGTCACCAAATCGGCGCTCGTCTTGCGTGATCTCGACCTGCTTGCGCCGATGGCCGAAAAGGGCCTCGTGAAAGTCGCCCTTTCGGTGACGACGCTCGACCCTGTGCTCGCCCGCAGGATGGAGCCGCGCGCCAGCACGCCCGAAAAGAGACTCGCGACGATCAAAGCCCTGGCCGAGGCCGGAGTCCCGACAAGCGTCATGGTTGCGCCGATCATTCCCGGCCTCACCGATGCCGAACTCGAGACGATCTTGACCCGCGCTCACGCGATGGGGGCACGCGAAGCCGGCTATATCATGCTGCGTCTGCCTCTCGAACTGCGCGACCTCTTCAGCGAATGGCTGCTCCAACATTATCCGAGCAAGTTCCACCATGTTCTCTCCCTCGTGCGCTCGGTGCGCGAAGGCAAGGTCTATGATGCGACCTTCGGCAAGAGGATGACCGGCACGGGACCTTATGCCTGGATGGTCGGCCGGCGTTTCGAAACCGCCGCGGCGAAGACCGGCTTCAGCAAGACGAAGGTGAAACTGCGGCGCGACCTGTTCATCGCGCCGGCGCGTTTCGGCGAGCAATTGCGCTTGTTTTGAGACCTCTTGGCGCGGCGTGGCAGGGGGAGCGCGGTCGCCGAGAGTCTTTGCGAGAGTTTTTTCGGTGCACTTGGTGGTATAAGGGCCGCGCTTCACAGGGCCGAGCCGGACGCCATGCCGCCAAAGACTGCGCAATTGCCGCATTTCCGCTACGAAAAAAAATTGGTGGCGCAGGATCTCTGGCCTGTCGCCGGATTGGATGAAGTCGGCCGCGGGCCCCTCGCCGGGCCGGTCACCGCGGCCGCCGTCATTCTCGATCCGCAGGACCTGCCGGACGGCGTGAACGACTCGAAACTCCTTTCGGCACAGCAAAGGGACGATCTCTATGAAGAGATCATGGCGCGCGCCATCGCCGTCGCGATCGCTAACGCCAGTGCGGGCGAAATCGATCAGCTCAACATTCGGCAAGCCACGCTCCTGGCGCAGCGCCGGGCGCTTGCCGCGCTCGCCATTGAGCCGCGCTATGTTCTCATCGACGGCAACGACCTTCCCGAACGCCTCCGCTGCCCCGGGCGCACCATCGTCAAAGGCGATGCCATTTGCGCCTCCATCGCAGCCGCCTCCATCATTGCCAAAGTGACGCGCGACAGGCTGATGGCCAAACTGTGCCGGGTCTATCCGGCCTACGGGTTCAGCCGCCACGCCGGCTATGCCACGCGCGAACATCTCGAGGCGATCGCAGCGCATGGGCCATGTCCATTTCACCGCCTGAGTTTTTCGCCGTTCAGAGCGGGATGACAGGCCGGCGCAGGCGTTTTGGAGCCGCGGCGACGGCGTAAGCGTCCGAAAATGCGACAGACCGCAGATGGT
>JBKQHN010000203.1:0-10333 GCA_052148755.1 Beijerinckiaceae bacterium | reverse complement strand
AAGCCCACATCGACGCCTTCATCTGCACCTATAATGAAACGGCTCGCCCCTTCGTCTGGACCAAATCAGAAGTCCATCAGAAACGCCTGAAACCATGTTTCGCGGACCCGTGATTCCGGGTACTAGTTCAAGAAAGTGAAATATCGAGGCGGAACCGACAAAAAGGAAACGCCGCAATTTACTGCGGCGTTTCCTAAAACTGCGGGACTAGGTTCGCGGGTTGCTCCTAGCGGCGTTCTTACACTGGGAAGAAGCGGTGGAACACCATGCAATAGAGCATCGGCAGCGAAAGAACGAAATTGGTGCGCGAGGCCAGCATGGCGAGACGCGCGGCCTTGGCTTTGGCAGCGTCGGCGGCGGGAACGAGACCGAGGGCCTTTTGCTGGTTCGGCCAAATGATGAACCAGACGTTGGCGGCCATGATGAGGCCGAGGACCATGCCGGTATAGATCGTCGCCTTGGCGCCGTCCTTCGTATAGAGGCTAAAGACGATGAGGCCGGTGACGACCGTCGAAAGCGCCGACCAACGGAACCAGAAGAGCGCTTCGGGGGCGATGAATTTGCCGACCGCCGGCTTCAACTCCGCCGGGATCTTCGGCATTGTCGGGATCTGGACGAGGTTGAAGTAATAGAGCAGCCCAATCCAGGTGATGCCCGAAAGCACGTGCAGGAACGTGAAAAAGCCGGCCCAATAGACCGAAGTCGACAGCTCCTTGTGATCGAAGACGATCAGGGCGATGAGGGTCAGAACGGCGCCCGCTGCAATCGCATAATACATTTTTTCGAGGATTTTAGCCATTGGAGACCTCCCGAAGTACAAGGAAACGAAGCGTCTGGGCACTTTTACGGAATTTATGCGAAATGGTAAAGGTGCCGCTCTCTTCTACAGGGCCGCTACGTGAATTAGCTCTCGCGACTCCTGCCACGGGCACACTACTGCTTCGATGGGATTTGCACCAGCCGCGACAGCCGCGCCCCGCATGCCCCAGCCTCTTCGAGCACTTCTAAAAAGCGCGGCGAAAGCAAGAAGGCGAGTTCCGTCTCGCGGCTCGCCGTGACCGCGTCGACGGCCGCGAGTTCATCATCAACAAGGCCCGGATGGCACATGATGAGGTGTCTGGCGCCCGGCGCCATGAGATAGCGGGCGAAATCTGCTCCGTAGTCGGCCTCGACGCGAAAAGCGGAATAGCCGGCAAATCCGTCATTGACGGCGAATCCCTGGGCTGCGGCCTCGGCCGCGAATCCGCGCGCCAGCCAGGCAAGGCCGAGCGCCTTCTTCATTTCGATCCGGCGGGCGAAGATTCGGGCAAGCCGATCTCCGCTATTGCGCAGCCAGAGCCGCCCCGTCAGCCCCTTGCGCTCAAGCACGCCAAACAGGCATTGCCGAATGCCGGGCAGGATTTGGACATGCTGGTGTCCATCGACGAAATCTGGCGGTCCGCCGAAGGCCGCGACGAAGGCATCGATCTGGGCCTCTATTTCCTGCGCGATTTCCGCAAGCGGAAGTTGGCCTTTGACGGCGCCGCGCAAAATGTGGCCGATATCGGGGAAGGTCGAAGGCGCGAACTGCGCCATACGCGTCAACGGCGTCGCCAGTGTGAGGTTGAGATGCAGCCCGACGTCGGCATCGAAGCCCGCGGCGGCGAGGTCGCGCGCCGCGCGCGGCCAGGACGGGCGCGTCGTCATGGCGCTCGTCGCGTTGAGTCGGCTTGCCGCAAGCGCCGCGACTATGCCCCGATTGACCGAAGGCGAGAGCGCAAAATCGTCGGCACAGAGGCAGAATTCCCATGCGGGCGGAGAAGTCTCTGACATGTGTTTCGTTCGAGCTGTCCGAGGGGTTTAAGATTATAAACAACACGGATTGCGGCCGCGTCGGTGAGATCATTCGTTACCGCTCGCCCTTGCAAGCTCGGGCGGCACGCTGCCCTCTTCAAGTGTCATTTTGTCTCCCTTCACTGCCCAACTCGCCTCAATGTTTTTGGTCTTTCCACCTACTGATACTTTATATCGAATGATGATCCTGTCGGGTCTCGTCGGCTCGATGATCCAGGCACCTGAGACGCTGACCGCCTTTGTACTATCATCCATGGCCCCGCTATTATCCGCCGACAGCGGAAGAGAGGGTTCGAGATGATGCAGGCGTCCTGCGTCGAAAACATAAAAGTCCAGGTTGTTCGAACTATACCCTTGGGCCATGTAGCCATGCTCTATGCTGAGGGCGTCGTGACCGAGTATTTGGAGAGAATATATTTGTCCGGGATCACCGAATGCTCCAGAAGTTCCAAAATCAAGAAAGCGAGCGACCACGCGGCCGCCTGACGGCGAGCGCACCAAAACATAAGCAGACATGCTCGCCTCGCAGGCATGGCAGGTCGCTCCGGGGGAGTTGCCTATTGTTATGACGACATCTGCGTCAGCGTATCTTAGGACTTTTATAGGATAGATACATTTGTCGTCATTTTCGGAATAATATGGATTGTGAAAAATAATAGGAATTTCTTCTGATAAGAGCCGGTCATTCTGTACATGCTCTTTCGCAGACGAGCAAAATTTCTTTATACTTTGTCCGAAAGATGTATTGCATGAAAATATATGAGTAAGTGCTGCGAGCACAATTAGCGCTCTCATGGTTGCCCCCTTGCAAAACAAAGCCGTCTGACGAAACCAAGTTTCCGTGTTAGTGATAAGCCGAAATGAATTCAAAGCATTTCACGGTTCCTTTCCGGCAAATCGTGCTCGCGAAGGCGACTTGCAGGAGCAGCACCGCCTGTTCCTTCGAGATGGCGATCTGCTATTCGTCGCAACGAGCGAGGCTTTGTTGCTTTCTCGAATTTTCGCCTTTTTTTCCGAAGCGCGAGGGAAAATTCGAGAATGGGCCGTCAGTCATTGTTCATGGCTGATCAAATAATTATAGAGTTACGGTCGAATCTTCATGAGCTTGCGCGAGACCTGAAAATTCCGATCGCCAAACCAATGGCCGATTTTGACCCAGCTTCAAGAAATAGAACAAGCCGCCCGTATGTCGCTCCAAGAATCGCTCAAAGAAATGCCATCGACCGAACCGGAACTCTCGGTCGTCATTCCGGTCTTCAATGAAGACGAGAATATCGAGCTGCTGCTCAACAGGCTCGTGCCGGTCCTCGAGCGCATCACAAAGTCGTTCGAAATTCTCTTCGTCGACGATGGATCGCAGGATACGAGCTTGGCGGTCCTGCGCCGGATGCATGCGGCGGATGGACGGGTCAAAGTCGTCTCGTTGAGCCGCAACTTCGGCAAAGAGGTCGCGATTGCCGCAGGGCTCGACTTCGCCAGCGGCGCTGCAACGATCATCATGGATGCGGATTTGCAGCATCCGCCCGAGATGATCGAGACATTCGTCGCGCGCTGGCGGGAAGGCTACAAGAACGTCTACGGGCAGCGCATCGACCGCAGCGCGGATTCTCGGCTCCGGCGCCTTCTGACCCGGCGCTTCTACCACCTGTTCCGCGCCTTCGGTGAGACGGGACTGCCGGAAGGCGCGGGAGACTTCCGGCTGCTCGACCGCCAGGCCGTTGCCGCTCTGCGCGGCATGCGCGAAAAGGCGCGTTTTTCCAAGGGGCTCTATGCCTGGATCGGGTTCAAGTCGATCGGTGTTCCTTTCGACGTCAGCGAGCGCGCCTTCGGCTCGTCGAAATTCAGCTATCATAAGTTGACGCGGTTTGCGCTCGACGGGCTGATGTCGTTTTCGACGCTGCCTTTGATGGTGTGGACCTATGTCGGAACGTCGATCTCCGTCATCTCGCTCGCTACGGCCGTCTATTTCGTCGTCGAAACGCTGGTCTTCGGCGTCGACGTGCCGGGGTTTGCGAGCCTCATCGTCTCGGTGACCTTTCTTGCCGGCATCCAGCTGCTCTCGCTCGGCGTGCTCGGAGAATATATCGGCCGCATATTCGCAGAGGTGAAAGGGCGGCCGCTTTACCTCGTCGAAGAATGTCTCGGATTGGCAAACGCTGCGGCGGATGAAGCGGCGGCGCTCGCCACGTCGCGTGTGCGAAATCAGAGTTAGCCTCCATGTTCCGCCGGAATAGAACCTCGCACCACCGGCATATCTCGACCGCTTTTGACTTGCTGGACGATTCACAAGATCGTTGATCGGCCCTCGACGATTCCTACGAGCCGGAAATTGGAAATGTACAAAAACTTCCTCTCCGTCGGAGGAATGACCCTGGTTTCGCGGGCCACCGGCTTCTTCCGCGATGTGATGCTCGCGGAGGTCCTGGGCGCAGGCCTGCTTGCCGATGCTTTTGTCGTCGCCTTTCGCTTGCCGAACCATTTCCGCGCGATTTTCGGTGAAGGCGCCTTCAATGCCGCCTATGTCCCTTCCTATGCGCAAATACTCGAAACGAAGGGGCCCGAGGCAAGCCGGCAGTTTGCAAGCGGCATATTCTCGCTGCTGCTGGTGACGCAGTTCGTGGTTCTGATTCTCGCCTGGCTATTCATGCCGCAGCTCGTCGATCTGCTGGCGCCGGGATTTCGCGAGAATAGCGAGAAATTCGATGCGGCCGTCTTGCTGACGCGCATCACCTTTCCTTATCTCCTATTCATTACGCTTGTGACCTTGCAGTCGGGGACGTTGAACGCGCATGGCCGATTTGCGGCCGCAGCCTTTGCGCCCGTCCTACTGAATCTCGCGATGATCTTGTGTCTGGCTCTGGCGGCGATTTTCCCAAATGCGGCGATCGCTGCGGCCTGCGGCGTCACAGTGTCCGGCCTGCTGCAGTTCGGTCTCACGTTTGCAGCTCTGCGCCGCACCGGGATTCACGAACGGCTGACGCGTTACGTCTGGACCACAGACGTGGGGAAATTCTTCGCGAGGCTGGGGCCCGCGGTCATCGGTTCGGCAGGTCTTCAGATCGCGCTTTTTGCCGACACGATCATCGGGTCTCTGCTGCCGACGGGCGGGCCTTCGTCGATCTATTACGCGGACCGCATCTATCAATTGCCGCTCGGCGTGATTGGCATCGCGGCCGGAACTGTGCTTCTGCCGGAGATGAGCCGTCGTTTGGCGGCCGGTGATCGAGCCGCGGCCTTGCATGTGCAGAATCGGACCATGGCTTTGTCGCTGGCTATGACTGCACCTTTTTTCGTCGCCTTCATCATGATTCCGGACGTCATCATGCGCGGCGTCTTCCTGCGCGGCGCTTTCACCGAAACTGCGGCGGTCGCCGCTGCCGCCGTGCTCGCCGCCTATGGATTCGGCCTTGTCGCGGTCGTGCTGGTGCGCGCCGTCGTCGCGAGCTTTCAAGCGGTCGGCGATACGAAGAGTCCGATGTGGATCGCGCTCGTCTCGGCTGCGGTCAATGTCTTGTTCAAGATTGCATTGTTCAAGCCGATGGGGGCGGCCGGGCTTGCCGTCGCCACGGCAATCGGCGCTTGGATCAATCTCATTTTGCTGTTCGTCTTTGCAGTGAGACGCGGATTGATCCAGCCCGACGAAATTTTTTCGAAAACCGCTGCCTCGGCCTCAATCGCAGCTTTTGCGCTCTCCGTCTTCGCGCTCTTCTTCGATCAGCCGGCAATGCAGCTCGCCGCCCGCATCGGCGTCTACCGGCATGAAATAGAGCTTGTCACGCTCGGCATCGGCGGCGCGTTTGTCTACATTCTGGTGCTGGGCGCCGGCCTTTATGTCTCGGGCGTTAGGCTCAGGCCACGCTTGCGTGAGGCAGGCTAGCGCGACAATGACAGGCGCAAAAACAATGAAATTGTGCGGTCTCTCGGTAAGACGCCGGAGGCCTTAGATGTCCGGAAAAGAAATGGGAAAAGTGTTGCCACTTTTCCGAGTTATGCTTTTGGCTTACGCCGCCTTGCTGATGTTGGCGCGCAAATCCTCCATGATCCGGCCCGTCTCCGCGCCGTAATCGTCGACGGCTTTGCGGACGAATTCCGATTGAGTTTCGACGACCTCGGGAACTGAACGGCAGCTGGTCAAGCTTGCGAGATATTCGCCTTGCGCCTGTAGGCGCGTGCCGACAAAGCGCAAGGTCTCCGACATCAATGTCAGAGGGATATCGAGAAAGGCCGACTTCCACAAAAGCGAGAAGGGCGTATTAAACTTCATGCCCAACTCCGTCGGATCTGTCGTAGACATTTTGCTCTCCCACGTTGGACGAAGCCACCGGCTTCTCATTTAGCTTAAACCCCGCGGAGCCCTGCATAGCTTGATATGGATCATAGTGAGGCCGCGACAATTACGCGGCGAGTGCCGCCAAGATCCGCACCCAACTGCGCGCGCCTTTGTGGAAGGACGATAATTCATATTTTTCATTAGGGGAATGGATGCGGTCGTCTTCGAGGCCGAAGCCGATCATGAGGCTGTCGATGCCGAGATCCTGTTTGAATTCGCCGACGATCGGGATCGATCCGCCACAACCGCAGAGTACAGGCTTACGACCCCACTCTTGCTGCAGCGCTGTGGATGCAAGCGTCAAAGCCCTCGACTCGAACGGCAATTGCAAAGCGCCCGAGGCGCCATGCGAAATGAATTCGGCGCGACAATCCGCGGGCAGGCGGGCGCCTACGAAGTCGCGGAAATTCGCTGCGATTTTGACGGGATCCTGCGCCCCGACGAGACGGAACGAAAATTTTGCCGAGGCCTGCGCCGGCAGCACGGTCTTCGAGCCCGGTCCGGTGTAGCCGCCGAGGATGCCGTTGACGTCGCAGGTCGGGCGCGACCAGATCATTTCCAACACGCTCCGGCCTTTTTCTCCCGCCGGGATGGAGAGGCCGACATCGCCGAGGAGATCACGGCCCTCGAGCGGTAAATGCCGCCATTGGTCGGCGATCTCTGCAGGCAATTCGGCAACCCCGTCATAAAAGCCGGGCAGTGTGATTGCTCCATCGGCATCATGAAGATCGGCGATGATGCGGGCGAGGACATGAATAGGGTTTTGCGCAGCGCCGCCGAACATGCCGGAATGAAGATCGCGGTCGGCCGCGCGAATGACGACTTCCTCGAGCACCAGCCCGCGCAGCATCGTCGTGATCGCCGGCGTTTTGCGGTCCCACATGCCAGTATCGCAGACGAGGGCCAGATCTGCCGCAAGCTCGGCCTTGTTCGCGGCGAGAAAGCCTGGCAGCGAGTGCGAGCCGGATTCCTCTTCGCCTTCGAGCAGAATCGTAACGTCGCAAGGCAATTCGCCGGCCTCGAAGAAAGCTCGGCAGGCTTCGAGGAAGGTCATTAACTGGCCTTTGTCGTCGGCAGCTCCGCGCGCAACGATCTGCTTGCCGCTCGGCGCGTCGATGATTCGGGGCTCGAACGGCGGGCTCTGCCAGAGTTCGATTGGGTCCGGCGGCTGCACGTCATAGTGCCCATAAAACAGCACGCGCGGTGCCCCGGCGCCGCCCTGCGCGCGCGCCTTGGCGACGACCATGGGGTGGCCTTCCGTCGGCCGCAGCGAGGCCGCAAAGCCGATCTGTGCGAGTTCGGCGACGAGCCATTCGGCGGCGCGTCGGCATTCACCCGCATAAGCGGGATCGGTCGAAATCGACCTGATTGCGAGGAAGGCGAACAATCTCTGCAAGGACGGCTCGAGATTGGCATCGATCTTCGCCAAGACCTTCGCCAAGACCACCGCATCGAGTGAAGCCATGATTTTCTCCTTTGCAATCGACAATTGGGCGGCCTACCGATGCCGTCAGTCGCGGACGCGATTAAGCGAGACGGCCTGTGGCTACAAACCCTGTATAGGGCATTTTCAGGCGAAGACTACGGGCAACGAGCGCGTCCGATTGGAATGCGCGGCAGGGCCGCTCTGGGCGCGTCGGTCTCCCCTATCAAAAAAGCGAAAAGCCGGCCTCTTTGGAGGCCGGCTCTGATTTTGAGCGAGTTTTTCGCGCGATCAGAAGATATGCGCGAAGACCCAATAGAGGAAGGCGGAGAGAGCGATTGCGCACGGCAGTGTCAGGACCCAGGCCATCGCAATATTGCGCAAGGTCGCCAATTGCAGGCCCGAGCCGTTGGCTGCCATCGTGCCGGCGACACCTGACGACAGGACATGCGTGGTCGAAACCGGCAGGCCGAAAACATCGGCCGCAGCGATCGTGCTCGCGGCGACGAGTTCGGCCGCGGCGCCCTGGCCATAGGTCAGATGTTCTTTGCCGATTTTTTCGCCGACCGTCACGACAATGCGCTTCCAACCGATCATCGTGCCGAGGCCGAGCGCGAGAGCGACGCAGATTTTCACCCAGGTCGGAATGAACTTCGTCGAATCGTCGAGTGCACCCTTATAGGTCTTGAGCACCTTCGATTCGTCGGCGGTAAGCCCCGTGTCCTTGGTCTTGCCGAGGAACCGGATTGCCTCCGATACGAGATACATGTCGTTACGGGTATTGCCGACCTGGTCAGCCGGCACTTTGGCGAGCGAGCCATAAGCTTCGACCTGTTTGGCAATGTCGCGGATGAGCACTGCGAGCGAGGGATAAGTACCCTCGTTGAGATCGTGGTTGGCGATGTCGCGCGCGATGAAGCCGCGCGGATTGCCGGTCACGCTGTAGCCGGCACCCTTGGCTTCGATGATTTTCGAAGCCGCCTCGGAAGCTTCGACGAAGTGCTGGGTGTGGCTGGGCGGCACGGCGCGGTTCAACGCATAGGCCGTCGGCACGGTGCCGATGAGGATGAGCATGATGAGACCCATGCCCTTCTGCCCATCATTCGATCCATGGAAGAATGATACGAGGGTGCAGGTCAGAATGAGCAGGCCGCGAATCCACCACGGCGGCACCTTCTGGCCCTTCGGCGCCGTATAAAGCTCCGGCTTGCGGACGGCGAATTTCATCACGAGCAGCAGGGCCGCCGCGCAGATGAAGCCGAAGACCGGCGAAAGAAGCAGCGCATAGCCGATATCCGTAGCTTTGCCCCAGTCGACGCCGGAGGTTCCGTCGCGGCCGCGTAACAGTGCATTGGCGATGCCGACACCGATGATCGAGCCGATCATGGTGTGCGAACTCGAAGCCGGCAGACCGAGCCACCAGGTCCCGAGATTCCACATGATGGCGGAGACCAGCATGGCGAAGACCATGGCAAAGCCGGCCGAGGATCCGACTTGCAGGATGAGTTCGACCGGCAGCAGCGACACGATGCCGAAGGCGACAATTCCCGTCGAGGTCAAGACGCCGAGAAAATTGAAGAAGCCGGACCAGACAACTGCAAATTGGGCCGGCAGGGAATGCGTATAGATCACGGTCGCGACGGCATTGGACGTGTCGTGGAAACCGTTCACGAATTCGAAGCCCAGGGCAATGACGAGCGCCACACCGAGGAGCAGGAACGGAAGAATGCTGGTGGCCGGTGTGCCCGCCACTTGCATGTCGCCATAGATGCTATAAGCGGCAAAGAAGAGTCCGCCGGCCACGATGGCCAAAAAGATGATAACGGCGCGCATGTCGAGCGGCTGATCGAGATGCGGCTTTGGATTTTCCGCGCCGGTCGGAATCGACTCGACGGATGAAACTGAAGTCATAAGAACTCCCTCCTTGCGACAGGTGAACAAAAAGCCGATGGACGTTACCCTTTTGTGACAAAAGGCATCTTTTCCTTCCCTTGATGAAGCCAAGCCGGTCTTTCGCCCGCTAAACTCGACGCAAGCGCGATTTTTGCACCACCGACGGAAAACCGGACCCATTTCGAGCCGGACTTTGTTCGGCCAACCTAAGACGCAGGACAAAAATTGACGCGGTTGCGTTCGGATTTCTGGGTATCGGGCTATTTGCGGCGCTGCGGCAGCGAAGGCGCTTCTGCGGTCTTGCGCCGCCGCGGCGCGCCGGAGGCCGGAGCGATTTTCATCATTATCGATCGCCTCGACGGCAGTGCCGCCCTCTTCGGTCCGGCGCCGCAGGGCAGCGGTCCGACAGGCGAACGGACTTTTGCGCGTTTCCACAAGGAAGACTGGATCGATCCGAAAAGTGCCGAGGCCAGATTGGCGCGCGAAATCACTTACGATCCTGATCTTTGGATCATCGAAGTCGAAGATCGCCAGGGGCGTGCGTTTCTCGATTTGTCCTGATCAGACAAGGAAGTCTCACATCAGGCGCGGCCGTCGGTCGGCATCCCAGATCGCCGTGTGAGCAAGCTCACTGTCTTGACGGCGAAAAAAGATCACGATTTCGAAATCGTTAACCAATCCGGTGGAAGCTTCGCCGAGACTGCGTCGCTCGATTGGCGCCGCCGGACCTACGGGAGGTCGAATCGATGGGGGAACTCGTTGCTTTCCGGCAGCCGGCTACGCCGAGCCGCCGATATGCGAAAAACAGTGAGACTGCGGAAATCCTGTTCTTTACAGGCGTGCGCTACGTGCCG
>JBKQHN010000202.1:0-53189 GCA_052148755.1 Beijerinckiaceae bacterium | reverse complement strand
GCAGAGTAGTCGTTGACGATCGCCGCGCCCGCCACGAATTCGTGCAAATTGCCGTCCGTCACGCGCTGGCCTGATGTTATGTCGCGCTTGAGCACGAGACCCAGCTCGATCTCGTAGTCGAGGAAACGCACCCGCCGCGGCCGAACGACATCGGAATCGGCGGGCACGATGCAACTCAGCGCCTTGGTGAAGATCATGTTGAATGTCTTCGCGTCCGGATCGATGCCGGACTCGATCATATGCTGGCGGTAGTTCGCGCCCTGACACAGGAACTGCTGATTTTGCGTGACCGGCGACAGGAGCTCGATCTCGGTCTCCCTCAGCGTCGGCCCGCCCAGCCGGGACAGCGCGTCGATCGAGTTCGCCTCGAGAAAGGTGCGGGTCGTCTCGAAGACGCCCGGAATGGGCGTGATCGCGCCCTGGCGGATCACGCCCCATTGGGCGCGGCTGCCGTGTCGGAAGCGCAGAACGTTGAGCGGCATGATAGGTTCCCTGTTGAGCGGTTAGCCGAAGATCTTCAGGATGGTGCGCAGCTTGGGCAGCGTGACGTCCGGGCTGTTCCGCAGGCCGTGAACCAGCGCGACGAGCGTCGAGAACGCGATTTTCGGCCGCGTGAAGCTCGGCGGCATGGCTTGGCCCCATTGCGCCATGCTGGCGCGGCTCGCGGGATGAACGCCGGTCTCCTGGTCCTCGGTGAAAAGATCGCCGTCGCAATAATGCTCGTGTTTGTCGCCCCAGGGATCGTTCCAATAGTCGAATATCTGACTGCCGAGGAAGTGGCGACCGATGCCCCAGGCCGGCTTCCAGCCGCGGTCGCGCATCAAACGATTGCCAATGCCGACCGCATCCGCGTCGACGACCTCGAAGGAGACGTGGTTGAGCGCGGGCGCGAAAGTCTGCGCGAGTGCGAGGCTGTGGTGGTCGGTCGGCTTTTCCGCGCGATTGAGGCGCATGAAGGCGACGGCCGGCGAGCCATCGGGCAGCACCTGAACATCGCTCGGGATGAAGCCGAAGTGCTGGGTGTACCATCCGCCGGTTGCCTGATAGTCGGCGAGTTCCAGCGCCACATGGCCGAGGCGGATCACCTCTGGCGGCGTGAACGGCGGCCGTTGCGTGCCGTTGATGCGCGCCCTCTGATCGATGGAGTTCATCGACAGCGGCGGACGATGCGGCAACGCCGGCGCTTCCGACCGACCGAAAACCGCGTCGACGCGAAAGCCTGAGGGATCCGTGAGGCGGACGCATTGGCCGCCGCCCGGCCAGTTTATCGTTTCGATCCCCGAGGCGCCCGGCAATTTCGTCAGGCTTTCGAGATCAGCCAAGGAGTCGACCTCCAGACCAATGCCTATGAAGCGTGGCTTCGGGGCTTTTCGCGCGACATAACAATAGGGCGACGGCGCCGTGGCCCGCATGAACAACGTCTGGCCATCGTTGGAGACAGTGCGCAGGCCGAAGTCGATCATATATTCCTCGGCCTTCTTCAGGTCCGGACGGTCGAAGATCACATAGGCGAGCGCGGCGGCCTTGACGGTTGGGTTCGCGTGGCGAGTTGGTTCGGAAGTCGTGAGACGCATGCTCGGAGTTCCCTCAAACGGAAAACGCGGGTTGGGCGACGGTCGCCGGCGCGCCCAGTAGGGCTACGCATTCGCGGACCAGCCGGTCCGCGTCTGCCGCGGGGCCGTCGTGAAGCACGGTGCGGTCGGGGCGCACGACGGCCGCCCAACCGAACGGAGCGGCGCCGGGCATAAAAACACCCTCAAGGTCTTCGTAATGCGCATCCTCGCGCAGATGCAGGGCCTGCCCGCGGTGGGCGAACTGAACGACCTTGCCGCCACGGGCCGCGAAAGCGCGCATCGTCTCGGCGCTCAGGGCCGCCTCGGCGTCCGTCGCGAAACCGATGAGCGTCAGCGTCGCGCCCAGCGTGTCGTCGCTCAAGCGAATGCGACCCTCGCGATCGCGCACCCAGCCTTGCGGCAGCTGACCGCCGCGCACGAGCTTTGCTCCCGAGCGTCCGGGCGCGAACAGACCCTTGGCGAATGCGTTCTTGGGCTTGATCCCGAGATCGTCGAAGTAGCGGCGCATCGACGGCGTCAGCCTCAGGAGGCGCATAAGGCCATGGATCAGGAACGCCTTGACCGGGCTGCGCGGCATGATGAGCCTACCCATAAATTTAGCGAGGTCGATCATCGCTTTCGCGTGAGGGCGGCGCTCCACGTCATAGCTCGCCAAAATGGCCTCGGAAGCGCGCCCGTGAAGAACCCAGGCAATCTTCCAGGAAAGGTTCGCCGCGTCGCGTAGGCCCGCCACTAGCCCCTGACCGGCGAAGGGCGGCGTGACATGAGCGGCGTCGCCGGCGAGAAAAATCCGCCCCTTGCTGAACGCTTTCGCGGTGCGGGCCTGAAAGCGATAGACGGCCTTCCGCTCGATTGCCATGTCCGCTGATTTACCCCAGGGCGCCAACAACTGGCCGACGCGGGCGTCGCTCTCCATCTCCGCGCGCATCTCGTTGGGCAGCATCATAAATTCCCAACGCTCCCGCCCGCCCGGCGCGGGCATGTGCGGAACCGGCCGGCGGTGGTCGCACATGAACTCGACATGGTCGATCGTGCGCGAAGGGCGCGTCGCGTCGACCACAAGCCAATCTTCTCCGTAAGTTTCGCCCTCGAACTGCTGCCCTATCAACTCGCGCGCGATTGAACTCGCGCCGTCGGCGCCGATGACATAGCGGGCGGTTAGCGAAGCCTTTTGGCCGGCGCCGAGATCCATGGTCGCCGTGACGCCGTCGGTCTCGGTCAAGCCGGTCAGGGTGACGCCAAGCGCGGTTTGAATGGTCGGATGGCGCGCGAGCCGCTTGCGCAACACAGCTTCGAGCTGGGGCTGGTAGAAGGTGACGAGCTTGGGGTGTCCGTCGATCTCGCCGAGCGTGTTGATGCGGCCGAATTCGCCGTGATAGGGCGAGGTCATCCGCACGAAGGGGATAGCGATCTTGTCGAAATCGCCGTCCTCCAGTCCTGCCAGTTGCAAGACCCGCAGTGCCTCGTTGTCGAGCGCGATGGCGCGCGGCGCCATGAAGATTTCGGGCGATTTGTCGACGACAAGCGCGCGCACGCCATAGATGCCGAGCAGATTGGCGATCGTCGCGCCGACCGGGCCGAGGCCGACGACCAGCACGTCCACATCTGTGGGAAGGGGCGCCCTCGCATCCCAGACGGGCGCATGAGAAACCTCCGCGTTCGCATCCGTCGCCATCGCTAGCCCTCCCATCCCGGCCTTTTTCGCGCCCTCGCGCCGGCTTAAGCGGCGTCGCCCCGCGGATTGCGGAGCTTGCATCCTCTTGACTAAAATTGAACAGAAGTGTTCAATAATGTCAATCGGGAGGGTACAAAATGAAAACGTTACTGCCAGCCCAGGTTCGTATTTACGAAGCCGCGGTGCACATTTTCGCGCAGCGAGGAACAACCCACGCGAGCGTCAGCGAACTGGCGCACGCCGCCGGGGTCGCGCGAGGGACGATCTACAACAACGTTGCTGATCTCGATTCGCTCTTCGAGGAGGTCGCTGCCGCGCTCGCCGACGAGATGCACGAGCGTGTGCTCGCCAGCTTCCAAGCCATCGACGATCCCGCGCACCGACTCGCTCGCGGAATCCGGCTTTTCGTCCGCCGCGCTCACGAAGAACCGCACTGGGGCCGCTTCATCGCCCGCTTCGGTCTCACGACGGCGACGCTCCGGGGCATGATTTCGGGTCAGCCGGCGCGCGACCTGAGAGACGGTCTTGCGAGAGGCCGTTACGTCTTTCGCGGCGACCAATTGGAATCCGTCGTTGCCTTCATCGGGTCTGCGACCTTGGCGGCGATGTGGCTGGTCGTCAATGGCGAGAAAACCTGGCGCGAAGCGGGGCCCGACACCGCGGAAATGATTCTCCGCTCGATTGGCGTGCCGCTCGAGGAGGCCCGGGCGCTGGCCGCGGCGGAACTGCCGCCGTTGGCAGGTTCATCGGACTGACGCCGCCGCGAATCAAGCAAGAGAGGGACACTCCATGAAGAGATCATCATCAAACAGGAACGGCGCGCCCCTATCCGCGCAGGTTGCGGCGCGGACGGCTCCCTTGGATC
Source organism: Beijerinckiaceae bacterium (assembly GCA_052148755.1). Lineage (GTDB taxonomy): Bacteria > Pseudomonadota > Alphaproteobacteria > Rhizobiales > Beijerinckiaceae > Methylovirgula. The sequence goes on along the minus strand of JBKQHN010000202.1, from coordinate 49,075 downwards.
GCGCGAGCCGCGAAGCGGCTTCGGCGAGGGGCTCACCGGCGCGCCCCTGACAAACATGCCGTCACCTCATGGGGTGACGGCCCAAGCGGTTCACAACAAAGCCAGAGGAAACGTCCATGAAGATTGAAATGCCTGTTTTGATTGTTGGCGGCGGCGGCGCGGGGCTCACTTGCTCCATGTTGCTGGCGTCGCTGGGGATCGAAAGCCTGCTGGTCAGCCATTTGCCGACCACGTCGATCCTGCCCAAGGCGCATGTGCTGAATCAGCGCGCGATGGAAATTCTCGCCGACGCGGGCGTCGCCGAACAAATCTACGCCAAGGGCACGCCGGCCGAGAATATGAAAGCGATGGGCTGGTATGCCGGATTTATCGGCCCCGAGCCCGAATTCGGCCGTCTCATCGGGAAGCTCGAATCCTGGGGCCACGGCTACACCAATGTGAATTGGGTGCAGGCCAGCGCGTGCCGCAGCGCCAATCTCCCGCAAATTCGTCTCGAGCCGATCATGAAGGCGCACGCCGACGAGCTCAATCCGGGCCGGGTCCGATTTCATCATGAGTTGATCCGTCTTCAGCAGGACGCCGACGGCGTCGACGCGTGGATCAAGAACCACGACACGGGCGAGGAGTATGAGGTGAGGGCTCGCTATGTCCTCGGCTGCGACGGCGGCCGGACCGTTGGCAAGCAGGTGGGCATCGGCTTCGAGGGGTTGGGCACGATCGCGCAGACGGCGACGGCGCATGTCTCGGCCAACTTGTCGAAACTCGCGCCGGACCCGGACGTGTTGATCCGCTGGATCTGGAGTCCGGCGATCGGGGAACTGACCGTGCTCGTGCCGATGGGGCCCGACCATTGGGGTCCGGACAGCGAGGAATGGGTCTTCCACGTCAGCTACCAGGGCGAAAAAATCGAAAACGTCAAGGATTTGACCGACGAGCAGGTCGAAAACAACCTACGCCTCGCGCTCGGCCTCGGCGACATGCCGATCAAGATCCACAAGATAACGCGCTGGGCGATCGAGGGGGTGCTGGCGACGAAGTTCCGCGAAGGCCGGGTTTTCCTCGTTGGCGACGCCGCGCATCGCCATCCCCCGACGGGCGGTCTTGGCCTGACCAGCGGCATCCAGGACGCGCACAATCTGTGCTGGAAGATCGCGGCCGTGCTCAAGGGGCAAGCCGGCGAGTCGCTGCTCGACAGCTACCAAGAGGAGCGCTTGCCCGTGGACGCCCGCAACATTCAGCGCTCGATGGAAAATTCAATCACACATTTCGAGATGGGACGCGCGTTCGGGTTAGATCCCACCGCCGAGGCGCAAGACAATTGGACGCGGCTCAAGAGGGTCGTCAGCGGCAAGCCCGAGGACGCCGAGCATCGCTCCACGGCGCTACGTGCGATGAGGCTCGCCAGCATGGAGGCCAACGAGCTCAATGTCGAATACGGCTATTGCTACGAATCCTCCGCCATCGTTCCCGACGGTTCGCCTGAACCCGAGACGATCGACGACATCCGCGTCTACGAGCCCAGCACGCGTCCCGGCAGCCCGCTTCCGCATGCTTGGATCGACGATGAGTCCGGCCGTCGCCGGCCGTTGAAGGACCTCGTCGCTCCCGGCCGTTTCCTGCTCATCGCTGGCGAGGAAGGTCAGGACTGGAGCGCCGCGGCCGCCGCGATCGCTGCCGCCAATAATATTCCGCTTGACGCAGTGCGGATCGGCCACATCGACGGCGACCTTTTCGACCCGCGGCTCGCGTGGGCGCAGTTCCGCGGCATCACGGAGAAGGGCGCCGTCTTGGTGCGGCCCGACCGCGTAGTTGGCTGGCGAAGCGCCGGGGCGGCCGCCGATCCGGTGGCGACGCTCGCCGGAGCGCTCGCAACCATCCTGGGTCGCGAGGTGCGCTCGGCGGCCTGACGCGCGGCGCGACTCAAACAACTAACCGAATCCCTCAAGCGACGGCACCGGTCTCTGGCCACAAGCGATCAGACCCAATCGGCGCCGCGCCCATACGAAAGAGACGAAAATCATGACAGCAACAGGCAAATGGAACGTGGTCATCGAATCTCCGCTCGGCGAGCAGCGCCGAGAAATGACGCTCGACGCGAAGGCGGAAGCGTTCACGGGCAGCGTCACCGGACCCGATGGAACGCATGCGATCGACGGCAAGATCGCCGGCGATCGGTTGACTTGGTCGGACAAGGTCACCAGCCCTATGCCGCTAACCGTGATTTTCGAAGTCACGCTGGCGGGCGACTCGATGTCCGGGATCGTCAAGCTTGGCATCTTCGGCAAAGCCAAGTTCCACGCCACGCGGACCGTTTGACCGGGCGCGGATGGACCGCCGCCGGGGCAAGCTCGAGACCGGCTTGCGATAGCAGAGAGAGAGAGCCTATGCAGGGGCAAGTGAAGACAAACTCGCCAACCGTCGCGGTGGTGAGCGGTGGATCGTCCGGGATCGGCAAGGCCTTTGTGGCGGCCCTGCACGCGCGAGGCTACGCGGTCGTCACCTGCGGGCGCGATTCGGGCAAGCTGCGACAGCTCGAGGCCGAGTATCCAGGCGTCGAAGGCCACGTTGTTGACGTCTCCGATGCCGCAGCGATGCGCCAGTTCTCGGACAAGGTCCTGTCCGTTCACCCCAAGATCGATCTGCTGATCAGCAACGCCGGCGGATTACGCGAAATCGATTTTCTAAGCGAGAACCTCCAGAATCTGGACCTTACGGCGGAAATTCGCTCCAACCTCGACGGCGCCATCTATCTGATCAGTGGATTCCTGCCCGGATTGCGGCGCGCGACCCGAGCGTCGATCATCATCGTCAGCTCAGGCTATGCGCTCGCACCAGCGACCCGCGCGCCGATCTATTCGGCGTCCAAAGCAGCGCTCCACAGCCTGAGCAAGTCGCTCCGGCGACAATTGAGCCCGTTGAACATAACGGTGACGGAGATCGCGCCGCCGGTCGTCGATACGCCGGCGGTTGCCCATCGCAATGTCGCGAAGATGGATGCCAGGCAAGTCGCCGAACAGGCGCTCTCGGCGAGCGCCAAGGGCGTGAAGGAAGTCTACCCCGGACAGGCACGCTGGCTTGCCGTCATGCTGCGCATCGCCCCTTCTCTGGCGGAGGCTATCGTCGCTAAGTCCTGAGTTTTCGTCCGAATCGGTCGGAAGCGAGCAACAGCCCGGGAGGAGCCTTAGCAAAGACACGGGTGAGTGAGAAACTGGAGCGGGCGAAGGGAATCGAACCCTCGTATGCAGCTTGGGAAGCTGCCGTTCTGCCATTGAACTACGCCCGCGGCTCGAACTCGAGGCATTCTAGCGCGGCGGAGTTTGCGTTTCAATCACCCAGCTCGCCACATATGCCGCCGTTTCGAGGGGACTGGCGGCATATAAAACGGCAAAAGGCGCGGCCCGCACCGCTCCTTTCGACCTTCATCGGGGCTTCTGCGTCAAGCCGCAGCGCGGGCGCCCCGATGCTCGAGCGAAGGGTGGAGGATGCGGTTCTGCAGGTCCAAAATGGCCGTCGCAAACCCGAGCGAATCGTCGACGATCTCATCAAAAATCGATTGCACCGTCGGAATGCGGACGTCGAATTGGCCGGCGACTTCATCGCGCTCGAAACTGAGCTCGGCGCCAAATTTCCTGGCCAGACTTTGCATCGCGAAATTCTGCGGCAGGCAGGTGATCACGACTTTCCGTAAGCCGCGATTGCGTGCCCCGCGGATGACGCGTTCCATCAGCATGCTGCCGACGCCTTTGTGACGCAAATCTTTTTCGACGCTGAAGGCAGCTTCCGCCTCGCCCGTGAATTTGGTCGCGCCGCGTTCGAACACGTGCAACTCGGCCGCTGCGCGCAGAACACCATCGACGAAAAGGCCATAGACCAAACAATCCGGCCCGAAGCATTTTTCTGCATGCCGTATAATCACATCATCCGAGATGAACGTACAGAAACGGCTATATCGCGCCTTGCTGTCCAATCTCAGGAGATGCTCGCGGTAATCTGCAACATCCGACGGCCAAAGCCGCCGAATACGCTCATTTGGCAGCGCAGAACGCTCCATAGTGACCTCCTTACTCCTGGCCTGGCTAAGGCCGAGCTTGGTTCCGACTCACCCTTTCAAACGTTTCCGTCACGAATATTGTGCATCGCAACATAAATTGCAAGGGTGTTTGGATTGGCGACTCTGATGACGGGCATTAAGTCGCAACGAGACATCCGCTCTACTGATTTTGTTCGCCAAATCGCCGTTTTCGCCGAAGAGCCGAGCAAGCCTCCGGCGCGCAATGCGCGGTCAAGTCTACGCACTCTGAATAAACTCGATTGCGCCGGAAAAGCCGCGCAGCGTTCCAGTTTTCCTTATCCGGCTCCAGCTGGTTCGCGTTAACACAATTTCATATCGATATTTATTTAAGATCTAGTTCGCATCCTCGCGTCGCAATTGATTGCCTGGCGGGTCGGCCCGCTATGATCAATCGACAATCGTAAACCTTGAACGCGCACTCTGAAGGGTCCATCGCGGACTTGGCGAGAGCGGCGTCTGTGCGTTTTTGCACTTGCTCGCGGGCATGATAGATCTAAACGGATCGCCCGGCTGGTTCCGGCAATTTAGCGAATGATTTCAGTGCAGCGCGGCGTCGGACAAGGAGATCTAGGATGGTCGGCTGGATTTTTCTCGGACTTATCGTCCTTTTGGCCGTATGGCTCATTTTCACCTATAACGGCCTCGTCTCGCTGCGGCAGCGCTGCCGGCAAAGCTTTTCCGACATCGATGTGCAGTTGAAGCAAAGGCACGATCTCATACCCAATCTCGTCGCGACCGTGCAGGGCTACGCGGCGCATGAACGCGGCACGCTCGAAGAGGTCACCAAGGCGCGCACTGCCGCCGTGGCGGCACAAGGACCGGCCGCGCAGGCGGCTGCGGAAAGCGCGTTGTCGGGCGCCCTCGGGCGGCTCATGGCGATCGCCGAATCCTACCCAGATCTCAAGGCCAACCAGAATTTCCTGCAATTGCAGAGCGAATTGTCCGACATCGAGAACAAAATCGCCGCGGCACGGCGCTTCTTCAACAATGCCGGGGCCGAATATAATGCGACGCGCGAGAGCTTTCCGGCCGCCTTGTTCGCCGCTTCCTTCGGCTTCCAGCCGCAAGAGTTCTTCAATCTCGATGCCAATGAAAAACAGGCAGTTGAGCAGGCCCCGACTGTAAAATTCTGACCCGCATCAGCCCGAGCGCGTCCCATGTTCAAGGCCTATGGTCTCTACACTCAGATCAGGCTGAACCGGTTGCGCTCGGTTCTGCTGCTTGCTGGCTTCGTCGCGCTGCTGCAAGCGCTCGTCTATGCCTTCGCGCTGTTTTTTGCCAGCGGAGGCGGCGGCACAGTGGCGCAAATAATGGCCGTTGCCGGGCATGATTACTTGCGGTTTGCGCCTTTCGCCATGGCTGGCGCGGCGCTGTGGTTTTTCATTGCCTTCTTGGCGCACCAGCAGATCATCGATTATGCGACCGGCTCGACATCGGTTGCGCGAAAGGACGCACCGAAACTCTACAACGCGCTCGAAAACCTTTGCATTTCGCGCGGCTTGCCGATGCCGGCGCTGAAAATCATCGAGACGGACGCCATGAACGCCTTCGCCTCGGGAGTGCGCGATTCGAATTACTCCGTCTCAGTGACGCGCGGATTGATGGAGCGGCTCGACGATGCCGAACTCGAAGCCGTGCTCGCACATGAATTGACTCATATTCGCAATCGCGACACTCAACTTCTCGTCATTGCCATCATCTTCGCCGGCATATTCGCTTTCATCGGTCACCTTATCTTCAGCAATTGGAATCTGCCGTTCTTCTTGTCGCCGCGTCGATCTTCTTCGGACGACGACTCGGGTGAGCGCAAGTCTTCGTCGGGCGCTTTCATCGTGATCATCATTGCGCTCGTGATCATTGCCCTGTCCTGGGGCCTGTCGATCCTGATCCGCTTCGCGCTGTCGCGCACCCGCGAATATCTCGCCGATGCCGGTGCGGTCGAACTGACCAAGAATCCGGACGCTTTGATATCCGCCTTGCGCAAGATCGAACTGAACCCGCAATTGCCGGACGTATCGGCAAGAATGTCGGCCTTCTTCATCGAGAGCCCGGCGGCTTCGCCGGAGGCTGGATTTTTGTCGACCCATCCTTCGATGCAAAGCCGCATCGATGCGCTGGTGCGCTTCGGCGGTGGTCATGACGCGCCGCCGCCGGCGCAAAATATCCCGGCACCGAGTTTCCTGCCGCCGACGCCGACGGGGCCTTGGGGAATCACCGGCGGCCAAAGCAAGTAGTGCACCCGCCCCTCGCGCATTGCCCCGCTGACTGCTAGGATGATCCGATGTCCGAATTATGAGACATCGGATATATAGATTGCAGAACTATGCCATCGGAAAGGCGGACTCGGTTTTCGAATTTTGGACATCAGCTCCGTCCGATGTCATAGAACTGATGCACTCAGGCAAAGGAGAGTTCATTGCGCCTCTTTTTCGGAATCATCATCGGTATTGCGCTCACGGTAGGCGCAGCCCGTATCGCGGACGCTTTCGCGCCGGCTCCAGGCGCGGACGGGGTCGCAAAGACCATGGTCAATTGGGATGTCGTCGACCGCAATCTTCACGGCATCGGGTCTTGGCTCCAAGAGGGGTGGACGCACCTCACCGGGCACTAAAGCAATTTCAAGCGAAGTGGATGCAAGGGCTGCGATGAGCGCCCTTGCAACAAAAACTCAATAGACATCCGTCTGGTAGGCGCCGCCCTTTTTGAGATCCTGGACGAAGTGACGGGCCTGTTCTGCGTCGCGGCGGGAATGCTCGGCGACGATATCGGCGAGGGCCTTTTCGACAGCTCCCGCCATGCGCAGCGCGTCGCCGCAGACATAGATATGGGCGCCGCGCGCGATCCAGTCCCAAACCTCCTTGCCGGCCTCCCGCAACTTGTCCTGGACATAGATTTTCCTGGCGCCGTCGCGCGACCAGGCGAGCGAAAGATTCGTCAGGACGCCTGCGTTCAGAAAAGCGTCCATTTCATCTTCGTAGAAGAAATCCGTCGCCTGCCTCTGATGGCCGAAGAAGAGCCATGCGCCACCTTTGGCAGCACGCACCTCGCGCTCTTGCAGAAATGCCCTGAAAGGCGCGACGCCGGTGCCGGGCCCGATCATGATGATCGGCGTATCGCCGCTCGCCGGAAGCGCAAAATTATGTGCTTTCTGCACATAGGCCTTGAGTCTCGTTCCGGGTTCGAGGCGCGTGGCGAGCCAGGACGACGCGGCGCCTTCGCGCAAGCGATCGCCGATTTCGTAGCGGACGTGATCAACTGTCAGACTCAGCCGGCCGGGACATTTGGCATGAGACGACGAGATCGAATAGAGCCGGGGCTGCAGCGGCTCGAGGCATTCGACGAGCGCTTCCGGATCGGGATGGATGCCGGCAAATTTTTCAAAGATCGCGAGCACGTCGAGCGTGGCTGCGTCGCCATCCGGATCCTCTCCTCTCGCGAGACGCTTGGCCTTCTGCTTGCGCTCCCCACCGGTGATGTAGGACACGAGTTCGAACAAAGCGTCGGGCGCAGCGCCAAGCGATACGTCGTTCAGGAGGACTTCGCGCAGCGAACGATCCATGATCGGGAAATCTTCCGGAGCGCTGATCGTTGCGAGGATCGCGTCGACGAGCGCCGGATCATTCTGCGGATAGACCCCAAAACTGTCGCCAACGACATAATCGAGGCTGCTTTCCGCAAGATCGAATTCAATGTGATAGCTCGCTTTCTCGGACCCCTCCATGTTGAGTTTGCGCCGGGAGAGGAAAGTCACGTCCACCGGCGCCTCGCGTGAATAGCCGCGTGGCTTGCTGTCCGTTGCTAGAGCGGGATGAGGAAAAGTGGGAACCGGTTTTCCGGCGCAATCAAGTTTACGCGGATTGCGTAGACTTATCTGCGCATCCCGCTCCAATTTATTAGAATCGATCACGTTCATGATTTTGGATTGATTTAATCCAAAATCATCGTGATCGAGGCGGGGCACGGGGGCCGGCAGCGGCTTGACGAGGCTCGAGACCGGTCCCACGGGGGAGGCCGTAGCTTCGACGAGCGCCTTCAATGCACGAAGGGTCGGCTTTTCGCCCGGGACGCAGAGGTTCAATCGCGTTTCCGCGCCATCGGCTATGGCGGCGGCATAGGTCTCGCAGACATAGCCGCATTGGCCGCAGTCCTGCTGGGCCATGGCTGCCATGAGGCGCTGCTGAAAAGACCGCCCTTCGGCGAGCTGCAGGCGCTCCTCGATCGGCAGAATGGGGTCATGCCAGGGCGCGTCATCTGCACCGGTTTCCGGTTCTAAATGAAGTGCTTGCTGCAAAGCCTCGACCGGCGCGGTGACTGGCACGGCCGTTTCGGCAAGATCGGAAGGCGCCATGAGGCCGGCGAAAAATCCGTTCAGCCAGGCTCTTTGCTCCGCCGAAAATGGTGCCGTTTGCGGCAAGAGCGGGATTATTGCCGGGGGTAGGACGGACACCGTCATACAGCGGCCTCTTCTCCGAATTTCTGCAATGTGGCGATCAAAGAACCGATCTCTTGGCGCGCGGTGAATTGATGAAACGTTTCGGCCGGGCTCTCGCGATGGGCGAGATAGGCTTGCAGCAATTGCTCAACGACATGCGGCGCATCTTCCGCCTTCACATCGCGAAAAATCTCTCGCCCGATCGCGGCGTCGCGCCCGAAGCCGCCGCCGACAACAATGTGGTAACCGTCGATCGTATCGCCCTCATCGCTGACGGCAACGCGCGCGCCGAGGAGGCCGATGTCGCCGATGTAATGCTGGGCGCAGGAATTATGACAGCCGGTGAGGTGGATATTCACCGGCTGATCAAGCCACAAGCGTTTCTCGCACCAAGTCGCGATCTCTTCGGCATGCCGCTTCGTATCCGAAGCAGCGAATTTGCAGCCCTTCGATCCGGTGCAGGCGACGAGGCCGGCCCGAATGCTCGAGGCCTTCCATTCGAGCCCAATCTGTTCGATCCGCGTTTGCGCTTCGCTTAGTTTCGCTTCGGAAATGCCGGATAGCAGCAGGTTTTGCCAGACGGTCAGGCGCAAATCGCCGTCGCCGCAGTCGCGCGCGATCGCGGCGAGCTCGCGCATTTGCGCGCTTGCCATTTTGCCGACCGGCAAGACGATGCCGATATAATAGAGACCCGGCTGCTTTTGCGGATGGACGCCGACATGTGCTTGCCGATGCTGCGCAGGCCGCGGTGCCATGTGTTCCGCCGCGACGCGCGTCAGTTTGCGGCCGAGCTTGTCTTCGACGGCGGCGAGGAACTTCTCGATGCCCCAAGCATCGAGCACATATTTGAGTCGCGCCTTTGTCCGGTTGGTGCGATCGCCTTGATCGATGAAGACCCGCACGACGGCATCGGCGACGCCCTGCGCCTCGTTCGGAAGAACCACGACGCCGGTCTCGCGCGCAAGGTCTTTGTGGCCGGTAATGCCGCCGAGCAAGACGCGAAAATAAATGCCTTCCGGCACGCCCGCACCCGGCAAAACTTCGACCGCCTGAAAACCTATATCGTTCGTCTCCTCAAGCGTCGGTATTGCGCCGCCGCCGTCAAAGGCAACATTGAACTTGCGCGGCAGCCCATAGAGTGAGCGGTCATTGAGGATGTGGAAATGCCAGGCGCGCGTATAGGGCCGCGTGTCGATGAGTTCCAGCGCAGCGATGCCGGCGGTCGCGTCGCCGGTCACGTTGCGGATATTATCGGCCCCTGATCCGCGCGAGCAAAGCCCGAGATCCTGGATCGCGGTTACGACGTTGGTCGCATTGCGCGAAGCGATTTCGCGCATCTGCAGATTGGCGCGCGTCGTCACATGCACGTAGCCGCCGGCATAGAGGTCGGCAATCTCCGCCAATCCGGCGAACTGCCAATGGTTGAGAATGCCATTGGGAATGCGCAGCCGGCACATATAGGAATCTTGCGCCGGCGCGACATAAAAGAGCCCGAAAAAACGCCAGCGGAAATTATCCGGCGGCTTCGGAAACCCGTCTTTTGCAGCCTGCTCTTCGAGCCTCGCGTAGGCGTCGAAAGGATGCTGCTCGCGCTTCCACTTTTCGGGATCGGACAATTTCTTGCCGGCGTTTTCGAAACGCGCCATAGCGGCAAGATGCGCAGCGTCGGGGCCACTCGGCTCAGGCGAAACAGCGCCGGCGGACGGCAGGCCCGGCGCACCCCGTCCTGCCCGCGACACTTGCAGGCCCGAAGCGAAGCCTTCGAGATAACGCTTTTGTTCGAGCGTGAAATCGCCGCTCATTGCATCCTCTCCGCATGAGAAATCTGCGGCGCGCCACAAGAACGGGACTGAGAACTCAGTTGCATACCCGTCCGGGAGCGCCGCGGGCTTCTGGCCGCAGGGCGCCTCAACGGCTGACGGCGGCATCGGCCGCCGCCGTCTGCACATCGACGCGCGGCGCCGAAGCCGGTTGACCATTGGCAAACCAATAGCCGAGGCCGACAAAGACTGCGCCGCCGACGACATTCCCTATGGTCACGAAGAGAAGGTTGTAGGCCATGCCGCCGAGCGTGACATTCGCCGGAGGGTGACCGAGAAGTGCGACTGAAAATACCGTCATATTCGCGACCGAATGTTCAAAGCCGCACGCGATGAAAGCGAACAGGCACCAGAAGATGAGAATGCACTTGGCCGAGTCGCTCGTCGTTCGCGCGCTCGTCCAAAGCGCCAAACACACGAGCCAGTTGCACAAAGCCGCGCGGGCGACGAGCTGCAGGGCCGGCGCATTCATCTTCGCTGCCGAGGCATTGTAGATGAGATCTGCGCCTTCTTTGAGGACCGCACCGCCGCCGCCGAGCTTGAATATATAGGCGAGCAAAGCAGCGCCGATGAGGTTGCCGACCCACGAAAAAACCCAAGTGCGCGCCAGGCTCGCAGGCTTGATCGAACCGCGCAACAGGCCCAACGTCATGAACAAAGTGTGGCCGGTGAATAGATCGGAACCGGCAAACACGACCAAGGTCAATGCTATGCCGAAACTCGTGCCCATCACGAGACTGCGCCAGGCAGGATCGATCGCCTGGCCGAGACCAAAGATCAGAATGATGCCGATGCCGACATAGGCGCCGGCCATTGCGGAAGACACCAGGAATGCCAGGGGCCGCCGCCACGAAATTTCTGCTTTCGTGACAGCGAGCTCGCAAAATGTGTTGATCGTCTTCGTGTACATCGATTGCTCCAGGAGAGGGCGAGGTTCAATCGAAGCAGCTCGAGAGAGCCGCCGCTAAAAAGCCGCCGACGCGGCTCGATGCCAGGCGCCGCTGGCGCAATGGCAGTGCGTATTGGCCCCAGCCGCGACGCAATAAGCGTGCCGCGCATTTGCGAGGATTGATCCGCAGGAAAGAGAGATCTGCGCCTCGAATTGGCCTGTCCGGATTAGCTCAAGCCGCCGCGGCGCGCACCTTAGGTAAGCCTCGCGTCCAGCCGGGACGTTTCGATCGAACCTTGCTGCGCCACACCCTCAGGCCTGCCGGCCGATCCGCGTCTCAGCTCAGTTCCTATGTCCTTCGCGCAAACGCCACGTTTACAGGCAATTTTTGCGCCATTGCGGTCAAACGGGGCATGTACAGTCGAAGAATCGGGTCGCCCGGGCGATTTCGTCTTGATCAGCAGCGCGAAATCGGGCATATGCCCGCTCTCCTTCACTTGGTCGGCTCGACCGGTGCTATTAAGTCGGAGTCGGCCCGATGAAAGTTCGTAATTCCCTGAAGTCTTTGCGCGGTCGCCACCGCAACAATCGGCTCGTGCGCCGCAAAGGCCGTGTCTACATCATCAACAAAGTGCAAAAGCGCTACAAAGCCCGGCAGGGCTGAGCCGGCATCGGCCTCCTCGTCGCCGCACGCGAACGGATAGAGATCCGCGTTCTCAGGGCGCGGTTTTTGCTTTTAGACTTACTGGTTCGGCGCTGTTTCGCCACATTGAACGGAGTTTTGTGCCGCCAAAGGATCTGGCTTGCCCAGCCGGCTGCGGCTACAAAGTTCCGGCGTGAAGATTATGTGCCATAGCAGGCCGTTCATGCGGCCTGAACGGCGCGTCCTGCGTCAAGCAAGCGAGACCTCCGACTTCCGCGCAAGCAGGAGGAGTGGAGGTTTGACACCCAAACCCGTTAGGGCCTGCAGATGCGGTTTCGCGCGGTTATATTGGGCACCGTGACTGTATTGGTGGCACAGGTGCCGTTAAATCTGGCTTTGTCCCCCCTTCGCGAGGCAATTGCAGCGCCGGAGTTCGAGCAAAGCTTCCCGGCCATCCCGGATGGGATTTGGACTTCGCCCTTTGAGGCGCCCTCCGAAACGCGGAAGGACGAGCCCTATGCGTCCGGCCGAATCGCGCCGAACAGCAGCGCGGCGGCACCTGAAACGCGGCCGGGCGAGCCGTTTTTCGGCCCCGAGGGTCCGCGGTTTCCCGCGCTGCCCAATGCCGAGACGGCCGAGCCGAAAGCCCAAAAAAACTCGAGTCTCGGCAAGCCGAAGGTCGAGGACAAGGCGGGAGCTGCCAAGGCCGAGGCTCTGAAAAAGGCGATGGGCCCGCATTCATCACATGCGGCCCTGCGTGGACAGATGCTTGACGCGCTTTTCAAACGTCTCTCCGCAGCAGAAAGTCCTGACGACGCGCGTGCGGTAGCCGCGCTGATCGAGAAGATTTGGGCGCAGTCGGACTCCGACACGGCCGGCCTGCTCATGGAACGTGCAGCGGCGGCCATGTCGACGCGGCAATACCCCCTCGCGCTTCAGCTTTTCGACAAAATCATTCTACTGCAGCCGACTTGGGCGGAAGCTTGGAACAATCGCGCCACTGTTCGTTTTCTGGCCGACGACACGGATGGTGCCATGGCGGACATCAAGCAGGTCTTGCAGCTCGAGCCGCGTCATTTCGGCGCGCTGGTTGGTGCGGGCGTCATTTTGCGGAAGGAGGGTTTCGATAAAAATGCCCTCGCTGCCTTCCGCAAGGCCCTCGAAATCAACCCGCAGCAGCCGGAGTTGCGATCTATTGTGGACAAGCTCGAAATCGACGTCGAAGGGCGCGGTATCTAAACGGACTGCTCCGTCGCACGTGATCCGCCCTTTGCGCTCGGCACCCGAGCGGAAGGTTAAGTCGGCCCGCCAGATCAAAGAGTTAGTCTTGCGATTCAACTGCTTGGCGGGAACCGCCCGTTAGCATCACACCGCTGGGGATTGGGCACATTCAACAGTTTTATTTCACGTAGCGGGCGAGTTGACTCATTTCGGGAAATCGTGTCATCAAACTGCCACCCGACTCGGCCATTAACAAATTTGGTCAACGGGGGGCTGGGCCTTTGGCAAAGAAAGATCACGACGACATTGCCGTACGGACGCTCTTCTTGTCGGATCTCCATTTGGGTACGCGCGGCTGCCAAGCTGAATACATCCTCGAATTTCTGAAGCATTATGATGTCGACACGATTTACCTCGTCGGCGACATCATCGATGGTTGGCGGCTGAAATCCGGTTGGTATTGGCCTCAGGCACACAACGACGTTGTGCAGAAGCTGCTGAAGCGCGCCCACAAGGGCGCGAAAATCATCTATCTTCCCGGCAATCACGACGAATTCATGCGTGCCTATGTCGGCCACAACTTCGGTGGCATCGAAGTTCAAGAGAGCGCGATCCACGTGGGCGTTGACGGAAAGCGCTATCTCGTCATCCACGGCGATCATTTCGACATGGTGGTTCGCCATGCCCCCTGGCTTGCCCATCTCGGCGATGGTGCTTATTCGCTGGCGCTCGCTATCAACGTCTACGTCAACGCGGTACGCCGCTGGTTCGGCCTCGCCTATTGGTCGCTTTCCGCATGGGCGAAAATGAAGGTGAAGACGGCCGTCAATCATATCGGCCGGTTCGAAGAGCTGCTGTCGCATGAGGCGGCGCGACGGGAGGTTCAGGGGGTCATTTGCGGCCATATCCACCACGCGGTCATGCACGAAGATTTCGGCGTGTATTATATGAACACGGGCGACTGGGTGGAAAGCTGCACTGCTTTGGTGGAACATTTCGACGGCCGTTTCGAGATCGTCCATTGGGCCGATGAAATGCGGCGGCGAGCAAATCCGGATATCTTTACGATCTCGCGCCGCAGGCGGGAAGCAAAGGCATCGGCCGCGTGACAAGGCTTCTCATCGCGACGGATGCTTGGAAGCCGCAAATCAACGGCGTCGTTCGCTCGCTGGAAAACATTGCGGCGCATGCGTCGGCCTTCGACATAGAAGTCCAATTCCTGACGCCGTCGGATTTCTGGACGATGCCTTTGCCCGGCTACGGGGAAATCCGCCTTGCTCTGACCAATCCGCAATTGGTCGCCTGGAATATCAAGAAATACGCGCCTCACTTCGTTCACATCGCCACAGAAGGACCGATCGGTCTCGCCACGCGGCGAGCCTGCCTCTCCGAGAATCGGCTTTTTACGACGAGCTACCACACCCGCTTCCCCGAATATGTCGCCGCCCGCGTGCCGATTCCGATGGGCTTGAGCTATGCAGTATTGCGGCGCTTTCACAACGCCGCCGCCGGAACGATGGTGAGCTCCCCGAGCCTCGAAAAAGTGCTCACGCAGCACGGGTTCCGCAACCTCATGCGGTGGTCGCGCGGCGTCGACGAGACGCTGTTTCGTCCTCGCGATCGAAGCGTCCTCGATTTGCCGCGGCCTATCTATCTTTTCGTCGGCCGCCTGGCTGTCGAAAAGAACATTGAAGCCTTTCTCAAGCTCGATCTGCCTGGCTCTAAAGTGGTCGTGGGTAATGGACCTCAGCAGGCGCGCCTCGTCGCCGCCTATCCAAATGCGCATTTCCTTGGCGCCCTGGCGGGTGAGGCACTCGCCGAAGTCTATTCATCCGCCGATGTTTTCGTGTTTCCCAGTCTAACCGATACGTTCGGCATCGTACTGCTCGAAGCGCTGGCTTCCGGTGTGCCGGTTGCCGCATTTCCGGTCACCGGCCCCCTCGACGTCGTTGGCGATTCCGGGACCGGCGTACTCGATCACGATCTGCGCCAGGCAGCCCTTGCAGCGCTCGACATACCAAGAGAACGCTGTCGTGCCCACGCGGCATCCTTCACATGGAAGGAGAGCGCCCACCAATTTTTCGAGAATATCAATTCTGCGCAAACGGGCCGCAACGCCGGTAATTCGCGAGAACTTGCCAGGATCGCCACAACCGTTTGACGTCGAAAGCAATATTTTACTCGCGAGCAAACGCATTTCCAGTATTTCTTGCGACGCCACCTCTGCCGCCTGAACCATATAATTGCACCGGTGTTTATGGCGCCGCATCCCTCGACAATCAGGCAAAGTTACCGGAGCCGAAGCAGGCCGCATGACGCGTGCAGTCTGTCGTGTTAATTTGCAGCGATGAAGCAAAGCACGACCCCGATCGAGAAGCTCGACGCGGCTGAAGCACGCGCGGAGCACATGCGCCTAGGTGAGGAAATAGCGGCGCATGACCGCCGCTATTACGCCGAGGACGCGCCGACGGTTTCGGACGCCGAATATGACGCGCTTCGGCAGCGTTACGAAGCTCTGGAAAAAGCCTTTCCCGAACTTGTAGGACCGGAATCGCTGACCCGGAAGGTCGGCGCTGCACCGTCGGAAAAATTCGCCAAAGTCCGCCACAAGGTTCCGATGCTGTCGCTCGGCAACGTCTTTTCGGACGAGGAAGTTACAGAATTCGTCGCGCGCATCAGACGGTTTTTGGGTCTCGGAGCGAAGGCGGAACTCACGTTGACGGCCGAACCCAAGATCGACGGGCTTTCCTGTTCGATCCGTTTCGAACATAGGCGCCTCGTCCAAGCCGCGACCCGCGGCGATGGTTTCGAAGGCGAAGACGTCACCGCCAACGTCAAGACGATCGCAGAAATCCCGCATGTATTGAAGGCAGGCGCGCCCGATATCCTCGAGGTGCGCGGCGAAGTCTATATGACGCACAAAGACTTTGCCGCTCTCAATGCCCGCCAGGCGCGGGCCGGCAAGACGCTTTTTGCCAATCCGCGCAATGCTGCGGCGGGCTCATTGCGCCAGCTCGATCCGGCGGTGACCGCCGAACGGCCGCTGCATTTCTTCGCCTATGCCTGGGGCGAAGTGAGCAAATTGCCGGCAGACACGCAGATGGGCATGGTCGGTCTCTTTGCAAAGCTCGGCCTGCCGGTCAATCCGCTCACCATCATTTGCCATAACGCCGATGAACTGCTGCGCCATTACCACGGCATCGAGGAGCAGCGGGCAGAGCTCGGCTATGATATCGACGGCGTCGTCTACAAGGTCGATTCAATTGCCTTGCAGGACCGCCTCGGCTTCGTGTCGCGCTCGCCGCGCTGGGCAACGGCGCACAAATTTCCGGCTGAAAAAGCATTTACGATTTTGCGCGGCATCGACATTCAGGTCGGCCGCACCGGCGCTTTGACGCCGGTTGCACGGCTCGATCCCGTCACCGTCGGCGGCGTCGTCGTCTCCAATGCGACGTTGCACAATGAAGATGAGATCGCGCGCAAAGACATAAGGATCGGCGATACGGTGATCGTCCAGCGTGCCGGCGACGTCATTCCGCAGATCGTCGGCCCGGTCCTCGACAAGCGGCCGAAGCCGGAGCCGAAGCGCTATGTGTTCCCGCATAAATGCCCGGTTTGCGGCTCGGCGGCGATCCGGGAAATCGATGCAAAGACGGGAACGGCCGACGTGGTGCGGCGTTGCACCGGTGGCCTTATTTGCGAGGCGCAAGCGGTCGAAAGGCTGAAGCATTTCGCCTCGCGCAATGCGATGGACATCGAAGGGTTCGGCGACAAGCAGATCGAGCAATTCTATCGCGACGGTCTCGTCAAGACGCCGGCCGATATTTTCACGCTCGAAGAACGCGATCGCAAGAGCCAGACGAAACTCGAGGATCGCGAGGGCTATGGCGAAACTTCGGTGAAGAACCTCTTCGCCGCCATTGCAGCGCGCCGGCAAATCCCGCTCAATCGGTTCATCTTTGCGCTCGGCATCAGGCACGTCGGCGAGACCAATGCGCGCCGACTCGCGCGTCATTTCGGAACTTTCGAAGCGTTACGTCGATGCGCGCGCGCCGCCGAGGAAGGTTCTGAGGCGCGCGCCGAGATCGACAATATCGAAGGCGTCGGCACGGTCGTGGCCGAAGCTGTCGCCGATTTCTTCGCCGAGCCCCACAATGAAAAGCAGCTTGACGCATTGCTGGCACATGTGACGCCATTGCCGATGGAGGAAATGGTCAAGACGAGCCCCGTCGCCGGCAAGACGATCGTCTTCACCGGCAGTTTGGAACGCATGACGCGCGACGAGGCCAAGGCGCAAGCCGAGAGGCTCGGTGCGAAAGTTGCCGGTTCCGTGTCGAAGAAGACCGATCTCGTTGTCGCCGGCCCCGGCGCCGGTTCGAAACTTGCCCTGGCACGCGAGCTCGGCCTCGAAATCATCGATGAAGACGCCTGGCTGCGGCTCGCCGGGCAACATTGATATTCCGACGCGGTCGCGATTTCTCGTTGCGGATCAGGAGGTACGCGAGCCAGTCCTCCTGGTCCGCCTGCGATTTTGCCTCATCTTTGGCAAGTCCTGCAGTAAAATGTCGAGCGGCCCGATTGCACGATCCGCTGCACCGTGCCGTCACAACCGGGCGACGGGCAGGCCGCACCTTCGCGATCATAGACACGGAAATTATGCTGGAAATAGCCGAGCGCTCCGTCCGTCTGGCGATGGTCGCGCAATGAAGAGCCGCCGGCCGTCACCGCTTCTTCGAGCACCTCGCGGATGACGCAGGCGAGACGATTTGCGCGCTCAGTCGGTGCGCCCGTCTTGCGCGCCAGAGTGGCAGCTCTGCGGCGCGGCGATAGGCCTGCGCGATGCAACGCCTCGCAAACATAGATGTTGCCCAAGCCGGCGATCAGTGTCTGATCGAGCAGCGCCGCTTTCAAAGGTGCGGTCTTGCCTGCGAAGAGACGTGCCAAAGCCGCACCGTCAAACCCGTTGCCGAGAGGTTCGATCCCCACGTCGCGAAAAAGGACGTGTTCGGCGAGTTTGTCGCGTGCAATGATCTGCATGAAGCCAAATCGGCGCGGATCGTTGTAAATGACGCATTTGCCGTTGGAGAGAAGGAATACGACGTGATCATGCGCGACGTCCTTTTGCTTTCGATGGTGAAAGAGCCCGGGCGTTTCGAGCGCGTCCGGCTCGACGATGCGAAACGAGCCCGACATGCCGAGATGCATCACGAGAACATGGCCGTCATCGAGATCGGCAAGCAAATATTTGGCGCGCCTGCCGACCGCCTCGACCTGGCGGCCGGTGAGCCTTTCTTGAAAATTCTTTGGAAAAGGAAAGCGCAGATCGGGGCGCCGCTGCTCGACGCGGACGAGCCGCGCTCCGACCATCGCCGGTTCGAGGCCGCGGCGAACGGTTTCCACTTCCGGCAATTCAGGCATTGCTTCACAAAGAACCTTCAGCTGTGAATAAAGAGGTATGCCTGGAGCGTGGCGGCAAGGCAGGTCCCAGGTTGTCGCAGATGGAGACAACAAGCAAGAATGCGCCCGCTCGCGATGTCAACAGATCCGCAAAACTGCACTGGATCGTTTTGGGCGAGGTTTGCCGGCGCGGGCGTCTTCTGCGTTTGCGTGGCTCTTGGGTCGTCTCCGGCCAAGGCCTACCGGCCTTTCGACGGGACTGATGCATCCGTAGCCGAATTGGGTCAGTTCGAACTCGAACTCCAGCCCTTCGGCGCCTTGCAGGAAGGTCCTACTAAAACGCTCGTCGCGCCGGCCAGCGTCTTCAATTTCGGCTTTGCCAAGGATTGGGAAGCCGTGCTGCAAGGCCAGCTTGACTCGCAGATTTCCCCATCGACCCACGAGAGCCTGACGGGCAACGGCGTTTTCCTCAAACACGTGCTTCTGCCCGGCGTGCTGCAGGATCAGCCGGGGCCGAGTATCGCGACGGAATTCGGCCTGCTTTTGCCGAGCCTTGGCGTTCGTTCGGCAATCGGGCCAAGTTGGGACTGGATTTTATCGCAACGTTTCGAATGGGGCACTATTCATTTGAATTTCACGACGAGCCTTGCCAGCGATCAGCGCGCCGATCTCAATCTCGACGTCATTCTAGAAGGGCCAGCGAATTGGAAGCTTCGGCCGGTTGCCGAAATCTATTCCGACAGCCTGATTGGGGGTGCGCAAACTTATTCGGGTCTCGTCGGAGCGATTTGGCAGATCCGCGACGACCTCGCCCTCGATCTCGCCGTGCGGCATGCCATCTCGGGCGGACGCCAGGTGAATGAATTGCGTGCCGGCATGACGATTGCCTTTCCGTTCGAACCGTCGCCGGAGCCCGTCAAGGCTTGGCAGCCCGCCCATACGGTCCGCTGATTCAACGCCCTGTCATGGGTGCGGCCGACGGGTGCGAGGTGATGCGCGCTGCGTTATGCGCCCTCGATCGCCGCTGCGCGGGTTCCATGGAACTGACCCGAAAATGGCTAATGGCGGCGGCCATGGCTGTCCCTTAAAGAGCTTTTTTTGGGACTGTTAATCCTGAGTCGCAGGAAGCTACTTGTCTTGCTGCATTGCGACAGTTATATAACGCAATGCACCATTCGCGACCCGAGATGCTCTGATAGGAGTTTGGATGAGTGCCTCAGACTAGGAGGGCAGCCATGAAAGTCGGCCAACGGGTTCGCTTCAAGCCCACCTCGACCGCAGCGCGATATTGGGAAATTCCGCCCGATGCTCAGGGAACGGTCATGTGTTCCTATCGGCTGCCGGCGAGCAACCCTGCCGCGGCGGAGCGATTGGATGTACGCTTCACGTCGCAAATCATTATTTGGGGCGGGGCAGCTGCGGAGTTTGAAGAAATCACGGACGTTCCGGAACGGACAATGCAGTAGGGCGCGCAGAGCACAGCCGAAGCGGCAAACTTCCTTCGGTACCTCGTCGAACGCTAAGACCCGGCCAGCAGGAACAGGCTCGCGGGCGCAGATGTCGCAAAGCCCCAACCTTTCAAACCAAGTCCGTCGCGCGCGCCAACCGGCTTCTGTGCTTTTTCATAGGCTGATTGATCGAGATCGCGCGCCATCGATGCACAGACTGTCGCTTTCCAGCAGATAGACGTACCACACGAACCAGCCCTTCTTCGCCGAGGCTTCGAAGGGCATCCTGCTTCGTCCCGAGGTCCGAGGCAATCCTGCGAAGCGCATCGCGCGAAGCAGGATGGCGTCCCGGAAGGGATTCGAACCCCTGACCTACGGTTTAGGAAACCGTTGCTCTATCCTGCTGAGCTACCGGGACATTTCGGCCAAGCACGCCGAAAGCAATTAAATGTCGGTCGCTTATCTCCCGTACATTCATCTGCGATTCAGCGGTCACGACCTTAGCATGAACGTCAAGTCGGAGCCAAGGCGGCGCGGCCTGCGCAAACCTGTGATCGCTATGCTCACATTACTCGGCCGGTGCGTTTTCATCTGCGGGCTCGCTTTGGCGGCAAGCTTTGCGATTCTGGCGATTTTGGTGGCGCCAACGGCCGCTGCGGCGCCGCGCAAAGGCCTGGGCGCCTGTCCGGCCCAGGGCGAGAGTTCTGCACGCGTGACAGGCGTCGACGAAAGGCTTGACCTTGCGCTTGCCGATGGCCGCATCGTGCACCTCGCCGGCCTCGATCCGCCACGGCCAACGCCGGAGGCGCCGGAGCGCGATAGCCAGGCG
Source organism: Beijerinckiaceae bacterium (assembly GCA_052148755.1). Taxonomy (GTDB): domain Bacteria; phylum Pseudomonadota; class Alphaproteobacteria; order Rhizobiales; family Beijerinckiaceae; genus Methylovirgula. The sequence continues at coordinate 28,324 of JBKQHN010000202.1, read as the reverse complement.
CGCGAGCTTTTGGCGGCGAAAATTCGTGGCCAAAACATCGACTTGACGCCACTCGCGCAAAAACCCGACCGGTGGGGCCGAATCCCGGCTCTTGCATTTCTGCAGGGGGCCGAGGAGCCGGAACGTTCTATTGCGCTGATTTTGCTGCGTGCCGGTCTCGCGCGGGTCAAGCCACAGGCGGAAATCCGTCCCTGCCTGAAGGCTTGGCTGGCAGCCGAAGCCGAAGCGCGCGCCGGCCGGCTTGGACTCTGGGCCGATCCGTATTATGCGGTCATAGCGGCCGACGACAGTTCTGGTTTCGCGGAAAAAGCAGCGACAGACGTCATCGTCGAAGGGCGGCTGGCGAATGTCTTATCCGGCCAAATGGGCCTGCGCCTCCAATTCGGCGCTGGCCACGGCCGCAGTTTCTCGGTCATAATCCTGCAACGCAATGTCCGGATATTCGAACAGGCGGCTATGAAATTCAATTCTCTCGTCGGGCGGAGTTTGCGGGTCCGCGGCTTGCTCGACACGCGTTTCGGTCCGCAGATCGAAATCGTCAGTCCCGATGAGATCGAACTTATTGTTGGAGAGGAGAATAAGGCTGAGCTCCAGGTGCGGGCGAAACCCCGCGAAGTAATCACCCAGGTTCCGCCCGAAAAGCCTTGATGCGCGCCTTTCCCCCTCGTTTTTACGGCCGTCGGCCGGATCATTTCCCTTTGCAACTGTTGCCTTCGCGCCGGATGCGGACAGGGCAAGCGCTGGCGTTCGCAGTTTTCTTGCTCGCCGCCGGCTGTGCCTCGATGGAACAGCAGGGCACGAAACCGTTTTCGGCAGAGCTGCCGCAGGCGGCGCCGCGTACCCTCGGCGTCGAGACGGCAGCGAGCGCCGAGCACAAGAAAATGGTCGCCCTGTTCGGCGGGGAATACCACTATCCGACAGCCGAACGTTTCCTCAACGATATTCTCGCTAAACTGGCGGCCGCCGACGAAACGCCCTCCGAGCCCTATAAAGTCACGCTTCTCAACTCGCCGGTCGTCAACGCTTTTGCACTGCCGCCGAACAATCTTTATGTGACGCGCGGCCTTCTCGCGCTCGCCAATGACGGATCGGAAGTCGCGGCTGTCATGGCGCATGAGATCGCCCATATCACCGCCCGTCACGCGCTGCTGCGTGCAGAGCAGGAAAAGCGGGCTGCGGTGATTAGCCAAGCAGCCAATGTGATTCAAAGCCGCCAGCGCGGCGAGCAGGTGGAAAGCACGGAAAAGCGATCCATCGCAGGCTTTTCCCGGCAGCAGGAACTTGAAGCCGACCAAATCGGCATTAAGGCCGTCGCCAAGGCAGGCTATGATCCTTTTGGGGCGGCTCGGTTCCTGACTATTCTCGAACGGGCGAGCGCGATGCGGGCTGCCCTCATCGGCCAGGGTTCGAGCGCTTCGAAACCCGATATCATGGCGACGCATCCTTCAACCCCCGAACGCATTGCCCAAGCTACGAATGTGGCGAGGCAAATCACAGCGCCGGGGGGCGCTACGACAGACCGGGCCGGCTATCTCGCAGCAATCGACAACATGATGTTCGGTGACGATCCCGCCGACGGGTCGATCCGCGGCCGGGTGTTCACACATCCAAGGCTCGGCTTCGCGTTTGCGGCGCCGGAAGGTTTCGTGCTCGAAAACTCCGCACAGGCCGTGCTCGGCGTGAAGTCGGGCGGTCTCGAAGCTCTCCGCCTCGACTCGGTCCGGCTGGCCTCGTCGACGCCGCTCGAGACCTATATAGCGTCGGGCTGGATCGACGGCCTTTTGCAGAGCTCGATCGAAACTCTCGACGTTAGCGGAATGCAGGCGGCGGTGGCCAGCGCCCGCGCCGGGGAATGGAATTTCCGAGTCGCCGTGATTCGCTTCGACTCCAATCAAGTCTACCGCCTGATCTTCGCCGCGCGGGCCTTGAGCGACGACACGGAGAACCGGTTTCGCGACTCGATCAAATCCTTTCGCCGCTCTACGCCAGAGGAAGTGAATAGCGTGCGGCCGCTGCGCATCTCGATCGTAATGGCGAAACCCGGAGACAAGGCCGAAGCCTTTTCCCTCAAAATGAGCGTGCTCGACCGCCCGCTCGAGCAGTTTCTTCTCATTAACGGGCTTGAGAAAGCGGGGCTTTTGCAGACTGGTGAGCGCTACAAAATCGTCACCGAATAGGCGGCGTCAGTGCCGCCAATGCAACCCTGCATGACGCGAAGGAAAGCATAAAAAAAGCCCGGCCAATAGGAATTAGCCGGGCTTGATTCGAGCGCGCAAGGCGCGGGCCGTGTGAGGTGGCAGCTATTTTATGCGGCTTCCTCGATATCACCTTCATCGGCGACGTCGCCTTCAGCTTCTTCAGTCTTGCCGCGCCGAGGTCCCCTCTGCAGTTGGCCTTCGATGAGGCGCAGCGACTCCGTCTCCGTCAATTTCTGCACCACGGAGATTTCGCGGGCCACGCGGTCGAGTGCAGCCTCGTAGAGCTGCCGTTCGGAGTAAGACTGCTCCGGCTGCGCCTCTGACCGATAGAGATCGCGCACCACTTCCGCGATCGCGACAAGATCGCCGGAATTGATTTTGGCTTCGTATTCCTGAGCCCGGCGCGACCACATGGTCCGCTTGACTCGGGCGCGTCCGGTCAAGGTGTTCAGCGCTTTTTTGACGACTTCGGCGCTGCCGAGTTTACGCATTCCAACGCTTGTAGCCTTGGGCACCGGCACCTTCAGGATCATCTTGTCCTTGACGAAGCTGATCACGAAGAGCTCGAGCTTGAAGCCGGCGACCTCTTGCTCCTCGACAGCGATGATCTGACCGACGCCATGAGCGGGATAAACGATGAATTCCGTCGTTTTGAATCCGGGCCTCGGGACTGTCGCCTTAACCGGTTTCGCCGCTGCGATGGCTGTCTCTGCCGGCTTAATCTCGGGCGTCGGCGCGACAGCGGCCTTTGCCTCGCGAAGCTTGGCTTCGGCGACGCTGCTTTTTTCAACTGCGGCCTTCACAGGTGTCTGCACAGATGCCTGTTTCAGCTGCACGGCAGCAGCCAAGACCTTCTCGGCAGTGCTGCGAAGTTCGGCAGCCGGGGTTGGGGCTGCCACTGTTTTCTTCTGAATTTTCTGGGTCACTGACTGATGATCGCCTGTTTCGAGAGTTATGGTTGTGGCTTCAAGAGCAAGCACTGGAAGCTTTGCAGCGCCGCTCGTATGGCCGGGTTCGACAGGCAGAACGAGGACCGATTCGGAAACGATATTCAAGTTGCTGGCGACCCGAACCACAGCACTGCCGCGCTCCGCAGTCATATTTTCCGGTTTCCCAGCCGCACGCCGCACAACCTTTGCGGGTGCCTTGCTCTCCGAAGCCGCCTTTTTCCGCGACGTTTGCGGTGCAGCCGGTGCCGATTTCTCTTGCCGTTTGATGCGTGCGGCGGTTTCCGCCTTGACGATTTTCTTGCTCGTCTGCCTCAGCTTGGTCGTTGCGGCAGTCGTTGGTGCGGACCGCGCCCCTGCGCGCCCGGCCTTCGCCGGCGCAGCTTTTTTGCCGCCCGCACGTGCCGGCTTGGCTGCGGCGTTGACCTTGGCCGCACTGGCGCGGCGCTTTGCCGGCGCTGCCTTGCGGGCTTCACTCCTGCGCTGTGTGGTGGTCGCACCGGCAGCCTTTTTCTTCGCCACCGGCGTGGCCTTAGCCCTTTGTTTGCTCAACGCTGTTTTCGCGGCTGTTTTCGCACGAGATGGCTTCGAAGCGGTTTTCGAACGAGACGGTTTCGAGCTGCGTTGCTTTGGCGATTTCGCCTCTGGAATGGCGGCCTTGGCCTTGCGCGAAGTTTCGATCTTTTTGACGGAAGGCATAGCGGCGCACTCCTGTTTGGCCCCGCTTTGGAGACGGGACGCAGTGGCAACGGCAGAGATTAACCCGTGCCGCTCGTGAACCCGGACGTCAGCCTGCCGGCGTGACGAAAGGGGAAAACCTCATAAGAAGATCATCCATTATCGCGGCGGGGATCCCGTCCGCCCGTTCCTCAGAGGATACACGGATATATCGCCTGGGACGCTTCCGCAGAGCACCCAAGATGCCGTGTGGATGACCGAAAGATGGTCGATATCAAAGCATACTAGCATCAAATGGCGAGAAAATCAAAAAAATATGTCAAAAGCCGCTCCGCGGCGCGGCGGCACTCTGCCGTTCCAAGGCAACAGGATAAATGTTCGCTAATCGAACACCGCCGATCAGTTTGCGATGACGTCAGATCGCGAGAACATGAACGGCCCGACGCCTTCCGATCGGAGTTCTCACGATCGTCGAGATCAGTCGCCAGTGCCGGGTTTGGGCGAAAAAAAGGCGTCGAACTTATCGGGCACGCCGTCGAACTTCTTCGCGTCAGGCGGAGCTTCCCGCTTGACCGTAATGTTCGGCCATGTACGCGCCATATCAGTGTTCAGTTTCAGCCACTTTTCCAGGCCTTTTTCAGTGTCGGGTTTAATCGCCTCGGCTGGACATTCGGGTTCGCAGACGCCGCAGTCGATGCATTCGTCGGGATGGATTACGAGCATGTTCTCGCCTTCGTAGAAACAATCCACGGGGCAGACTTCCACGCAGTCCATATACTTGCACTTAATGCAGTTTTCGACGACGACGTAAGTCATTTTCAATCTCCTCGCAGGTGCCCGGCACGTCTTACCCGCGATCATGGTTGGTTGACGGTTGCTAGCCTCTTTGCGCGGCTTAGGCAAGGCACTGTGGCAAGCCCCGCCGGGTCGCGTCCGCAAATGTTCAGCCGGCCGGCGTGAGCTCTTCGAACAGGCGTTTTGCGTCCTCGGTGCTGCCACGCCGCGGGGCTATTGCGACAATGCGTAGCAAACGGACCTGCCGTTCGAGCGCGATCGTCAACACATCACCCGGTCCGACCGGCTTGGCCGGGGTTTCGATCCGCTGAGCATTGACCCGCACATGACCGTCGCCGACGAGCCGACCCGCCAGCGTCCGCGTCCGCACGACGCGCGCGAACCACAGCCATTTGTCGAGCCTCTGCCTTTCGGCCATGCCCCTCCTCGATTGGGCGCAGAGCCCGCCGCCCAGAGCCGATCTCGACCCTTGGGCAACACGCGCAACGGTCGGCCCCCAAGGACCATGTCGCTCAGCCTCATATTTTAAGTAGGCTGCTGGGGGCTGCTTACAAGACGATTCACCGGGGTCGGAGATAGGCTTAACGCGTACCTCACGTTCTCACACGGCGTCGGCCCTATTTTTGCAGTTTCGCTCGCGCCCGCCGGCGCAGGAATTTTCCTGCCCCGCGCAGTGCCCGGTGGAATTTCTCGCCTAGGATGGCCGCTCCGACCGAGGCTCTCGACACGTGAAGGGGCACTGCAACATCCGCGAGGGCCATGCGGCCGGGCCAAAGCCGGTTGATCATCGGATGATCGGGTATTGCGCAAGAATCGGTCGCGGCTACGCTGGAATCGGCAATCTGCCGGCGGGTCAGATCTTGCGTGAACAAGACGCCTGGTGACCGGGCCGCATGGGCCTCGTCATAGGCGATCTTCCAGAAATAGGTGTAAGCACCGCTTTGCAAAATAATGCCCATAGCTACCGGCTGCTCGGCAAGCTCGAGACTATCGACGCGGATTTTTCCGGCTTGGCCCGTCTGCCGTGCCATGCTGCGTGCGAAGGCGGTGGTCGCCGGCGAACTCGCCAGAGCCGATTTCCAGCGGCCTTTCCAGCCGCTGGCCTCGAGCGTCAGAAACTCTTCCATGCCATCCGTGACGCCCTGCAGATCGCACCGGCTGCGATAGGCGAAGCGGCCGGATTCGGCAAGCCGCTGGCGCTGGCGGCGCAGCTCTGCCGCGGCGCCTGACGAAAGCGGATCCCTGAACGGTCTTTGCAGCGCCGCCCGCTCATGTTCGGCGAACAAGGTCAGCCGCTGTTTCCGCCGCGCAGCGAATGTTTGCAGAAGTGCAAACGTCGGCCCAGCTTTCGGGATCAGCGGCAGCAGGAGAACAGCAAGGCGCGGAAAGCGGCGGCCAATGGCTTCAAGCATGGCGTCCAAGGCTTCGCCCGGGCAGCTGCGATCTAGAAGCGGCGTCCCGAGCACGGCTTGGTCGTGCACCCAGGCACGACAACAGTTCAGCGAAGCGATCGGCAGCGCAAGTGGGAGAACCGCAATGAGCTGGCGCGGTTTTGTCGCGCAGTCCCAGACAAAGATGACGCGCAGTTTTTTCCTTGCGCCAAGATGCGTCAGGGCGGGCAAGGCAAATTCGGGCTCAAAGAAAATATTCGGCTCGAGGCAGCGGCCTGCGAGATCCGCCCAGGCCTCCGAAAAAGCGACTGCCGCCGCTGCAGGAAGGATCTCAGCATCGAGCCTGCGCTCCGCCGGCCGGCCGGCGGACGGTTGCGACGGGTTCGAAGTGACCGTTTGCGCGAGCACCGGTGAAGGGCCTCAACAGGAAGAGTTTTCTGGCGGCGATGTCGCCGATGCGGGAAAGCCGCCGAATCGGGAACCTCGCTTGTAAACAAATAGAACTAAATTGCAGCTAAACCGAGCGGCAGTCCGAAAAATCTCGGCATCAACGTTAATATCGCCGAGGCAGGCGCGCGCGCCGACCACGCGGCCGAGCGGTTCGCCGACGCCCCATGCTCTGGCTTGACCCGTTCCCCGAAATTGCTTCAGGTCAAGCCGAGATGCCGCTCCATTTGGCGAGCATGCGTGCAAATTGTGTAGCCCCGCCGTGGCTGCACGATGCCTATCCCAAACCAGCTTATTGAGGGCGGCCGAATGCTCGAGAAAAGAACTGCCGGCGAACCGGAGTACGACATTGTCGCGAAATTATTGCACTGGCTGACCGCCGTGCTGCTGCTCTTGCAGTTTTCGATCGCCTGGACGATGCCGGAGATTCACCGCGGCACGAAGCCCGAGCGACTGATCAACCTCCACCTGTCATTCGGCATGGTCATTTTGTTGGTTATCATTTTGCGGCTCGTGTGGCGCCTCGGCCATCAGGTGCCGCTCGTCAACGGACGCATATCGTTCTGGCAGTATCGCGCCGCACAGGCCAGCCACGCGCTGCTCTATCTCCTGCTCCTTGCACTGCCGTTCATGGGTTGGGCGAACGCGTCCTCGCGTGGGTGGACCGTTCATCTCTTCAGTCTCGTCACTCTGCCCCAGATCCTGCCGACCGGCTCGCCGCTCGGCCATGAACTCGGCGATATTCACACTTTGACGGCCTATCTGCTTCTGGCTCTCGTCGGTCTGCACTTGGCTGCCGCGCTCTATCATCAGTTTTGGCTGCGCGACGGGCTCCTGTCGCGCATGGCATGACGCAGACATTACTTCACGCCCATAGGCGATGGCGGGACGCTTCGCGGGGCCCAGATGAGAAGCGTAATCATCCCGGCGGCGTGCAGCGCCCCGACTGCGGCGAGCGCGCCATACAGGCTGCCGGTCTTGACTGTCAGCCAGCCGACGAATGCCGGACACACGGCGCCGCCAAACGAGCCGATGGCGCTGATTAACGCGATCCCGCCAGCCGCGGCACTGCCCTGCAGGTAGGCGCTGGGGATGGTCCAGAACAGGCTGAGGATGCTGAAGATGGCGATCGAGGCGATGGTCAGGCACGCCACCGTCATCGCCACGCTGCCCGCGGCGAGCGGCAGAACGATGAAACATCCCGCTGCTGCGAACCCGCAGAGGGCGACGTGCCAATGCCGCTCGCGTAGTCTATCGGAGCTGTAGCCGACCACCAGCATGCCCAATGCCGACAGCAGGGCGATGCCGCCGCTGAGCCAGCCGATATTGGTGGCTGTGGTGACCCCCACCTGCCGAAGCAAGCTGGGCGCCCAGAGCAGAATGGTGTTCAACGAGCAGAAGAAGCTGAAATAGATGAACGCCAGCAGATACACTTTGCCATCTCGCAGAGCAGCGCCGAAATTGCTACCGTGTGCCGCCCGAGGGTGATCCGCGCCAACACCGGCCTTAATCGCTTCGGCCTCGACCGCAGTCAGCCAGCGCGCGTCCGATGGCCGGTCCGGCAGCCAGAAGAACGCCACGACCCCGAGCGCGACAGCCGGTAGTCCCTCGATCAGGAACAGCCACTGCCATCCGTGCAGCCCGGCCACGCCCTGCATCCCATCCAGCAAGAGGCCCGACACGGGACCGGCGATGATGCCGCCGAACGGCACGGCCATGACAAACAGGCTGGTCATCCGGCCGCGCAGCCGATCGGGAAACCAGAAGGTGAGGTAGAACAATACGCCCGGAAACAGCCCGCCTTCGGCAGCGCCGAGCAGGAAGCGCAGGATGTAGAGGTGGTACTGATCGCGGGCGAACATCAGCAGTACCGTGACCAGGCCCCACAGCACCATGATCCGCAGCAGCGTCCTGCGCACGCCGATCCGGTCGAGCAGCAGGTTGCTCGGCACTTCGAGCGCCACGTAGCCGACCGAGAAGATGCCGGCCGCCAGGCCGAATACTTCGTCGTTCAAGTGCAGGTCATGCAGGAATTGCAGCTTTGCGAAGCTGATGTTGAAGCGGTCGATGATCGCCACGGTGTAGCAAACGAGCAGGAACGGAATGAGACGCCAAGCCACCTTTCGGTAAAGCCTGCTCTCGTCGGCGCTGACGAACTCGGACATTTGTCCCCCAATTTTCTCTTTGTTCGTTGCTGGCTCCGGCCAGGTTCGGTCGGGCAGTCTTTCGTCAGATCGTCCCGTCGCGGCGCAGCGCGTCGATCTCCTCCGCGGTCCTGCCGAGCAGGTTTGCCAGTACCCAGTCCGTGTGCTCGCCGAGCAGGGGCGGCGCCTGGTCGCAGGCCGGCGGTGTGCCGGTAAGCCGCAACGGGCTTGCGAGCGTGGGCGCCAAGCCGCCATCGGCGCGGCGCAGATCCACGCGCAAGCCGCGATGGTGCACCTGCGGATCGGCGAACACCGCCCGGTAGTCGTTGATCGGAGCGCACGGCACGCCGCGGCAGTCGAGTCGCTCCAGCCATTCGGCCGCGGAGCGGCCCAGCATCGTGCGGATCAGCTCGGGGATCAGCTCCTTCCGGCCCGTGACCCGGCCGGTGACGGCCGCGTAGCGCGGGTCGGCCGCCAGGTCCGGCCGGGCGATCGCTTCGCAGAAGCGCTGCCATTGCGTGTCGTTGCCGACGGCCACGACGATCTCGGCGTCAGCGGTCGCAAAGACCTGGTAGGGCACCAGGCTCGCATGCTCGTTGCCATAGCGCTTGGGCACGCTGCCCGTCGCCAGATGACCGACTGCCTGATTGCCGCCGATCGCCACGATGCAGTCGAGCAGCGCCATGTCGATGTACTGGCCCTCGCCGCTGATCGTCCGGTGGGTCAGCGCCGCGAGGATCGCGATGGTCGCATACATCCCCGTCATGACGTCGGCCACGGCGATGCCGACCTTCTGCGGCCCGCCGCCGGGACGATCGTCCCGCTCTCCGGTGATGCTCATCAGCCCGCCGAGCGCCTGGAACACGAAGTCGTAACCCGGCTTGTGCGCCGACGGCCCGTCCTGGCCGTAGCCGGTGATCGAGCAATAGACCAGGCCCGGATTCACCGCGCGCAGCGAAGCGTAATCAAGCCCGTAGCGCTTGAGGTCGCCGACCTTGTAGTTCTCGATCACGACGTCACAAGACCTCGCGAGCTCGCGCGCCAGCGCCTGGCCTTCCGCTGCGGCGAGATTCAGGGTCAGCGACTTCTTTCCTCGATTGGCGGCGGCGTAATAGGTCGAATCCGCGCTGTCGCTGCCATCCGGCAGCTTCAGCCAGGGCGGCCCCCAACGGCGCGTGTCGTCGCCCACGCCCGGCCGTTCAACCTTGATTATTTCGGCCCCGAGGTCGGCCAGATTCTGCGTGCACCACGGCCCGGCCAGAACGCGCGACAGGTCGAGGACGCGGATATGGGACAAAGCTTCCGACACGTCTTATTGTCCTCCCGTCTTGCGCATGTCTCCAGCGCATGTGAGCGCACCCATACGCGCTGGTTTTCTATCAGGCCGATTTTGCTTCGGGCGGGAACTCCACCATGGCCTCTCCTGTCGCGACAGTCTCTCCCCGATCGTTACGCATCTCGACATCCAGCATCACCCAGCGGCTTTTGTGCGTCGTCAGCGTCTGGGCGATGCGCGCGCGCGGTGTGATGACGTCGCCAGGTTTCACCGGCGCGCGCCAGCGGGTTTCCAGCCGCCGGTGGATGCCGTCATGCGCATACGCCCAGTCGGTCAGCATCGCTGTCAGTAGGCCGAAATTCGTCATGCCATGCATGATGATCCCGCCGAAACTCGTCTTGCCGAAGCTGCCTTTCATGTAATTGTCGTCGAGGTGCAGCGGGTTATAGTCGAGCGAGGCGTCGCAGAACTCCCGGATGGTCTCCCGAGTCGGCGCGAAGGGCTTGCCCACGATATCCTGTCCCACGACCAAGCTGTCGAAATGCGTCATGGCATGTCCCTTTCTATTGCGGCCGGATCGTCCAGCCGCGCCCGCTGCAGATCACCTCGTCACGCCCGTTGAAGAAGACGTTGTCATGCACGGCGAACAGGCGATTCTTGCGGATAAACTTGTCCAGGCATCGGGCCTGCAGGCGAATAATATCTCCCGGCCGCGCAGGAATGTTGTAGCTCCAGCTCTGTCCCGCATTGACCGTGCCCGGACTGCGCATCCAGTCGTCGGCCGGCGTGCAGCTGAACATGAGCAGGATATGAATGCCAGGCGGCGCGATCAGGCCGCCGTAGCGGCTCCGCCTGGCGTAGTCCTCGTCGAAATACAGCGGATGCAGGTCGCCGACCGAGCGGCAGTAGCGCTGGATCGCCTCCAGGGTCAGCAGGTAGGGAATGGTTGGCCGCGGCTCGCCGGGGACCAGGTCGTCCCAGCTCTTGCGTGCGGCGGCATCCTTCCAGAAATCCGTCTCGAAGACGGGCTCAAGGGCCTTGGCGTGCAGGTCCATAGGCGGCTTCTCCCTTCGTTGTATGCTGTCGCAGAGGATGAGGGCAGCGCTCTTGCCGGGCAAGGCCCGTTGCTGCAGGTTGATCCTGCGAAAATGCAGGAGGGGCGGGAAGGCGCATGCGAGACTGGGATAATATCCGCATTTTCCTGGGCGTGTGTCGCCACGGCTCGCTGGCCGCTGCGGCGCGGGCGCTGAAGGTCGACGAGACCACCGTTGGCCGCCGCGTGAAGGTGCTGGAAGCCTCGCTGGGTACTCTGCTGTTCGACCGTACCGCACAGGGCCTGGTTCTGACGGAGGCGGCGGAGGCGGTGCGCGCGGCGGCAGAGGCGGCGGAAGACGCGGTGCTCAGCGTGCGGGGCAGCGTGGTTGGTAGCGATACGCGGCCGTCAGGCTTCGTGCGCGTTACGGCGACGGAGACGCTGAGCTCACAATTTCTCATCCCGGCGCTGGGTGGCTTCCATCTCCGCTATCCCGAGATCCGGCTCGAACTGTTCTCAGGCTATGTCGCGCTCGACGTCGCCCGTGGCGAGGCCGACATCGCGGTGCGCGCGCTGCCGCCGGTAGGCAGTCACTTGGTGGCGCGTCGGCTTGGCACCGTGGTGCTGGCTGTCTACGCCGCACCCGCCTATCTTGCGCAGCATCCGGTAGGACACTTCGAGGACGGACTCGCTGGCCACGACCTGATCGACTTCTCCGACTTGATATCGCCGCGCCCGCCAGGACAGCCCTTCCTCGGCGCGAGCACGGCAGGCGGGCGGCTGGTCTTCACGGGCAACAGCCCGCTCGGCCTGACCGTGGCGGCTGAGGCCGGACTTGGTGTCGCCACTCTGCCTTGCTATCTGGCCGCGCGCAGGCCGGGTCTCATTCGTCTGTGGCCGGATCGCTCGCAGCGCTACGACTTGCTGGCGGTCATGCGGCAGGAAGTGAAACGCTCGGCCCGTATCCGCGCCGTGGTGGACTACTTGGCGCGCCATTTCCGAGCGCAGCAATCCCTGCTCGAAGGCAGCTGAGGAAGGCGCAGGCTTGCTGCCGCAGCCGGCTGCTTGCCGGCCATTCGAAGTGGGGTGGATAGGTAAAAGGCGCCCCGAAGGACGCCTTTTATCGCTTTGATTTTGCTGACAACATTTGGAGCGGGCGAAGGGATTAGAACCCTCGACCCCAACATTGGCAAGGTCATTATCGGGCTACGCTAGGCTATCCCGTCGCCCTCCACACTACCATAATATACTGAAATATATGAATCCTATGAACCTGAACGCTTCCGGTCGTATCCGTCAGTGGCCCATTTTCCCATTCGAACTGCTTACAAGGTGCTTACATTTTTGTCGCGATGTGGTAGTGTAAGCAAACTCCGAGCAGACGGCGAGCTGACTATGAGCAGGCTGACAAAACGGGCGGTCGACGCCCTCACGCCTCCGGAAAAGGGGCAGACCTTCCTCTGGGATAGCGAGTTGCGAGGATTCGGCGTCCGCGCCATTCCATCCGGCCTGAAGGCGTTCATTCTTCAGTACCGGAACGCGGAGGGCCGTAGCCGACGCATTGTGGTAGGGCGCTATGGGTTGCTGACGGTCGAGCAAGCCCGCGATCAGGCCAAGATCAAGCTCGGCGCCGTGGCCGGCGGAGCAGACCCGGCCGAGGAGAACGCGAACTCACGAGAAGCGATTACGGTCGCGGAGCTGTGCGATTGGTATCTGGCGGAAGCCAAAGCAGGTCGCATCCTTGGGCGGCGAAACCGCGCGATCAAAGCGTCTACCCTCGCCATGGACCGGAGCCGCATTGAAACCCACATCAAGCCATTGCTCGGCCGCCGGCAGGTCCGCGCGCTCAAGCTCGCCGACATCGAGGGCATGCAGTCGGACATCGCGGCCGGGAAGACGGCGAAGCCGCGCGGCAATGGCCGCGGCGGGGCGACGACCGGCGGCAGCGGAGTCGCGGCGCGGACGGTTTCAACATTGCAGAGCCTCTTCGCACACGCCACGCGGCTCGACATCATCGGTTCAAACCCAGCGGAAGGCGTGCGTAAGCTCTCTGGGAAGAAAAAGGAGCGTCGCCTGAGTCTCGCCGAGATCAAGAAGCTCGGCGAAGCGATGCGTATCGCCGAGCGGAACGACGAGCACCCGGTCGCGCTCGCCGCCGTTCGTCTCATGCTCCTGACCGGCTTCCGGATCTCTGAGGCTCAAGGCCTACAGCGCGACTGGTTGCACGCGGATCAGAGCTATGTCCATTTCCCTGATACCAAGAGCGACGGCCAAGTGCGGGCGATCGGGCCGTCGGCCGCGCAGCTCGCGGCCAGCCAACCGGCTCGCAAGAATTGCCCTTTTGTCTTTCCGGCAGATGTCGGCAATGGCCACTTTACAGCAGCCAAGAGTTGCCTTGCTCGGCTGTGCGCGACAGCGAAGATCCAAGGGGTCACGCCCCATACGTTGCGCCACACCTTTGGGAGCGTTGCCGGCGACCTGGGTTTTTCCGAGTTGACGATTGCCGCGCTCCTTGGCCACGCCGCCAGGGGCGTCACCCAGGGTTATGTTCACATCGACGAGGCGCTCAAACTTGCCGCGACGCGGACATGCGAGGAAATCGGTTCGCTGTTAAGCGCCGATCTGAAGGACGGTGCAGCCGCCACAAGGGAAGCGGCGTGAGCGTTGTGACAGCTAAGCGCATTAGCGCTGCCATGGTTTCAAATGCGCCGCATAAAGTGGGCGCCCAACCAAGCGAAAGAAGCTAGTAACCTCTCCTATGCCAATCCCGAGCTTCACCATCGACGGCGTCTTGCCGCCCTATGTCGGACCAGACGGTCCTGGCGGCGGCGCGGAAGACATGACCCCCTATGCCGTGTCGGCATTGGAAGTGGTGGCCACGCTGGGCCTGACCGACCGCCGCAAGACCATTCTTCGCGGCTGGCTGCGGCATCGCGGCGCCTTGCGCCGCGTCGGCTTTGCTCGCGGCTTCCAATGGCTAGACGGCAGTTTCGTCGAGAGCAAGGACCCTCAGGATCTGGACATAGTGAGTTTTCTTTACCGTCCGCCAGGTATTCATGACAGGAATGACTTAGCGAAACATCTTCACGCGAACATCCACATCTTTGGCCGAGCACAGGTGAAAGCAGCATTCCATCTTGATGCCTTCCCGGTCGACCTCGACGGTTCGGCCGAAGCTGTGGTGAGCTTGACCCGGTACTGGCTTGGCCTGTTTTCCCACCGTCGCGGAGACGACCTCTGGAAGGGCATGCTGCAGGTCCGCTTGGAAGACGTCGCCGATGACACCGCCGCCCTGGCCGCACTTGGTCCCGAGCCCGCCGCGCCGGGGACCGCAGAAGGAGTGATCCCATGACCAGCCCACGCAAATTGGAACGCGATTTCGCCCGTGCCGACATGGCCGCCGTTTCGTCGCTGCTGGATCAGCTCGGCGACGAAGACGTGATGGCGCGGTTCGGCCTTGAGGCGCGCCTACAGGAACTCCAGACCGCGATAGCACAGTTCGGCGAAGAGCCGGAGGAGCCGACAGCGTCCGCCGCCTTGTTCTTCGGCGGCCGACCTGTGCTTGGGTCGCGCGGCATCGAAAGCGAATTTGGCGGGGCGGCAATCACCAAGTTCCAAGACCTGGTCGCAAAGGTGCTCGCCCATGAGACGGGGGGCTTGGGGATGCGTGGGGTCGTTCCCAATAAGGGTGCCTCGACGCTGCACATCACCAACATTGTGCGCGGATCGTTCGGCTTCCTGCTTGAAGAGGTTCAACCACATCAGCAATTGATGGACACCACACTCAAGACCGCCGTCGACGAAGCGACTCGCCTCCTCGACGCCTTCGGGGAGCCGGACGAAGAACAATTCCGGTCTGCAGTCGAGACGATTGATCAGCGGGTACTGGGAACGGCGCGCGAATTTTTCGACCTGATGCGCCAAAGCGGGGCCACTCTTCGTCTCGTCGCCGGCGAGACCGACCGAAGCTTCGGCGCCGATGCGGTCGCCCGGGCCGCCGAACGCGCCACTTCGACGACCGTCGAGGATATTCAGGAATCCATTCGAGGACAGTTGGCGGGCATTCTGCCCGACGCGCATCAGTTCGAATTTCGCGCGGGCGCGGAACGCGGCACGATCCGGGGCAGGGTCGATCGGGCCATCGCGGCGAGCGAGCTTGCCCGCTTCAATCGCGATTGGGTGAATGTCGACGCGTCAGCGCGCCTGCACGTCAAGCGCGTTCTGCGCAACGGCGCCGTTGTGCGCGAGGGCTTCACCCTCCTCGCTCTATCCGCGCCCGAAGAGGGCTAAGCTGGGCCGGTCTCAATCGCACCAGCGGATTCGGCCGCTGCGCAGCCAGAAGTGCGAGTGACATCCCGTCTGAAGCCAGACAGACGGCGAAAGGCTCGGCCGCTCCATCTTGTCCACGCTGACATCCCAGCGGGGCTTCGCCTCTGGGATCACCAGGAGTTCGATAGCATGCCCGCAACCGCACGGGCAGCGCATACCCACGCACCAATCTTCACCGTCGTCACGCGCCAAGATCAGATTTCGGCGCGGAAGGCGCATCGGCAGGCTGTCGCCTTTGATCACCTGAAGCCGCCGGGATGGTGCGACCCGCGCCCAAGTGTTTCGCCACCATCGCTTGATGTTCAATGGATTCCTCCCGTGTTCGGCGCCTTGAGGGTCGGAAGGCCCAACAACGGTTCGAGGCCGCCCCGGCCGAGGATCGGGTTCGGGGCTACGGTGAAGGTGTCCTCCGCGAAATACTCCTCCTCGCAGGCGGCCAGGCTGAACTGCGTGCGGGCATAGAGGCGGTTCGGCTCCAGGCGGAAAGGATAAGCGCGGGCGATGAACTCGTTTGCGCATGCCGCCGCCGCCCGCATGTTAAGCGTGATGACGGCTGGCGCTTCTTCAGCCAAGCCCTTGATGTAGCCAGCCTCCAGCTCCTGCCGATGCGCTTTCGGAGCCACCTTGCGGAGATACTCGGCCCGCAGGCTCGCTGGGGTGTAGACCTCGCGATCCTGAAGCGTCGAGCCGCCAGGCTGAACATAGTCGATCCGGCCGCAAACGTCGGCGATCGCCATGGCGTCGCCGGCCTTGCGGACGGGAATCACCACTCCGACATCGAAGAGCGGAAGGAGAAAGGCTGCCGCGATCAGATCAGCGATCTGACGCGCCTCAAGGGTGTCGACGCAGCAGAACAGAACATCGCATTGCCCGGCGGCAAGCACCGCCTCGCGCGACGCCACCGAAGCCGAGACCGGCATGGCGACACCCTGGCCACGATGGCCAGCTACCGCATCGGCGAACATCTCGACCTTCAGGCGGCCAATATCGGTGGTTTTCGCGTTTAGGATGCGGTTGAGATTGCGGGCTTCGAGCCGGTCGAAATCGATCAGCGTCACCTGCCCGAAGCCGAGCCGGGTGAACTGTTCGGACACGATCGACCCCGTACCTGAAACGCCGATGACGACCGCGGCGAGCCGCCCGAGTTCCTGGGTCATTTCGCTTGTAAACGCCATTGGCCTCGCGCCGGAGCCGGTAAGCCCGGCACCATCGATCCACCAGAAGCGCACATCGTCGCCTGCGACCGTAACAAGGTCGATCAGGCGCGGCGTCATCGTCGTTGTGTAGAGCCGCGCGCGAATCGCGCCGCTCGCGGTCATGACGGCCGTGCCATGCAGATCGCCGCCCGCCTGGAACAGACCGGGAATCACCTGATGATCGCTGCGATCGTCGATTTCGGAGAAGGCGAAAAGCCCACCTGGATGAGAGTGGATCAGGATGATCGTCAGCCCTTCGAGTTCGGCCCGATCGATCGCGTCCTCGATAAAGTCGCCCGGCCAGGTGATTGCGTCCCGCTCCCGTCGCCGGCAGGCAGCGTGCGGGACAAGAATAGCGTCGCAAACGACGAGGCGCAGCCGCGGCCCCGGCGTGCGCGCGCACAGCAGGATGGCCGCCGCCTCGAGTCCGTCGCCTGGAAAGAGATGACGGCGCACCCGCTCGTGCAGGGCGCCGCCCAAGGCCAGGGTGGTTTCCGGCCTCATTCTCCGACCTCCTTCGCCAGCGCCGCGTCGGCCAGCGCGAGTTGCGTCACGACATTGTCCACGGCCGGGTTCCACGGCGCCGCCGCGCCGCGATGGCGGGACCAGCCATGGAACTCGCGCCCATTCACGGTCCCGCGGAGCTGCGTGCTGTCGATCGTCCGTCCGGACGACAGCGCAAGCGGCGGATAGGCGTAGAAGCCGTAGATCTGCGCGCCCGGATAGGTCGGAGGAATTTCCAGCGCCAACAGCGTGCGGTCGACCGTGTATCCGGCGGGAGCCGGGTAGCCGTGGATCAGCAGCCATCGGCGCTCGGCGTCCACCACCGTCTCCCAGCGCAGATTCAGGCGGTCGAGATGAGCCTCGTCGATGTCGAGCAGTGCGAAGTCTCGGTGCGGCGCCAGGGGCGCCTCACCATTGTTAACCTCCTTCGGCGTCAGCCGGAGCTTTTCGATGCCCCGCGTCCGCAAGTCGATCACGGTCGTCAGGTCGACGGCCCGCTTGGCCTGACCGGCGATCTTAAGGAAAATCTGCCAGCCCTGGTCAGGATTGAACCCCGCACGGGTCAGCGCGTCACGCACGACGATCGTCGGCGTCAGCACCTCCAGCACCACACCCTGGACATTGAGCTTCCAACTGAACTTCCGACTATGGAACGCCTCAATGCCAGGACCGTCGAGGTCAACAAGGTCATGACCGCCAATCTGCCGTTCCGCCTTATCTTCTCGCTCGAAATAGATGCCCCTGTCGTCGGGGATGTTCCCAAGCTTCCTTAGGGCGCCCCCGGAAACGACCCGGCAGGGCCATTCGAAGCGTTCGCCATTGATGGTCAGCCGATAGGTCCGGTCGCTTTCGACCATCACGAACCGTCCGTCGTGATGACGCACATCGACCACTTCGCCGGGCCGGATCTCCTCCAGCTCGCCATTAACCAGGATGCGTAACACAATCACGCCCTGCGCCGGCTTGAACCCGGCCGCCGCCGCGAGCTGCGCGCCCGTCGGCGTCAAGTCGTCGATCGGCACCGTGCGAAAGCTCAGATTCTGATCCGCCACCGCGATAGTGTGGCGGATCTCTCCGCGCCCCGGCGCGGCCTCCGAAACATCACTCATAGGTTTCTCCAACGTTGCCGGCCAACGCCGGGTGCTGCTAATTTCGTGACGCGCGCTAAGTTTGTCAAGCGATCTCTTAGCGCGCTTGACGAACTTAGCATCCCGGCCTTACCATCGACGTGGTCGGACACCGTGTCCGGCCCCAAGCAAGGAGGCTCGATGACTGATGACAAAATCACGGACGCTCAAAAGCCAGATGCTCTCGGTCGTTACCTAAAAAGCGTGCGACTTGGTCTAAATCTATCGCTACGGGACGTAGAAGAAGCGACAGGAAAGGAGGTCTCTAACGCGTATCTGAGCCAGCTTGAAACCGGGAAAATATCAAAACCGTCGCCGCATATCCTGTACGCGCTGTCGACGGCGCTCGGAGTTGCTTACGAAACTCTGATGGAGCGTGCGGGATATATCGTGCCGTCCGGCGAACGAGCGGAGGGAGCCAAGCACGGCAGAGCCGCCACCTTCTCGATCGACAATCTTACCGGCGAAGAAGAAAAGGAGTTGCTGGACCACCTCAACTATATTCGCTGGCAGCGCAGTCGATCATGAGGCGCCCGGACGATTGCAGTCTGACGCCGGGCCAATTTGCCCGTGTCCGCAAGGAGGCCGAGCGCGCGCTGCACGACGCAGGCGCGCTCGGTGTTTTGCCCACCCCCGTCGACCGGATCATGACGGTCGCGAAGGTCGAGGAGGTGAGGGAAGACGTCCTGAACCCTGGTTTCATCGCCAAGCTCCGCTCCAAGGCGGAGCAAGCCGGCCAGGCGCTCAAACGCGCGGTCTCGAAGGTGATGGGCATCTTCCAGGCCGCTTCAGGTCTGGTCTTTCTCGACCAAACGCTGATGGCAGTGAAGAAGCGGTTCGTCAGACTGCATGAGTCCGGCCACGGCTTCATGCCGTGGCAGCGTCCGATGTATGCGCTAGTTGAGGACTGCGAAAAGTCGCTCGACCCCGAGGCCGCGGACATCTTCGATCGGGAAGCCAATGTCTTCGCCTCCGAGGTCCTGTTCCAGCTCGACACGTTTCACGAGATGGCAGAGGGCGAGCGCTTCGAGATCTGGACGCCGATCAGGTTGGCGAAGAAATTCGACGCGTCTATCTACGCCTCAGTCCGGCAATATGTCTCCAAGAACCACCGCGCCTGCGCCGTCGTCGTCCTCAACACGCCCGAACTGATTGAAGGCGACGGGTTCCGAGCCACGCTGCGGCGAGCGATCCAGTCACAGTCCTTCACGGAATTCTTCGGCACCTACTCCTGGAAGGATGCCTACACGCCCGACGACGAGATCGGCGTCTTCATCCCGTTGCAAGGCAGGCGTTCATCGGGCAAACGTTCGCTCCGCTTGGTTGATCGCAACGGTGACCGCCACGAGTGCGTCGCCGAATCCTTCACTCAGACTCATCAAGTCTTCATCCTCATCCATGCGGTGAAGACGCTGACGACTACGAGAATCATCCTTCCCGTTGCCGAATAGCGGCGGCCGAGACAGTTGCCAGCGTCGACATGCCGCCTTGCTGGGGCCGCCTCTTAGAATCTCCCGGGGCTAACCAGCCTTCGCGGTTCTCATCCCGTCCACAGGACCGGAAGCCCCCAACGTCGGAGCCGCAAAATCTCTGGCTGCGCCCCCCGAGCGCGCTACCGCCCCGCAACCCCGAGACTTCGAGAGCGACGGCGATAGCCGGAACGCACGCTTGACCAGCAACTCGCTGGTGGACCTTGCCGTTTCGAACTGACTACGGCCGTCCTTTTCGCTCATCCGTTTCGGGGGTGCCAAGGACATATCCTCATCAATGGAGCCTACGGCTCGCCATAAACCGGGTCCGCGCGGGAATCGCGCGGACCCGGTTGGCCAAAAGGCTGTCGCCGCGAAGTTTGCCCGGCGTTCATCGGGTCAGCGCATCGAGAATCCGAAGCAATTGCATAATTTGCATACGCCGTTCCGTCGATCCTTCTAGCAGTCTCTCCACAAGCTGGCCAAGCTCCTGAGCTCCGCCGCCGTCTTCTGCTGGTTTGTCGTCCACCAGCCATGCCGTCAGGAGTCGATGCGTCTTTGGGGCCAATTTTACCTTGTTTGCCAGCACTTTGCTGAGATGTGGCTGTGACAGGCCGCATGAGTTCGCGACCCCCTCCTGCGTGGCATGGAGAGCCGCCATACGTTCACGAACTCGCTCCAAAAGGTCGCTGGACACAGTTGACATCAGGCCATTCAAAATGCATTAGTATATGCATTACATAGGGCTATGGCATATGCAACGGGTCATCGCGGATATTGGCGGCGAGTACAGGTTCCTCGATCTGCCAGAGCCTGCCGAATTGCTGATGCCCGGCATTCGCTGGGGGAGCTTTGAACACGCCCTCACGCCAGCGTTTTGGGTAAGCCAGGCTTGGATGGAGGGTGAGCCGACCTCCACCTCGTTCCAGCTCGGAAAGACGCTGGTCGAGGAAGTCGTTGTGTGTTTGCTCGGAGGTCATGGCGCCCCCGCAGAAGTTGGCCTCGCGGCTTTCGCGCGTGTCAGAGAAGAACTTGCCAAAGAGAACGACGAAGTCCTGTCGTACGAACGATGCGAAAGCCTGCTTTTGGAGCCTTTGACGATCAATGGACGCCCTGTCCATTATCGCTTCGCACGCCAACGCGCTAAGTATTTGGCGGCATCTCTTCAAGCTCTGAAGGCGATCGACGAAGATAAACTCGATGATGTTGATTTCCGGGATGCGCTCTGTAGGCTTCCAGGAATTGGCCCAAAGACCGCGTCTTGGATCGTGCGCAACCGACGCGCCAGCGACGAAGTCGCCATCTTGGATATTCATATCGTTCGTGCGTGCCAGATCATGAGCGTCTTTCCAGAACGATCTGACCCATCGCGCAATTACCGAGAACTTGAGGCCCGTTTCCTTGAATTCTGCCTAAGCGCACGGGCGCGCGCCTCAGTCATGGATTCGACGATGTGGGGAACCATGAGAAAGTTGAGCAAGCGATTACTAAACCTCTTGGTTGACCCAACTGGCTGTTTGGAAGACTCTCTTCCCCTGTTTCAGGCGGGGAGAGGAACATGTCAGGAAGCGGCGGTAGCCGAGGGGACTCGCCTTCGAGCGGTGGAGGCGGAAGCGGAGGTGGAGGCGGTGGGCAACCTGCGGATCCGTGCCTAAAGATCCGACGGGGCCCAATCAATAGCCCCAAGCCCGCGGTCATCGCGGGGTTAAAAGTCGGAAGCGTCCTGATAGTTCGGGTGAGAACGGTCGGCACCTCATTGGTGCTCGTCGTCGAAGACTCCAACGGCGCGGTGGCAGGGTCGCTGACATTTGTCGGCTATTTGGAAATCGTCGACTGTATTCAGAACCGAGGTATCAACTACCAGGCAGTCGTGATCAACATCGCTGGCGGAGTCTGCGAAGTTCGCGTTGAGCCCGTCTGATGGCTGACCTAACCATCGTTGGCGGCGTCTACATTGAGCGCTGCATTCAACCCCTTTGGGATGCCGTATACGGCTCCGCTGGTCGTGCGGCCGAAGCCGTAGCGCCATTGGTGCTCGGCAAGACCACGCTGGTCTCCTATATCGCGGACGAAATTCGCCCCGCTGCGGAGTTTCTCGCCAGCATGGCGGGTGTCACGCTCGAACCAATCCCCGCTAAGCACGCGGTCTCCTTTGACTACCTACATCCGCTGTCGACCCCCATTATCCGGCCGGCGCCAGACCGCATGATTGTTCATGATCCGATTCAGGTCTCGGGAGACGTCGTACTGCGTTATGGCATGCTCGAAGGGGATGCAATCATTGAAGCGCGCACCGCCGTCTATGACCCGCAGTCTGCGTTCGGCGCCAAACGGTTCGGTACGAATGGATCTCGCGCAGATCGACTCGCCATTGTTCTAAATCGGTACGAGGCGGCGTCGATGACCGGCACAGATGAGCCCAGGGCTGCTGCCGAGCGGTTAATCCGTGAGGACAACGCTGCTGTCATCGTCGTCAAGATGGGCAGCCACGGCGCGCTCGTCGTGACGCCTGACGGTGAAGTGACAGTCCCTATTTACCAGACGCGGCGTGTGTGGAAGATCGGCTCCGGCGACGTGTTCTCGGCTACGTTCGCCGCTCTGTGGGGCTGTCAGGGCATCGCGGCAGCAGAGGCTGCTGACTTGGCTTCGCGCGCCACGGCACAGTATTGCGAGACGCGCTCGCTACCCGTCCCGGTCCCTACCGAGCTAACCAAGCTATCATTTTTACCTGTGAAATCTGGCCGTGGGGTTGTCTACCTCGCAGCCCCTTTCTTCGATCTCGGTCAGCGATGGTTGGTTGAGGAGACCCGCGCGCTGCTGGTGGATTTGGGCGCTCAGGTATTTTCTCCTGTTCACGAGGTAGGCCCAGGTCCGGCTGAAATCGTGGCGCCCGAAGATATCAAAGGTCTTGAAGCAGCGGACGTGATGTTTGCGGTGCTCAATGGCCTCGACACTGGCACCATCTTCGAAGTGGGGTACGCCGTGAAGAAGGGCATTCCCATTGTCGTTCTCGCCCAGAATCTCAAGGAGGAAGACCTCAAGATGCTCGCGGGTACCGGTTGCGACATCGTGGACGACTTTGCTTCCGCGATCTATCAGACAGTCTGGAGGCTGCCGCATCAATGATCGGCTTGCTCCTTTCAGGCGGCATGGATTCGACCAGTATCGCCTGGTGGAAGAGGCCAGACGTCGCCATCTCCGTCGACTACGGCCAATGCGCGGCGGCCGCTGAACTAGAGGCCGCGGGTGCAGTCTGCCGCGCAACAGGAATTAGGCATGAAATCATCCGAGTCGATTGCTCATCTCTAGGGTCGGGCGACATGGCCGGTCTGCCGCCAGTTGCAGCAGCCCCTGTCCCAGAGTGGTGGCCCTTTCGAAACCAGTTGGTTCTGACGCTGGCGGGGATCGCCGCCGTTAGGCTTGGCATAAGCAATCTCATGATCGGCGCGCTCGTGACAGACGGTGAGCACGCCGATGGGCGCCCGGATTTCATAGAGGCCGTATCCACCCTTATGTCGCTTCAGGAAGGCGGCATTACAGTTACCGCGCCCGCTATTTCTATGACCGCAGTCGATCTCGTCAGAATGTCTGGGATACCGAGAGAGGTGCTTGCCTGGGCGCACTCTTGCCATATTGGCGACTTCGCTTGCGGCCAGTGCAGAGGATGCGTGAAACACTACAAGACATGGGAAGCGCTTGGCTGGGATCCGCACTGACGAACCATACCCGAGAGAGGAACCGCTTTCTTGGGAATCGTTTCAACCGGCGTCGCTGGAGATGGAACGGCTTGTTCGTCCGCGACCACCCGCCCCGCGCGACTTTGCGGACGTGATTCGGGCGCGCCGATCCGAACTGGCCGGTCCAGTAGGCTGGAGCCATGTCGCCGAGCTGCTCTGGCACGCGGCGGGCAGCAAAGGGTATGCAGATTCTGGGCGGGCTGGTTTGCCGATTGAATGGCGAGCTAGTCCGTCGGCCGGGGGACTGCACCCCGTCCGTTTGCTGTGTATCAATGACGACGCGGACTATCGTCCCCGCCTCTACAATTCCATCGATCACGCGTTTCACGTTCTGGATGTTGATAGTGACGCTATCGCCGCCAAGAATGCCACCGCCGTAGCTGCTGTAGTCGGTGCCCATCGCGGTTGTACCATCAGACTTATTGCAGACATCAGCAAAGTGGTGGCGGTATACGAGAATGCTGACAGTCTGCTCCTGCGTGACGCAGGATGTCTCGTCTCAACACTTTGCCTTTGCGCCGAATGGCTTGACTTGGCCGCGTGTCCCCTTGGCTTTCTCGGAGAAGACATGGTGACTCCGCTCGGTTTTCCGCAACCGCGGTTCCGGGCAGTTGGCGGAGTGCAGATAACCCGACGGTAGGCGCACGCATTCGCATCAGCTTCTGCATTGGGCTATCCAGGAGGGGAATGCCTTCCCCTACGGACGAGCCGATAGCGTCTCGTCCGACCCCTTCTGCGGGGGAGATCCCCGCAACGCCCCCTTAATCGGAGGTCCAGCGAATCTCCGCGTTCGCGAACGCCGAAGCACGGCCCGTCAGAGTGAAAGCTTGGCCGGGTTCGCCGTGACGGGTTGGAGGTCGCGAGAGAGGCTCGCGGCGCCCGTCGCGGAGAACCGCGATGTCCAGACACACCGCTCGCGCGCGTTCCGGCCAGGACCGGACGGGCCTTTATCAGGAAATCACTGACAAGATCATCTCCGAGTTGGAGGCCGGCCGTGCGCCCTGGGTCCAGCCCTGGGGGACGGCGGCGGCGAACGCGCCGCTCGCCATGCCCAAGAACGCCGCGACCCATAGGCGCTACACCGGAATCAACGTGCTCATTCTGTGGGGCGCCGTCATTGAGCACGGCTTTACGGGCCAGAGTTGGCTGACCTTTCGCCAAGCGCTGAGCCTCAATGGGCATGTGCGCAAGGGCGAGCGGGGCACGACCGTCGTTTACGCCGACCGCTTCACACCGGAGGACGAGCGCCGCCGGGCCGCGGAGACCGGCGACGAAGCTCAGGCGATCCCGTTCCTCAAGCGCTTCACGGTTTTCAACGTGACGCAATGCGAGGGCCTGCCCGAGGAGATCATGGCGGTCGCGCCGCCGGTCGAATCCAACCTCATCCTGCCGCAGGCCGAGGCGCTGATCCGGGCTACGGGCGTGGACTTCCGGATCGGTGGGGACAGGGCGTTCTACGATCCGATGCATGATTTTGTGCAGGTCCCACCTCCGCAGGCCTATTTCGAACCCATCAACTGGCACCGAACCGCCCTGCATGAGGTTGGGCACGCCAGCGGCCATCATTCACGCCTCAACCGCGACCTCACCGGATCCTTCGGGTCGAAGAAATACGCGTTCGAGGAACTGATTGCGGAAATTTCCGCCGCTTATCTTTGCGCCTCGCTCAGCATCACCCCGACCGTGCGCCATGCCGACTATATTGCCTCGTGGCTCGAAGTGCTGCGGGAGGACGACCGCGCCATCGTGCGCGCTGCCAGCGCGGCTTCGAAGGCGGCTGACTTCATCCTGGGGTTCCAACCTGATGCTCCCCAACCGGTCGCGGCCACGTCGCCCGACGACGAGCGGGAGGCGGCCTGATCATGCAGCGCTCCTCCCGGCCGGTTTCAGCCGAAACGCGAAGCCGGACATCCGCGCTTCCGCTTTTCCGGTTTTCCGGATCGGCGGAACCGAAGAGTGAGAGGGCTGCGCCGGTTTTCGTGACGGGTTGGAAGTCGAGAGAGAGTCTCTCGGCGCCCGTCGCGGAGATTACCGACATGGCTACCGCTGTTCAGAAGATCATCCTCAGCGCCTCGCGTGACATCCCCTTCAACAAACTGGTGCTCAGCCAGGCAAACGTCCGGCGCGTAAAGGCCGGTGTCTCGATCGAGGAACTGGCCGAGGACATCGCTCACCGCACCCTGCTGCAGGGCCTCAGCGTCCGACCCGTGCTCGACGCGGACGGCCAGGAGACCGGCATATTCGAGGTGCCTGCCGGCGGGCGCCGATTCCGGGCGCTCGAACTGCTGGTCAAGCAGAAGCGCCTGGCCAAGACCGCTCCGGTGCCCTGCATCGTGCGTGAGGGCGGGATCGCTGAGGAGGATTCGCTGGCCGAAAACGTCCAGCGCGTCGCCCTCCATCCCCTCGACCAGTTCCGCGCGTTCCAGGCTCTGCGCGACAAGGGCCTGGGCGAGGAGGAGATTGCCGCCCGCTTCTTCGTGACGCCGACCGTGGTGAAGCAGCGGCTGCGCCTCGCCGCCGTTTCTTCGATGCTCCTCGACATCTATGCCGAGGACGGCATGACGCTGGAGCAGCTCATGGCGTTCACGGTCACCAGCGACCATGCCCGTCAGGAACAGGTTTGGGAGGGCGTCAGCCATTCCTACAACAAGGAGCCCTACCATATCCGGCGCCAGCTCACCGAGGGCGCGGTCCGCGCAGCCGACCGACGCGCCCAGTTCGTGGGGCTCGACGCCTATCAGGCCGCCGGTGGCGCGATCCTGCGCGACCTTTTCCAACATGACGATGGCGGCTGGCTGCAAGACCCCGCGCTTCTCGATCGGCTCGTGATCGAGAAGCTCCAGGCCGAGGCCGAGAGCTTGCGCACCGAGGGTTGGAAGTGGATCGCGGTCGCCGGCGACTTCCCCTACGGCCACACCGCCGGCCTGCGTCGGCTGACCGGCGACACCGTCGCCCTCACCGAGGAAGAGCAAGCGAGCCTCTCCGCGCTCAACGCCGAACAAGAGGCCCTCGAGCAGCAGTACGCCGAGGCCGACGAGTTGCCCGACGAGGTTGACCAGCGGCTCGGCGAGATCGAGACGGCCATGGCTGCCTTCGAGGATCGCCCGGTCAGCTACAATCCTGCGGAGATCGCCCGCGCCGGCATCTTCGTAAGCATCGATGGCGAGGGCGGCCTGCGCATTGATCGCGGTTTCGTCCGGCCCGAGGATGAAGCGCCGATTGAGCCGGTCGGAGGCGGCGATGGCACGACGGACGGCGACATCCCGTCCGAACCGGCGCCTTCGATCCAGCGCGCCGTCATCACCATCGGCGGAGCGCCCGCTCCCGAGGCGGAGGCGTCGGACGAGGACGACGCCATCCGCCCGCTGTCCGACCGGCTGGTGACGGAACTCACCGCCCACCGCACGCTCGCGCTGCGAGACGCGCTGGCGGGTGAACCGCACGTCGCCTTCCAGACGGTGCTGCATGCGCTCTGCCTCGCGGCCTTCTATCGCTATGCCTCCGACACCTGCCTGGAAATCACGGCGAAGAGTTCGGGTTTCGCCGCCCAGGCGCCCGGCCTGGCAGAGTCGCCTTCGGCTAAGGCGATCGAGGCGCGGCACGATCAATGGGGTAAGCAGTTGCCCGAAACGCCCGCGGATCTTTGGGATGCGCTGACGGAGTTCGACGGCGACAGCCAGGCGGCGCTCTTCGCACATTGCGCCTCGCTCACCGTCAACGTCGTGAAGGAGCCGTGGAACCGTCGTCCTGGCGCGTTCGCCCATGGCGACCTGCTCGCCCGGGCCGTCAACCTCGACATGGCCGCGGCCGGCTGGCGGCCCACCGCCGACAACTATCTCGGTCGGGTTCCAAAGGCCCGCATCCTCGATGCAGTCCGAGAGGCGCAGGGCGAACAGTCGGCGCAGCTCATCGACCACCTGAAGAAGGCCGAAATGGCCAAGGAGGCCGAGCGGCTGCTCGACGGCACGGGTTGGCTGCCGGAGCCGCTGCGTCTGGCCGGGATCGAGACTGACGCGCCGACCGGCGAAGCCGAGGCCTTGCCGGACTTCCTCGCCGGCGAAGATGACGAGGCGGCAGCTTCCGACGATCCCGACGAACCGCGGCCGCACGCCATCGCGGCGGAATGATGCTCGCCAGCGGGGAGGCTCCGGCCACCCCGCACCCGTTCTTCCATCCGCTTCCATCCGAAAGCCCGGCCGTCGTGCCGGGCTTTCTCCCTTTTCGGAGACCTGTCATGACCGACACCCAAACAGCACCTGTCCCGGCCCTCGATTTCACGGCATGGGACCAGAAGGAGCGCGAGCAAATCCGCGTGGCGGATGAATTGCTCCCTGCGAACAAGACTGCCCTGTTCGATGCCCTCGCGGCGGCGGGAATCGAAATCGTCACCGTCATCTTCGATGGCTATGGCGACAGCGGTCAGATCGAGAACATCGAGGCCAGGGCCGGCGATGCGACTATGGCGCTGCCGCCTCATGAGATCGAAATCGCGAGCCCGGTCTGGGGCAGTTCCGAGATCGAACGCCGTACCCAGCCGGTCCGCGAGGCCATCGAAACTCTGGCCTATGCCTTTCTCGGCCAGACCCATGGCGGTTGGGAGAACAGCGACGGGGCCTATGGCGACTTCACCTTCGATGTTGCCGACCGGACCATCACGCTCGACTACAACGAGCGGCACATGGAGTCCGACTATTCCCAGCACGTGTTTTAAGGAGGCGACAATGGGACATTGCTATCACCACGCGCTCTCCTCGGTGAAAAAATGGGGCGGGACCGCCGGGGACTATCTGCCGCTGCATCAATGGTTTGATGAGTCCAAAGCGATTACCGCTGATTTTCGACATCGCGCGCTGCGCCATCATGCCGAAGGCATCTTCATGCTGGAGCGCTTCTTCGGCCCGACGATCACGATATCGACCGGCCGCGTGGTGCCGGTCCGGCTGATCGGCGAGCAGCATGTGCGCGAAGACCGCTCGGCCTGGTTCGGCTCGGCGGCGGCGATCTCGTTCGCTTTAAGTGCCTCTTTCACCAAGGCGACGACGATCCTTTTTAC